>DHJN01000111.1:6502-8854 GCA_002404345.1 Actinobacteria bacterium UBA4719 | reverse complement strand
TCGACGATGCCCATGCGCTCGGCTTCCGGCCCGCTGACGAGCTCTCCGGTGAGCATGAGGCGCAGTGCCCGGCCACGACCGATGAGCCGGGTGAGTCGCTGGGTGCCTCCGCCTGCCGGCACCAGACCAAGGTTGACCTCGGGCAGTCCGATCGTCGAGGTGTCGGAGGCGACGCGCAGGTCGCACGCCAGAGCCAGTTCCAGCCCACCGCCAGTGGCGGCCCCGCGCAGCACAGCAACGGTCGGCACCGGCAGCTGCGCCCACTCATTGAAGAGGTGCTGGATGCGGGCGGCGAAGTTGTTGAGCCCAGCCATCTGGCCGTTGCGTAAGGCTGACGCCATCACCTTGATGTCACCACCTGCAGAGAAGTGAGATCCCCCTCCACGCACCACCACGACCGCGATGTCCGAACGTTCGCTGATGGCTCGCAGGGCATCCTCGAACAGGTCAAGCTGCTCATCGTTCCAGGCGTTGACCGGCGGCCGATCGAGCACCACCGAGGCCACACCGTCCTGCACGTGCAGCTGAAGCACCGTGTTCACCACCAGATGTCTTGAACTTTGGTTCAGTTTGACCGAATAATCATTCAATTCGAGGAGACTACGTACTCCGTCCGAGGGTGTCAAATTCAAGATGTACGCCGATGAACCGCCTCTGACCAGCGCATTTCGGGAGCCAAGCCATGATGTCGCCCGAGGTGAGGCCACCCGAGCGCTATGTCACTGAGATTGAACATCGATTCATAACACTGTACGGTGCCGATCATGATGTGGGACTGCGACCTGACTGCCCGTCCACCTCTCCATGGCGTGACGGTGTTCGAGCACGGCGGGATCGGGCCAGGTTTGGCGAGCTTGCAGCAGACAGGGAGCCAGCCATGACAGCAGGGCCGGAAGCCGTCAGGGCAGCAAGGGGTGAGTGGCGACGCAGCCAGATTGTCGACGCCGCCACTGCGCTGCTCTCGACCCAGGGATATCACCAGATGTCGGTCAACGACCTGGCTCAGGAGGCCGGCATCAGCGTCGGCACCGTCTACCAGTACGTCAAGAACAAAGAGGACATCCTCCTGCTCGTCATGCGTGACATTCTCGAGGCTTACCGCCACAACGTGCCGCGAGCCATGGAGGGGTTCGACGACCCCCTCGACCGGCTCAGCAGTGGATTCGGCGCGTACTGCCGTGTGGTTGACAGCCGACGCGCGGGCACGATTCTTGCCTACCGCGAGAGCAGCACGCTTGCCAAAGACGCTCTTAGCGAGATGAAGTCACTGGAGGAGGAGACAACCGGCCTTCTTGTCACCTGTCTGAGAGAATGCGTCGAAGCGGGAATTCTGCATGAACATGACAGCGACACCTTGGCCTGGGACCTGACGATGCTGGCCCACATGTGGTCGCTCAAGCATTGGCACTTCGGTTCTCGTATGTCCATCGATGAGTACGCCCGGCTCCAGTTCGCCGTCGTTGTCTCGGCAATCATCCACCAAGAAGTGACAACCCGATACGAGTACTTGGCTCGGCCACTGCACAGGCTCCGGTGAGCTGAGGTGACTCCCAATCCAATATCCGCGCTGTGGTCCGCGCGCTCAGTAGCAGTTGTGGGGGCCTCTGACCGTCCGACGGCACTCGGCCGCCTGCCGATCGAGTTCATGCAGCGTTTCGGCTACACGGGGTCTCTCTATCCGGTTCGGCCGGATGGAGCGCCCGTCGGGGGGCTTACGTCGTATCGCTCCGTCGCCGAATGCCCTGCCCCGGTCGATCTCGTCATGATCATGCTCTCCGCAGATCGAGTAGGTCAGGCCGTGGACGACTGCGTCAGCGCGGGGGCCCTCACGGTCATGGTCTGCTCCAGCGGGTTCGCCGAGACCGGTGCGGCAGGACGGGCGCTCCAAGACGACCTCGTAGCGGCCGCGCGCGCCGGTGGGCTGCGTCTCGTCGGCCCGAACTGCATCGGCAGCGTCGGCGTGCACAACGCCCAGGTGACGTCCTTCTCACCGCTGTTCGGGGGCCCGGACACCAGGCTTGTCGATGGACACCTTGGCTTCGTCAGCCAGAGCGGGGCCCTGGGCTACGGCGCGGTGAGCCTCGCCTACGAACGCGGGCTCGGCCTTGGCTGGGTTGTCAACACCGGCAACGAGGCCGACGTCGGAGCACTTGAGGTCATGGAGACTCTGACGCAGGAACCGGGCTGCCGGGGGCTGCTGGCGATCGTCGAGTCGCTCACCGATGTGGGCCGGCTGCGTCGGGTCGCGACCAGCGGTCTGCCCGTGGCCATGCTGAAGGCGGGGCGATCGGATGCGGGTCAACGTGCTGCCGCCTCTCACACGGGCGCGCTGGCCACCGGTGACCGCGTCAT
>DHJN01000111.1:3888-6423 GCA_002404345.1 Actinobacteria bacterium UBA4719 | reverse complement strand
CCTGCCGGTCCCCGCATCGCTGTCGTCACGACCTCGGGTGGCTCCGGCATCCTCGCGGCAGATGCGATCGAGGCGCGCGGCCTCGAGCTGTCCGTGCTCTCGGACAAGACCCGTGCCGTGCTCGACGAGATCGTCCCCGCCTTCGGGGCAACCGCCAACCCGGTCGATGTGACGGCGAGCGTGATGAGCGATACCGGGCTCTTCGACCGCTCCCTCGAGGCGTTGGTCGACGACGAGCAGGTCGACCTGGTCATCGCGTGCTGCTGTGTCCTCACCGGCAAGGACGTCGACGCCCTGGTCAGCAGCCTGGCGCGGGCCGCCGAGCGAAGCGGCAAGCCGGTGCTCGTGGCACGCACTGGCGCGGCCAACCTGGCACCGTCTGCCTCCGCCCAGCTACGAGCCGTCGGCATCCCCAGCTACCCGACCCCGGCCCGTGCCGTTCGGGCGGCCGCAGCCCTGTACCAGGTGAGCCGGCTGGGCATCGAGCCGAGGGGAAAGCCCCCAGCCGCCCTCCCCGCACCCGCGCCGGGCGCGGGCGAGCAGGAGCTCAAGGCGCTGCTCGCCGAGGCAGGGTTGGCCGTCCCGGTCGGTCGCGTGGTCGATGACGTCGGGCAGGCCCGTGCCGTGGTCGAGCAGGTTGGCGGGCTCGCCGTCCTCAAGGCCGTGGTGCCAGGACTGGTGCACAAGACCGAGGCCGGTGGCGTCTGCCTGAACATCACTGTCGACACGGCCGCCGAGACGTTTGCCCGGCTGGCTGCCCTGGGCGGGCAGGTCCTCGTGGAGGAGATGGTCGGCTCGGGGGTGGAGGCCCTTGTGGGCATCGCACCGAGCCCACTGGGGCCGGTGCTCACCGTCGGGCCCGGTGGCGTGCTCACCGAGCTGCTCGACGACGTCGCACTGCGCCTGTTGCCGGTCACCAGGTCCGACGTCGAGCAGATGCTCGACGAGACGCGACTGGCCCGGCTGCTGGCGGGAGTTCGCGGGTCCGCACCTGCTGACCGGTCCGCGCTGGTCGACACGATCCTGCGTGTAGCCGACGTGGTCTCGACCTGGCCGGCGGGCTTCGAGCTCGACCTCAATCCGGTAACCGTCCTGCAGCAAGGCCAGGGCGTGCGAATTCTTGATGCTGCCTACATCGCTTCGGAGGTTGGCTGAGCCATGGACGTCGGAACCCTTGTCATTCGTGCCGCTCGACGTTTCCCGGACCGGATCGCGGTGGATGGGCCGGGCCACACCCTGACGTTCGCCGACCTCGCCAGTCGGGTGGTCCGGCTGGCCAATGCCTTGCTCGCGATGGGCCTGGAGCCGGGCGACCGGGTGCTGGACCTGCAGAGCAACAGCGTCACCTACCTCGAGACCGACCTGGCGATCAGGGCGGCTGGGCTGGTCCGTGCCGCCCTGAACTACCGGTTGCACACCAGCGACTGGGAGCGAATCGCCATCGACTCCGGTGCACGGGCGCTGATCTATGACGCCCGGTTCGCCGACCAGAGCGCCGCACTTCGGGATCAGTTGGCCCATGTGGTGGTGATCGGAGACGGGCCGGGAATGCCGTACGAACAGCTTCTGGCCTCTGGCTCTACCCGGGATCTCACACCGGTCGAGCCGGACGCGTTGTGCGGGCTGCACTACTCCAGTGGCACCACTGGCCACCCGAAGGGCGCAAGGCGCACGCACCGGAACTGGTTCGCGTCCGTGGTGAACATGACGCAGGACGTGCTCGGCGGGGTGCCGGCCCACGACGACGTCTTTGTCCATGCCGGCCCGATCACCCATACGAGCGGGCTGTTCGTGCTGCCGTTCCTCGTCGCAGGTGCGCGACAGATCGTGCTGCCGTCGTGGGATCCGCACACCTTCGTCGAAGCCGTGGCAGAGCGCGGCGGCACGCACACGGCGATCGTGCCGACGATGGTGGCGCGCCTGCTGACACTGCCAGGGGTGGACCGCTCGACGTTCGCCGACCTGCGGATGCTCGGTTATGCGGGAGCGCCCATGCCGCCCGAGCAGATGCGACGGGCCTTCGAGCGGATCACGCCCCATCTCGTGCAGTACTACGGCCTGGTCGAGGCCATCCCGCCGGTTACCGTCCTGGACGCCCAGGACCATGCGCGGGGCCTGGCGGGCGAGCCCGAGCTGCTGAGCTCGGCCGGACGCAGCGCCCTCGGCGTAGAGGTGCGCGTCGTGGACGAGGAGGGCCAACCGGTTGCCCCCGGCGAACCGGGGGAGGTCGTCACGCGCGGCGATCACGTGATGGCCGGCTACTGGAACGCGCAGAACCGCGGCGACCTGTCGAAGTCGGTCGTCGACGGCTGGCTGCACACCGGCGACCTCGGTCGGGTCAGCGAAGACGGTCATCTGTGGCTGATCGACCGCTTGGGCGACATGATCATCTCCGGCGGCTACAACATCTATCCCCGTGAGGTCGAGGAGGTCGTGGCTGAGGCGCCCGGTGTCGCCGAGGTCGCAGTCGTCGGCGTCACCGACCCAGACTGGGGCCAACGGGTAGTCGCGCTGGTCACCGCCCAATCGGGTGTG
>DHJN01000111.1:0-3775 GCA_002404345.1 Actinobacteria bacterium UBA4719 | reverse complement strand
GTCTGATGGATCTGCCCTGTCTCAAGCCCGACTACGCCCCGGAGTCCGCCGAGCATCCCGGCGACTACCCGTTCACCCGGGGAGTCTCCCCCACGCCGAAGCCGTGGATCATGGGCCAGTACGCCGGGTTCGGCACACCGCGAGAGTCCAACCATCGGTTCCATACCCTCCTTGAGGCCGGGGTCACCGGCTTCTCTGTGGCCATGGACCTGCCCACCCAGATGGGCATCGACTCCGACGACCCGCGCGCGGCGGGCGAGGTCGGGCGAGTCGGCGTGGCGATCGACTCCCTGGCCGACATCGAGATCCTCATGGACGGCATTGCGCTGGAGGAGATCAGCCAGGTCCGCACCACCGCCAACTCGATCGGCTACGTGTGGGCCGCGATGTTCTTCGCACTGGCCCAGAAGCGCGGCGTCGACCCCAACGCGTTCGGCCTGCTCATCCAAAACGACGTCCTGAAGGAGTTCATCGCCCGCGGCACCCAGATCTTCCCGGCGCCGGCCTCATTGCGGCTCGCCGCGGATACGATCGAGTACTGCACGGAGCACGTGCCCAACTGGACTCCCCTGTCGATGAGCGGCTATCACATCCGCGAGTCCGGGGCCTCGGCCGCGCAGGAGATCGCGTTCACGTTCGCCAACGCCCGGGCCTACCTCGATGAGTGCGTCCGACGTGGCGTCAGTGTGGACCAGGTGGCCCCCACCCTCTTCACCTTTCTGGCGATCACGATGGACTTCTTGCCCGAGGTCGCGAAGTTCCGGGCGGCCCGACGCATCTGGGCGCGGCTGATGAAGGAAACGTATGGCGCCAAGGACACCCGCTCGCTGCAGCTGCGGATCTTCGCCTTCACCGCTGGCTCGTCGCTGACCGCTCAGCAACCGCTCAACAACGTCGTGCGTGCCTCGCTCGAGGCGACCGCCGCGGCACTTGCCGGGGTTCAGACCATGCATGTGTCGGCATACGACGAGGCACTGGGGGTACCCACCGAATCGGCGGCCACCCTGGCACTGAGGACCCAGCAGGTCGTGGCCTTCGAGTCCGGCCTCACCACGACCCTCGACCCGTTCGGCGGCTCGTATGCCGTCGAGGCACTCACGGACGAGCTCGAAGCCGAAATCATGGAGCTGAGCCGTCAGATCGAGCAGTTCGGCGGCGCGCTGACGTGCATCGAGTCCGGGTGGTTCGCCCAGCAGCTCTCGGATGCCGCCTATCGATACACCCAGTCGGTGGAGTCGGGCGCACGAACCGTGGTGGGTGTCAACAAGTTTCCCGCGCCCAGCGAGCCTCTTGATGTCTTCAGGGTCGACCCGGCCGCGGAGTCCGGGCAGATCCAAGCGGTGACCGAGCTGCGGGGCCACCGCGATGCCGCAGCGGTGAAGAGAACGCTCGGCGAGCTGTACGACGCCGCCTCAGCGGGCCACAACATCCTGCCGGCCACCATCAAGGCTGTCACGGTCTACGCGACGATCGGAGAGATCGTCGACGTGCTGCTCGACGTCCACGGCGCCTGGGTACCCACCGCCCACTTCTGATCTGGGCGCAACCTCAACGGAATGCCCCCCGTGGCGGTTCCGGCGGGTCGATCTAGGTCATGGGGCGTTCCGGTAGACCCGCTCGTCGCGCGCGAAGCTGACCTTCCGCGTTTCGGAGGCGTGGCCAGGCCAAGGGTCAGCGGGGATTGCTGGCCTCTCGGATCGCCTGCTCGATTGCCTTGCTGGTTATCCGCTTACGCCAGACGTACGACAGGTCCGCGTTGTCCAGCGGCTTCGCCGGCTTGGCTGCCTTCGCGGCTACGTCCTGTATGACGGCGTCATCGAGCTCCCGACCCAACAGCGGCTCTGCGGCGTCACTGACGTCGAGCGGCTGCGAGGCCACAGCAGTGAGCACGATCCGACAGGCATCCACCACCGGACCAGTCATCTGCAAGGCGACGGCCACTCCAACGACAGGAAAGTCGGTCGAGTCCCGGCTGCGAACCTTGACGTACGAGGAGCGCCACCGACCGGGCTCAGGCAGCCGGAGGGTGGTGAGCACCTCATCGTCAGCCTTCGTCAGGTAGAGCTTGCCGTCGTCCTGGTACAACGAAGCCACAGGGACCTCGCGCTCACCCTGAGGGCCGACGAGGACCACGGTGGCGCCGAGTGCAATGGCGACGGGTGCTGTATCCGAGGAGGCAATCGCCCTGCATCGGGTGAAGGCGGGAGCAACACGGCATACGTCTCCGTCCTTCTTAATGCAGAAGCCCACGGCCTGCCGCCACTCGTAGCTCATGTCGTAGTAGTTGCACCGCGTGTCGACGCACAGATTGCCACCGACCGTGCCCGCGTTGCGCAGGGCCGGCGACGACACGAGTGCCGCCGCGCGGACGTAGCCCGGATAGGCGGCACACAGCTGCGGGTGCGCGATGACCTCAGATAGCGTCACGCCGGCACCGATGTCGAAGCCACCGTCCACGGTGGCACGCACCTGGCGCAGCTCGTCCAGGTGGCCGAGGCCGACAAGGATCTCTGGCTCCATCTGGCCGCGCTTCATCTTCGGCAGCAGATCGGTGCCCCCGGCGACGAGCCTTGCCCGGCTGCCGTGCTCAGCGAGCATCTGGGCTGCTTCGGCGACGGATTCCGGTCGCAGGTAGCTAAACCGTGGTAGACGCAGCATCGGGGGGAGCCACCTTGTCCATAGTCGGGTACGGAACATCAGGGAAGCTCTTCGGGCCGCAACGCCCTTGGCGGCCCTTGGCCAAGTCATCGAGTGCACGCATGATCTTGTCGGGGGTCACCGGAACCTCGTCCACCCAGACGCCCAGGGCGTCGTGAACGGCCGATGCGACGGCCGGGATGACAGGCAGCAGCGGACCCTGGCCCACCTCCTTGGCGCCGTAGGGACCCTCCGGATCAAGGGTCTCGACGAGGATCGTCTCCACCTCTGGCATCTCAAGGAAGGTGGGCACCTTGTAGTCGAGCATCGAGGGTTGCTTGTGCAGGCCATGGCGGTAGGCCTGCGCCTCCATCAGGACCTCACCCAGACCCATGTAGACGCCCCCCTCGACCTGACCCTTGACGGCCAGGCTGTTGATCGAGCGCCCGATGTCGTGCGCGAGCCAGACCTTGTTCAGATGAATCTCGCCGCTGCGGGGATCCACGTCGAGATCCACGACCGCCGCCGAGTAGCTGTAGGCCGGGCTCGGCCCGACGCCGGCACCCCTGAAGGACCCACCCAAGTGCGACGGCGGGGTGTACGTGCCGTGTGTGGACAGCACACCGAAACGCTCTTGGGCCAGCACGGCAGCGTCTTCGAAGGCAAGCTCCCCTATCTTGCCGTCGCACACCTCGACCTCCGATTCGCTGCAGCCCATCTGCTCAGCCGCAACGCCAACCAGGATCCCCCGCATCTTCCGGGCCGCCACGAGTGCCGCGTTGCCGGCCATGAAGGTGACGCGCGAGGAGTAGGACCCGAGATCGACCGGGGCAAACCCCGTATCCCCGGTGACCAGGCGGATGTCGGTGGGCCAGAGGCCGAGCTCCTCGGCCGCCACTGTTGCCAGCACCGAGTCCGACCCCTGCCCGATGTCGGTCGCGCCGCAGAAGAGCGTCACCCCGCCGCGGCTCACCTGCAGCACGCATTCGCTGTGTGGCATCTTGTTCCAGTAGATGGGCAGCCCCGCACCGCACATGTAGCTGGACACTGCGAAACCCATCCCGTGCCCCGGACGCCTGATCCGCTCGGCGAAGCCAGATGCCTGCACGACCCGATCGGTGACCTCCTCGATGCCACA
>DHJN01000120.1:9510-12747 GCA_002404345.1 Actinobacteria bacterium UBA4719 | reverse complement strand
CCGGGTGGGGCTCTTTGCGTTTGGCGTACCCTTGCGAGGGTCCCCCGAACTGACGAAGTACTTGTGGGCAGCACGAAACTACTTGCGCGCGGCACGAACTACCGCACACAGCACGAACTACCGCAGACAGCACGAACTACCGCACACAGCACGAACTACCGCACACAGCACTCGAGACGAATGGAGCCAGGCCACGTGTCTGATGATCAGGCTGCCCGCCGCCCTCGCGATGACGACGCTCGTCGTGGCCCTTCATCCGGGCGTCCCGAACGGGGCGGTGACCGACGTGGTCCGGTGGGCGCGGGCGGGGACCGACGTGGTGCGGATCGTGGTGCGGATCGTGGTGCGGATCGGGGTTCGCGAGGCGGGGCAGATCGCGACGGCCAGCGCGGTAGCTCGATGCTGACACCGAAGAAGCCGAGGTTGCCGGAGCCGGCCATCCCCGATGACGTGACCGGCTTCGAGCTGGATCGATCAGTCAAGAACCAGTTGCGAACTCTCAGCAAGGAGAATGCGGTCGGCGTGGGACAGCATCTCGTGATGGTGGCTACCTTCCTGGACACCGACATCGAGGCGGCGCAGGCGCACGCGGAGACCGCGGTGCGCCGGGCGGGTCGTGTTCCGGCCGTTCGGGAGGCATTGGGGCTGGTTCATTACCGCAAGGGGGAATGGGCCAGGGCGCTCAGCGAGTTCCGTACCGCACGCAGGCTTTCGGGTTCCTCGCACATGCTGCCGTTCATGGTCGACGCCGAACGTGGTCTTGGCCGTCCTGAGCGGGCCCTCGACCTGGCAGCCTCGCCCGAGGCGGCAACTCTGGCTCAGGACGAACGCATCGAGCTCGCGATCGTGGTGTCGGGGATTCGACGTGACCTGGGTCAGTTTGAGGCTGCTGTTGTTGGGCTCCAGCTGCCCCAGCTCAAGGTGGGTTCGCGCGAACCCTGGGCCCCGCGGTTGTTCTACGCCTACGCCGAGGCATTGCTGGCCAAGGGCGACGCGGGCGGAGCTCTGACGTGGTTCGGTCACGCTGCCAACGCAGATGTCAACGGCGAGACGGACGCTGACGAGCGACTCCAGGAGCTCGACGGTCTGGTCCTGATCGACCTGCTCGAGGACGAGGACGAGGACGAGGACGAGGACGCGGGCGGACCTGATCAGCCGACGCCATGACCAGCCTCAGCGCCAAAGGCAGTCTGATCGAAGGCTTCGACGGCATTGTGTGCGATCTGGACGGTGTCGTCTACCGCGGGCACGAGGCGGTGCCACATGCGGTGGAGTCGTTGTTGTCCGCGCTCTCGGCGGGCATCCTTGTGGTCTACGCAACCAACAACGCCTCTCGGGCGCCGGCCGAGGTGTCAGCTCACCTGGCTGCGCTCGGGCTGCCCGGACCGGTATCGCGCGTGGTCACCAGCGCACAGGCGGGTGCCCGCCACGTGGCGCATCGCTGCCCACCCGGGGCCCGAGTCCTGGCAGTTGGTGGGCAGGGAGTCACCCTTGCCCTGGAGGAGGCTGGCCTGGTTCCCGTCTCAGCTCAGTCAGTTTCAGCTCAGTCAGTTTCAGCTCAGTCAGTTTCAATTCAGTCAGTTTCAGCTCAGTCGGTCTCTTCCCGGGAAACACGGTCGGCACAGCCCGTGGTGGCGGTCTTGCAGGGTTACGGGGTTGAGGTCGCCTGGACCGATCTGGCGGAGGTCGCCTATGCCGTTCAGGCCGGCGCCCTCTGGGTGGCGACGAACATCGACAGCACCCTGCCGACCGACCGGGGGGTGGCGCCCGGAAACGGGGCTCTGGTCGGCGCGGTCCGTCCGGCAGTCAGCGTTGATCCGGTCGTGGTGGGCAAGCCGCATACTCCGCTCTATGACTTGAGTGTCTCGGTCCTTGGCACCGAAGTCGGCCGCACACTGGCGATCGGGGATCGGCTTGACACGGATGTCATGGGGGCGACAGCCGCCGGGATGGACTCCCTGTTCGTTTTCGGAGGCGTTCACCGGTGGATGGATGTGGCTGCTGCAGACCTCACTGCCCGCCCCCGATACGTCGCAACGGATCTGCGTTCTTTGCACGTGGCCTACGCGGAGCCGGTCCAGGATCTGCGGGATCTCTCGCAATGGGTCTGTGGCGAGGCGAAGGCGTGGGTCTCGGCGCCCGGCGACCTTGTCGTGTCGAGGGCCGGGACGTTGAACGAACGGCTGCGCGCCGCCTTGAAGGCGCTTTGGCACGCGGGCGACCGGGGATGCCCGATGGATCCGCGAGGCGGCGATGGGGCGGCGTTGTCGGATGAGCTCGACCTGGCTGTGGCATATCGCAGCTGATCGGACTTCGGGGATGCCGGAGCTGGGCGCCGTGCGCTGCCGCAGGAGGGACGAGACGGCGGGCAGCGATCGGCAGTAACGTTGTGGTGCACCGTCCATTCTAAGGAGGAACAATGGGCTTCGAATCAGTTCGCGGATATGTCCAGCTCGCGTCGGGCCTGACCGAAGTTACCCGGGCTCGTGCCACAGAGGCTGCACAGGGCTTGCTGTCGCTGCCGGCATCTGGCATCCACACCGGCAGCAAGGTGGCCGGCCAGGCGGGCGCCCTGGCCGAGGAGCTGTTCGCCGCGGCCACCACAAATCGGTCGAACCTCACGGCGCTGGTTCGCAGCGAGGTCGATATCGCGGTCACCCGGCTGGGGCTGGTGTCGGTGGAGAAGCTGGAGGAGGCGCGGGCAGAGGTGGCCCGACTTCGCGCAGAGGTTGCCAGGCTGCGCTCCGCCTCCTCGAGGGCCGATATTTCACATAGCACCGCCAACAAGGCCGCTGCACCGAAGCGCGCCGCGAAACGCGTGGCGAAGGCCACGTCGGCGAGCAGTGCTGCAACGACGACCAATGCGGCGGCGAGGCCGACGGTGGTCACCAAGACTCCAAAGACTGCCAGGACGGCAACAAGGGCCACCACCGCCCGCCGGCCGGCGGTCACCACGCGTGCCAAGCCGGCCGCCACATGAGCCATTCCGCGGTGGTGGCCAGCGCAGTGGAGCAGGCGCCTGTGGAACTCGAGGAGAGACAGCAGACTGACGACGAAGACGACGTGCCCCTCCCGCCGATAGCCTCACGTCAGCCAACCGGGGACCGAGCGGTCGACGAGGTGCTCGGGCGGCTAGACGTGGTGACCGACGAGCCTCTGGACACCCAGATCGAGGTGAGCGAGCAGGTTCACCGGGTCCTGCAGGGCCGCCTGGCCGATCTCGGCAAGGAGTGAGCG
>DHJN01000120.1:0-9416 GCA_002404345.1 Actinobacteria bacterium UBA4719 | reverse complement strand
GTACCGGCGGATTCACGCAGGTCCTGTTGCGCGAGGGCGCACGCGAGGTTGTGGCCCTCGACGTCGGCCATGGCCAGCTGGCCGAAGAGATCGCGGGCGACCCTCGCGTGATCGAACGCTCCAGTATCAACATCCGCGATGCCCGCGAGGAGGACCTTGGCGGGCTCGCCGAGCTGGTCGTCGCCGACCTCAGCTTCATCTCTCTGCGGCTGGTGCTGCCCGTCCTGCGCGATCTCGTCGAGCCGACCGGCGACCTGGTGCTCCTGGTCAAACCCCAGTTCGAGGTCGGGCGCGAACGCCTCGGTAAGGGCGGAGTAGTCCGGTCGGCCCGTGACCGTGCGATGGTGATCGAAGAAGTGGTGGCTGCAGCGACGACAGTGGGCCTGAACACCAGAGCATTGCGCGGCAGCCCCATCCGGGGTGCGACCGGAAATGCCGAGTACCTACTGTGGTTGACACCACGCCCCGATGAGGGGTTGACCACGGCGCAGGTTACCGAGCTGGCCGCCACCCTGTCGACGGAGGCACTCACATGACCCGCCGCATCCTGCTGGTCGCTCACCCACGCCGGGTCGAGGCCCAGCAGCTCGCCGGGGAGGTAGCGGATCGGCTTTATGCCGCGGGTCTCCAGGTTGCCGTGCTGCCGGACGCGGCCGAGGCGACGATTCTGGGTGGCAGTCCGAACGTCGTCACCGCCGACCCGACCGACCCGGCTGCGGGCTGCGAACTGGTCTGTGTACTCGGCGGCGACGGCGCGATCCTGCGTGCCGCCGCGCTGTCGAGGGGGACCGATGCCCCGCTGCTCGGGGTGAACCTCGGTCACGTCGGATTCCTGGCCGAGGCAGAGCGCGAGAAGCTTGGCGAGACCGTTGATCGTATTGTCGCCCGGGACTACGTGGTCGAGGAACGGATGACCCTTGAGGTCGGGGCGACCCACGAGGGGGAGGTGATCGCCCGGACCTGGGCACTGAACGAGGTCACGGTCGAGAAGGCCTCCCGCGAGCGCATGCTCGAGGTCACGCTCGAGATCGACGGACGGCCGTTGTCGACCTTTGGCTGCGACGGGGTGGTGACGGCCACGCCGACCGGTTCCACGGCATACGCCTTCTCCGCGGGGGGTCCGGTGGTGTGGCCCGACGTCGAGGCGATGCTGGTCGTCCCCATCTCGGCCCATGCCCAGTTCGCGCGCCCGCTGGTCATCGGGCCGACCTCCGCGCTGGCCATCGAGACGGTCGCGGACGCCGAAGTGTCAGCGGTCATGTGGTGCGACGGTTCGCGCATGGTGGGGCTGCCGCCGGGCGCCCGCATCGATGTCTGCCGAAGCCAGACACCCGTGCGCCTGGCGCGCCTGAGCTCATGGCCCTTCGCGGACCGGCTGGTGGCAAAGTTCGATCTGTCCGTGAACGGGTGGCGTGGCCTGGCCCGCCGCCAAAATGGTGGCTCCGGCACGTCTGGGCGTTCCTGACGCCGGCGGTCCGTAGGCTGTCGCCATGCTGCGCGAGATCCGGATTCAGAACCTCGGCGTCATCGACGACGCGGTGCTGGAGCTGTCGGCCGGCCTGAACGTGCTCACCGGTGAGACCGGCGCGGGCAAGACCATGGTCGTCTCCGGTCTCGGCCTGCTCCTGGGAGCGCGGGCGGACGCCGGCCTGGTGCGGACGGGAGCGAAGGTCGCCATCGTCGAAGGGGTGGTCGAGGTCGGGCCGGAACACCCCGCGTCGTTGCGGGCCATCGAGGCCGGCGGCGACGCGCAGGACGACCTGATCCTGGTCAGAACCGTCTCGGCCGGGGGCCGTTCGAAGGCCCACGTCGGCGGACGGACCGTGCCGGTGAGCGTGCTGGGCGAGCTTGGCGAGCTGCTGGTGGCCGTGCATGGTCAGGCCGACCAGTGGCGGCTGCGTCAGCCCGAGCAGCATCGCGTCGTGCTGGACCGGTTCGCAGGCGTCTCCGTTGCCGGACCGCTTGGGCGCTACGTCGCGCTGTATGACGAGTTTCACCAGGTTGGTGCCGAGCTGCGCCTCCTGCGCGGACTCGCTCGCGATCGGGCGCGAGAGGTGGATGTGCTCAGGGCCGGCCTTGAGGAGATCGAGGCAATCGACCCGCTGCCGGGCGAGGACCTCGAGCTGCGTGCCGAGGACGAGCGTCTGGCGCACAGCGATGGCTTGCGGGCCAGCGCCGGCCAGGCGCACGCCCTGCTCACCGGTGACCAGGACAGCATGTATTCAGGGGATGGTCGAGCCTCAGGGGACGGTCGAGCTTCAGGGGATGGTCGAGCCTTCGGCGCTGGTCGCACCGACGGATCAAACAGTGGCGTGGCAGGCAGTGGCGACGTGGCAGGCCAGCTGGGCTCGGCACGAGCAGCGCTGGCACCGATGACAGGTCACGACCAGGAGCTGGCCGACCTTGATCGTCGCCTGCAGGAGCTGGGCTACCTGACCGCCGACCTGGGGACCGACCTGGCGGCATACCTGTCGGACGTTGACGTCGACCCGGCCAGGTTGGCCTGGGTCCAGAACAGACGGGCAGACCTGGCGCGGTTGCAGCGCAAGTACGGTGATACTGCAGATGACATCCTGATGTGGGCCAAGGAGTCCGCGGCCCGGCTCGCCGAGCTCGAGGGGGCCGGCGACCGGGCCGGTGGGCTGGCGGTCAGGCTCGAGGCGTTGCGAGCTGCGCTGACGATCTGCGCTGCTGAGCTGAGCGCCGCGCGGCAGCTTGCCGCAGCCGACTTCGGAGCCCGGGTCACCAAGGAGCTCTCCCACCTGGCCATGGGCAAAGCCGTCGTTCAGGTCGCGCTTTCGGGCCGCCCCGACCCCGCTGGGTTGTCCATCGGCGAGGGCGTCGAGCCGGTGCGGTTCAGCCGCCACGGGGTCGATGATGTCGAGATCTTGTTGGCGGCCAGTCCCGGGGCGCCCGCGCGAAGCGTCGCCAGGGCTGCTTCCGGCGGCGAGCTCTCAAGAGTCATGCTGGCGCTCGAGGTCGTGACCGGAAGCGGGGACATCCCGACCTTTGTCTTTGATGAGGTGGATGCCGGTGTGGGTGGCAAGGCAGCCTTGGATGTGGGTGCTCGTCTGGCCGCGCTGGCCACATCGGCTCAGGTCATCGTGGTGACTCACCTGGCTCAGGTCGCGGCCTACGCGGACCGGCATCTTGTCGTGCGCAGGACCGATGACGGGCACATCACCGCGAGCGGAGTGGTCGCGGTGAGCGGGCAGGAACGACTGCGTGAGCTCGCGCGGATGATGGCCGGAGTCGAGGACTCCGACGTGGCAGTCGAGCATGCCAGGGAGCTTCTTGGTCAGACGGCCCACCGCCATGAGGTGATGGCGGTCGAGCCGTGATCGGGGCACGAGTTGGTCTGCAGCCCGCGTGTACGTCGTGAGGCAACCTCCGCGCGTGGCACGATGGACATTAATGCCCCTGTCCCTGCGGTCCCTGTCCCTGATGTCCCGGCGGTCCCTGTCCCTGCGCCGACGAACCCCTCGCGAACCCGACTTGCCCGGTGTCCGGGGAACGGTTCGCATTGACGAGCGCACCAAAGATCTGACCAAACGGCTCAAGTCCGGTGACATAGCGGTCATCGATCACCAGGACATCGACAAGGTCAGTGCTGAGGCCCTGCTTGCGTGCAAACCGGTGGCTGTCATCAACGCCGCATCCTCGATCACGGGGCGCTACCCGAACATGGGGCCGGAGATTCTCGTGGACGCCGGGGTGCCGTTGGTCGACAACGTGGGCAAGGACGTCATGCTCGAGCTCAGGGACGGTCAGTCTGCCCGCCTTGACGGCGGCACCCTGTGGGTCGGTGATGTCATCGTCGCCAAGGGGACCCTCTTCGACCGCGGCATGGTCGAGGCCGCGATGACCGAGGCACGGGCTGGACTTGCGGTCCAGCTCGAGGCGTTTGCGGCCAACACGATGGAGTACCTGCGGCGCGAACGCGCGCTGTTGCTCGACGGCGTCGGGGTGCCCGACATCACCACGGTCCTTGAGGGCCGTCACGCCCTCGTGGTGGTGCGCGGCTACCACTACAAGGATGACCTGCAGACGCTGCGGCACTACATCCGCGAGTACCGACCCATCCTGATCGGCGTCGACGGCGGCGCCGACGCGCTGCTCGACGCAGGGCACCGTCCCCACCTCATCGTCGGAGACATGGACTCGGTCTCGGATGCCACCCTCCACTGCGGGGCGGAGATCGTGGTGCACGCCTACCGGGACGGCCGGGCGCCCGGTCTGGAGCGGGTCCGCAAGCTGGGTCTTGATCCGGTGGTCTTCCCGGCCACCGGGACCAGTGAGGACGTAGCGATGTTGCTGGCCGATGACAAGGGGGCTTCGCTGATCGTCGCGGTCGGTACCCACGCCACGTTGGTCGAGTTCCTGGACAAGGGTCGTTCGGGAATGGCCAGCACCTTCCTGACCCGCCTGCGGGTCGGTGGCAAGCTGGTGGACGCCAAGGGCGTCAGCCGGCTCTACCGGTCGCGAATCTCCAACCTCTCCCTGGCGGTCATGCTGCTGGTCGGCCTGTTTGCGCTGTTTGTCGCCCTGGCCGCCACACCCGCGGGGACTGCCATGCTGCAGCTGGGGGCCGCCCGGTGGGATGACGCGTGGTCCTGGATCGTGGGGCTCTTCACGTGATCGACTTTCGTTACCACCTGGTCTCCATCGTCTCGATCTTCCTGGCGCTCGCGGTCGGGATCGTCCTGGGAGCTGGGCCGCTGAAGGGGGACATCGGTGCCCGCCTTACCGAGCAGATGACGGCGCTGCGCGCAGAGAAGACCCAGCTGCGCACGGACCTCGACGCCGCCAGGCGGGGTGCGTCTGCGCGGGACAACTTCTCCTCGGCAGTCGCATCGTCGATCATGAAGGATCGGTTGACCGGCAAGACCGTTGCCCTTGTCATCGCGCCGGGAGTGGACGCCGATCTGGTCAAGAACACCACGGCTTCCTTGGTCGCCGCTGGCGCCAAGGTGGGCTCGACGGTCACGTTGACCGATGCCTGGGCTGACCCGGCCAAGAGGACCTTCCGCAACACCGTGGCCAACCGGTTCGCGGCCCTGGTCAAGGCGCCTCAGGGGGCCAGTGGCCCGGACCAGCTCGCGGCTGCGGTTCTGGCTCGCGCGATCCTGGCCGGCACGGACCGGTCCACTGATCGCCCCGCCTCCTTGACCAATGCAGCGTTGGACGGTCTGAAGGCCGGCGACCTCGTCACGGTGGCACCTGACCAGATCGTCCCGTCCTCGAGCGTCGTCTTCCTCGGTGGTCCGGTCAAGGGCTCCACCCAGGCTGACACCGATGCGCGACTTGCCGCCTACGTACAGCTCGTCGGCTCACTGGATGCCGGTGGGTCGGGGGCCGTGGTCGCCACTGACTCCACCACCAGTGACCCGACCCAGTTCGCGGATCTGGTGGCCGCGGTCCGTAAGGACTCGGAGGTCAGCAAGGTCGCCTCGACGGTTGATGACGCGGATCTGTCGATGGGACAGAGCACGCTCGTGCTGGCGCTCATGCAGCAGTACTCAGACATTGCCGGGCAGTACGGCCTGGCCGCCGATGCCAAGGCGATTGTGCCGGACACCACGGTCAAGCAGTGAGCAGGGGGAGGTGGGGGGGCTCCCTGGGCGCCTTCTCGATCGGTGCTCTCTGCTCGACTGCGGCTGCCGCAATCCTGAAGGACCGCCCACCCGGGGGAGTCGAACGATGGACCCGGACGAGTCACATTGGGCGCCCCGTCACCGTGTTCGAAGGCCCCGCGTATGTCGTGGGCGCGGTTGCCGGAGCCCTCGCAGGCGGAGCCGGTGCTCCCGCGGCGGTCGCCGGTCTGGGTGCCGGCGCTTTCGGTGCACTCGATGATCTGGTCGGTGACAGCTCCAGCAAGGGTCTGCGCGGGCATCTGGCTGCGGCCTGCCGTGGCGACGTGACGACCGGGACCATCAAGATCGTGGGCCTTGGTGTGACGGGCCTGCTGACCGCGTGGATCGTCGACCGGTCGCGCGAACGGACCGGGCCGATGGCCACGCTCGTGGGCGGGGCGGTCATCGCGGGCTCGGCCAACGTCGTCAACCTGTTCGACCTGCGCCCTGGGCGAGCACTCAAGGTCGTTCTGCTCCTTTCGGCGCCGATCGTTGCGGGCGGACGCGGAACCCACCTGTCCACCGTCACGGCCGGCGCCGCGGCGGGTGCAGCGATGAGCGCACTGCCGAATGACCTGGCGGGCCGGAGCATGCTCGGGGACACGGGGGCCAACAGTGCTGGTGCCCTGCTCGGAACCGCCCTCGTGGGGCGGACAGGTCCGCGTGGCCGGCTTCTCGCCCTCGCGGTGGTGACGGCCCTGACTCTCGCCTCAGAGAAGGTCAGCTTCACGAAGGTGATCGAGTCGACGCCCGGCTTGCGCGAGCTCGACGCGCTTGGCCGTCCGCCACGGTGACATCGGTGACGTGATGACTCACCACAACCGGACCTCGGCCCGGGACAGCATGACCGGCAAGGCCGCGCCCGGGGTCCTGGCAGCCGCCGGCCTCATCGCAGTCGTCACCCTGGCTGCGCGGGTCTTCGGGTTCGGTCGCTGGCTGGTGTTCTCCCAGAGCGTGGGGACCACGTGCGTCGGCAGCGTCTACCAGGCCGCGAACCAGCTGCCGAATGTTGTCTTCGAGGTCGCAGCGGGTGGCGCTTTGGCCGCGGTAGTCGTTCCGATCATCGCCGGCCAGCTTGCCCGCAGGGACGGGGACGAGGCCGCCCAGACCGCATCGGCCATGCTCACCTGGGCGCTGACCGTGCTGATACCGCTGTCCATCCTGATGGCAGCGTTCGCCGGGCCCTTGTCGACGATCCTGGTCGACAGCCAGAGGTGTTCTGGTTCAACGGATCTGATGGCGTCGATGCTCGTGGTCTTCGCGCCCCAGATTGCGCTGTACGGCGTCGGCATCGTTCTGTCCGGAGTGCTCCAGGCGCATCGACGCTTCCTCGGCGCGGTGGTGGCTCCCCTGTTGTCCAGCCTCGTGGTGATGGCGGCGTACCTGCTGTTTGCGGTCCTGGCACAAGGGAGGGGAAACGATCTCGCGCGACTGCCCGGCCAGGCATCCACGGTGCTGGCGGCTGGTACGACGCTCGGTGTCGTGGCGTTGAGCCTGCCCCTGCTGATTCCGGTGCACCGCGCCGGCATACGCCTGCGTCCGACCTGGACATTTCCTGATGGTGTGGCGCGACGAGCGAGCACGCTCGCCGGAGCCGGACTGCTTGCCCTGCTTGCGCAACAGGTTGCAGTGCTGGTGACCTTGTGGGTGTCCCAGCACCGTGGTGGCACCGGCACGCTGAACGTCTACACCTACGTCCAGGCCGTCTACCTCCTGCCGTATGCCGTTCTGGCGGTTCCCGTTGCCATGTCAGCATTCCCGGCGATGGCGACGGGCTCGGACGCGGCGTCGCTCGCGCGCGCCGAGTCGACATTGGGCTCCTCAGCGCGGGCCATCATCGTCGCCACCTGCGCCGGCGCCGCCGTGCTCTTCGCCATCGCCTCGCCCACCGGTGCGTTCTTCAGCGCACTGGACGCCGGTCGGCACAGTCCCGCCGGCAGACAGGCATTAGTGGCGTTGCCCGATGCGTTGAGTGCCTTCGCGCCGGGACTGGTCGGCTTCGGCGTGGCGGCACTGTTCACCCGTGCGCTGTATGTCCAGGGTCGTCCTGCCGTCGCCGGGGGTCTGGTCGCTCTCGGCTGGCTGATCGCCGCGGTCGTTCCTCTGGTCATGCTCCACGACGACGCTGGACCGCGAAACACCTTGCAGTCGCTAGGTCTGGCCAGCTCCTTCGGTATGACGGTCGCCGCCATCGGGCTCATCGTGGCGGTTCAGCACGCATGGGGTCCGCGGGCATTCCGGGGTCTTGGTCGTAGCGCAGTGGTGGCCCTGGGCGCGGGCGCGCTGGCTGCCGCCGCCGGTCGCGGCCTCGCCGGAGCTCTGCACCCGGACGGCCTTGCGGCTGGTGCCGCGGTGGCGGCGCTGGTCGCGAGTGCCGTCGTGACGTTGTTCGCCGTGTCGATCTGGATCGGTGATCGCCAGGCGGCGCAGCTGGTTGTCGCCAGGCTCCCGGGGCGGGCTCGGAGAGAGATAACAAGGTGAAGGTGATCATGCTGCTCGGTCGCAGCACGGGGGGCATCGGAACCCATGTCGCGCAGCTCAGTGCGGACCTGCGAGACCGGGGCGTGGACGTCATCGTGGTGACCCACCCCATCACCGCCCAGAACTTCGACCTCGGGCCGGTGCGACTGTGGTGGCCAGGGTCCGCCGGGGCGGTCCGGGCGCTGCGGGACTTCAGGCTTCTGCGACGCCTGGCCTCGACCGCCGACATCGTGCACGCCCACGGACACCAGGGCGCGCTGCTGGCGACCCTGACAACGCTGGACCCCCGAGGTCGGGCGCGACCGCCGAAACTCGGGGCGCCGAAAGTCGGAGCGCCGAAACTCATTGTCTCCCAACACAATGCGGTCCTGGAGGGTAGCGGTCGACAAGGTCTAAAGCGGCTCGCGCAACGCTGGGTGGCGCACCACGCGGATCTGGTGACCGGGGCGAGCAGCGATCTGGTCAAGGAAGCGCTGGCGTTCGGGGCGGGCCACGCCGAGCTGGCCGAGGTGCCGTCGCCCCGGGTTCCCGGGCTGCTCGCGCAGCCACCGGCCGATGGCGCGACCCGGGCCCGGATCGCGCAGACCCTGCTCTCCTCGCTCGCCCCTTCGTCGCTCGACGTGAACGAAAAGGACCTTGCGGTGCCCCAGCTCGCGGTGCCTCAGCTCGCCATGCCTATGGTCGTCACGATCTCGCGGATCGCCCCGCAGAAGAACCTTCCGGTGCTGGTGGAAGCGGCGTCCCGACTGCGCCAGACCTGCGTCTGGGTGGTCCTGGGCGACGGAGACCCGCAGCTGTTGGCCCAGCTGCGGCGGCAGGCGAGCGCGCTGGCAGCGCCCGTCCATTTCGTCGGGGCGCGCAGCGACGCCGACCGATGGTTGCGTGCGGCAGAGGTATTCGTGCTGCCGAGTCAGTGGGAAGCCCGCGCACTGGTGGTGCAGGAGGCCATGGCGGCCGGTACGCCTGTGGTCGCCACCGATGTCGGGGGCCTGCATGACCTGGTCGCCGGGACCGGACTGCTCGTCATACCGGGGGACCCTGAGGCGATCGCGGAGGCGACCGACCGTGTCCTGGCCGAACCGGGTCTGCGTGACGATCTCGCAGCCCGCGGCCGCGAGGTTGCCAGGGGGCTGCCGGATGGGCGCGACACGGCATCGCGGTGGCTGGCCTGGTACGCCGAGACCCTCCTGATGACGTAGAGTTAAAGCCCGTGGCGCAGCAGACAAAACACATCTTCGTGACCGGAGGCGTTGCCTCTTCGCTCGGCAAGGGCCTGACGGCTTCCAGCCTCGGACATCTGCT
>DHJN01000127.1 GCA_002404345.1 Actinobacteria bacterium UBA4719 | reverse complement strand
GTTTCGGGGCACCGGGATGGATTCCCGACCTCCTGCCCGGGCCGGTATCTCTACGCCAGGCTGCCAGAGATCCGCGCCGGCGCAGCCGCCATCATGGGGGCCCTGCCGCGCAGCACCATCAGACGCGACATCGACCGGAACGGCGCCGCAGACGCACTCAGCTACACGAAGAGCGCGAACGGCACGTCGATCACCGGTTCGGTCTCCGTGCTGGCGAGCGCTCCGCGAGTGCCCGTGCGGAGCGGGGTGGCGATCGGTGCCGGGTGGAACGGCCTGCATAACGCCAGCCTGTCACCGGACCTCAACGGGGACGGCAAGGCGGACATCATCGCCCAGGACCCCGCCGGTAACCGTCTGCGGATCTATCTCGGAAACGGCAGGGGGGGCTTCGCGGGCGTGCTCTACCGCGGCCACGGATGGAACGCCATGACCCGCGTCATTGCGGCGCGCGATCGCAACCGAGACGGCCACAACGACATCCTGGCGACCGACACCCACGGCAACCTGATCTACTACGCCGGCGACGGGGCCGGATCGATCCGCCCCGGGCGTGTTATCGGCACCGGGTGGAACGGCGTCAGCTCGGTGACCACGGCTGGCGACCTCAACGGTGACACGATCCCCGACCTGCTCGCGACGCGCAGGTCAGACGGCGTCCAGCTGATGTATGCCGGCGCTCCCGGTGGGTCACTTCGTTCCGGCGTGCCCTGGGGGCGCGGCTGGGGGTCGTTCTCGACCGTGGTCGGCGGCTCAGACCTCGACGGCGACCACAACCCGGACGTCTACGCGCGACTCGGTGGCGGCATGAGCACGTACTCCTCGGACTCCAGTGGCCGCATGGTGCGCTACATCCGGTGGGGTGCCGGCTGGGCCGGCTACACCCAGATGTCCACTGGTGCGGACTGGAACGGCGACGGAGTTGCGGACCTGCTGGTGGTGAACCCGGCGGCCGGCGCAGGCAACCTGATCCTTTACGCCGGCACCGGTCAGCGTGACTTCCGGACTCGTCTGGCTGCTTTCCCAAGCGTTGCCGGGGCCAACCTCGTGCGTCTCGTCGGCGATGTCAACGGTGACGGTTACACCGATGCCGTGGCGCGGGTCCGGACCAACAGCACCCTTGTCCTCCTGCTCGGTCAGGCAGGCTCGAGGTTCGCCGCCCCGCGCCGCGTCGGGGCCGTCGGCTGGAACGCTTTCAGCCTGATCGAGGCCGCGGGCGACTATGACTACGACGGGGTTCCGGACCTGTTGGCGCGCGACGGGTCCGGCAACCTGTTCGCCTACCCGTTCAAGCGGAACCTGACCTTCAAGACGCGAATCGCCATCGCGGTTGGGTGGCAGGGCGTGCAGAGCGTGGCCGGTGCCGGGGCGTTCAACAACGACGACGCCAACGGGGACGTCATCGCGCTTCGGGCCAGCGACCACGCGCTGATCCTCTTCCGCGGTAACGGGCCCAACGTGCTGCAGGACTCTTCTGTCCTGGCGACGGCTCAGAACGATCTCGCCCAGATCTTGGGCGTCGGCGACTACAACGGCGACCGGACGGCCGACGTGATGGCCAGGTCCGGCGCCGGACGCCTGTGGCTGTACCCCGGAAACGGCAAGGGCGGCCTCGCCAGTCGGCAACCGGTTCGTGGTGGAGAGGGAGCTGGACATGTTGTTGGCTGAGCGTTTTCGCAACTTTGGGGCGTTGTCCCTGGGACTCGCGGGCGCGATGGTTGCGTCGGTCTCTTTGGTCGCCGCAGCTCCCGCGCGGGCGGTCGAGATCTACGTCCGGCCGTTGGACAACATCGTCAAGCTCAGCGGTCACGGATTTGGCCACGGCCACGGTATGTCGCAGTGGGGGGCCTATGGGGCCGCCGCGGTGGGCAGGCTCTCGTGGCGGAGCATCCTGGCCTTCTACTACCCGGGCACGAGTCTGGCCAGCATCGGTAACCCCACCATCAGGGTTCGCCTGGATGTGGTCAGTCACACGACCATGTACCTGCCCACCCCGGCCGGTCTCCGGTTCGTCGCAGCCAATGTCTCGCTCCGGACACTGCCGCAGGTCACGGCCACCGGGGCCCGGATCACCAAGTACCGCGTCTGGAGCCGTTCCGTCGGCGGCCTCCAGGTCGACGCGCTCTCGTCCGCGGGTTGGAAGCTCTACACGTACTCGGCCTCTCCGGCGGTTTTCACCGACCCCGCGCGCGGGAACGTCGTCGACGTGCTGCTCGCGAACGGGACCAGGCGCGCCTATCGCGGCAGCATCGTCGCAAACAGGGCGTCGTCGACCAGCATCACGCCGGTCTCCGTCCTGCCGATGGAGAGCTACCTGCGCGGAGTGGTCCCGGCTGAGATGCCGGCGTCCTGGCATCCGAACGCGCTGGCAGCCCAGGCGGTGGCCGCGCGCAGCTACGCCAGCTACGACCGGGCCCACGCGAGCGCGGGCCGAACCTGGGACACCTGCGACACCACCTCCTGCCAGATGTACTCGGGAGTCCCGGCCGAGGTCGGAACCTCCGACGCGGCCGTTGCGGCCAGTGCCGGCACGTCGTTGACCTACGGTGGCAGGGCAGCGTTCACCCAGTTCGGCGCGGCAAACGGCGGCTGGAGCGCAGCGGGCAGCACGCCCTACCTCGTGGCCAGGGCCGACCCGTATGACGGAGCGTTGCCCAACAACGCCAACTCATGGACCAAGAGCATCACGGTGGCCAGCATCCAGGCCCGATGGCCGTCGATCGGCACATATCGCCAGCTTCGGATCATCAGCCGCGACGGTCACGGTCAATGGGGAGGACGCGTCCTGACCGCGGCAGTCGACGGCTCGGCCGGATCGGTGACCGTTACCGGGGCGACGATCCGCTCTGCCTTCGGACTGTGGTCCGAGTGGTTCATCCCGACCAACCCCATACCCGTGCCGTCATACCCGCTGTCCAAACCGTCATACCCGCGTGACCTCAGCGGTGACAGGAAGGCGGACGTTCTCGCGGTCGTCGCTGGCACCGGAGCCCTGCGGATGTATGCCGGCAACGGCGCCTCAGGCTGGAAGTCGACGAGTGTGATTGGCACCGGTTTCGGAGGGTTCTCGAAGGTCTTCACCGCCGGCACCTGGAACGCCGACGCGCTCTCCGATGTCATGGCGCAGAAGCCCGATGGGACCCTGTGGCTCAACCCGGGCACGGCTGCCGGTCCGCTCGGCCGGCCGCGCAAGGTCGGGGCCGGCTGGGGCCAGTACAACCTGGTTTTCCCGGTGGGTGACTTCGGCGGCGATCGTCGCTCGGACCTGGTGGCTCGGGGGCCGGACGGACAGCTGGTGCTGTACTCCGGCAATGGCTCCGGCGGCTTCCTCAGCACCCGGAGGATCGGCGCCGGCTTCGGCGGCTTCACCTCCTTGTTCAGCCCCGGGGACTTCAACGGTGACGGCAAGTCCGACGTCATCGCCCGCACATCTGCTGGGCTGTTGTATCTCTACCCAGGCAACGGATCGGGTGGATGGATGCCACGTCGACTCATCGGTCGAGGATGGAACATGTTCACCGCTCTCACCAGCTCTGGGGACTTCAACGGTGACGGCAAGTCCGACCTGCTCGGACGTGGCCCAGATGGCACATTGTGGATGTATCCGGGTAGCGGCACCGGCGGCTTCCTGTCGCGCAAGGCCGTGGGCGCGGGGTGGAACATCTTCTCTACCGTGCTGTCCTGATGAGTGCGACGAGGCGACTGGTCTAGGCTGGACGATGTGGGCAACCAGACGTGGGAACAGCCGCACCACCGGGTCTCGATCGTCATCCCCGTCTACCAGGGCGAACGCACGCTGCCTGCGCTGGTCGACGAGATCCTGCCGCTGACCGGTCCCACAACGACCCCTGACGGCAACACCTACAAGGTCGTCGAAGTCCTGCTCGCCTATGACAACGGACCGGATCGCTCCGACGAGACCATCCGCGAGCTGACGGATCAGCACGACGTCGTCCGAGCCGTCTGGCTCAGTCGCAACTTCGGCCAGCACGCCGCCACGCTGGCCGGCATCGCGTCGTCCAGCGGCGCGTGGGTCGTGACCCTCGACGAGGACGGACAGCACGACCCCGCGGACATCGGTAGCCTGCTGGACACCGCGCTGCGCGAGGACGCCCAGCTCGTCTATGCCGAGCCGACCAACCTCCCGCCGCATGGCCCGTTCCGCAACGTTTCCTCGCGTCTGGCGAAGTGGTTCTTCGCCGTGTTTCTGGCCGGTGGGGCGGCCGGCTCGTTCCAGAGCTACCGCCTCGTGCTCGGCGAGGTTGGTCGCAGCGTCGCCGCCTACGCCGGCTCGGGGGTCTACCTCGATGTCGCCATGGGTTGGGTGTGTCGCCAGCCGGCGCTGTGCCCGGTGCGGCTGCGCCACGAGGGTGACCGCCCTTCGGGCTACTCGCTGCGGCGGCTGTTGTCCCACTTCTGGCGCCTGGTCCTCTCCAGCGGCACGCGGGGCCTACGGCTGGTGAGCGGGCTCGGCGTCCTGATTGCGGTCGGCGGAGTGCTTTATGCCGGCTGGATCGTGCTGTCGAGCGTGAGGTCCAGCAACGTCCCGGAGGGCTGGACCTCCATCGTGGTGCTGCTGCTCCTGAGCACCGGCATGATCCTCTTTTCACTGGGTGTCATCGCCGAGTACATCGGCGTCGCCGTCAACATGGCCATGGGCAAACCGCTGTACCTCATCGTCAGCGACCCGGCCGATAGCGCGCTGGGACGACGGACACGCGCTGTCCGATGAGCCGGGTCCGTCGGTGAACCAGGGTCCGCCGCTGTCCTGGGTCGTCGGGCGGGGCGGGCTGCTGGGCCAGCACATGCAAGCCACGTTGCGCCAACGGGCCCCCATGTGGTCCGGGACCGCCGCTGTCCCGTGGGGTCGGGTGGAGGCGCAGGTCGTCCTGAGGCGACAGGCCGGCGAGTTCCTGCAGGCGGCTGCCAACGGGCCGTGGCAGGTGGTCTGGGCGGCGGGGGCGGGGGTGACCGGGGCGGATCGGGCCGCACTGGCGATGGAGCAGTCCTACCTCCGGGCCACCCTCGAGGTTCTCGGCGCGGCGCCCACCCCGGGTGCCGGAGCCGTGTTCTTCGCCTCGTCCGCCGGTGCCGTCTATGCAGGCGTCAGCGCTCCCCCGTATGACGAGAACTCACCCGTTCGGCCGCTCGCACCGTACGGGGAGGCCAAGCTGGCGTCGGAACGGATGCTTGCCAGGTGGGCCGCCGAGAACGGCACGCCGGTATTCATCGGTCGGATCGCCAACCTTTACGGGCCCGGGCAGAATCTCGCGAAGGCGCAGGGACTGATCTCGCAGATCTGCAGGGCGGGCCTAACCGGGCAGCCCGTGTCGATCTTCGTGCCACTGGACACTTTGCGGGACTACATCTTCGCCCCCGACTGCGCGGAGATGATTGCCGACGGGCTGGAACGGCTCCGCTCGTCCGCGAACGGGGCCGCGGGTCCCGTCGTGGTGACCAAGAACCTTGCGACACTTCGTCCGCTGACAATTGGGGCGATCCTGGGCGAGACCCGCAGGATCTTCAAACGGACGCCCCGCGTTGTCCTGGGGGCGTCCCCGGCAGCCAGGTTCCAGGCCCGCGACCTGAGCCTGCGTTCGGTCGTCTGGCCGCAGCTGGATCGGCGGGCACTCACCCCGCTGCCGGTGGGGGTCAGTGCCACGCTGGCGGACCTGCGCAGACGGCTGCAGGACTGCGGGACGGCGGGACCAATGCCAGCAGTGGCGCCATTGCCGCGTTTGTCTGGCGATCACAGGTAGGTTCGTCATCGTGCCAAAAACGAACGCCGCCCACAGCTGTCCCGCCTGTTCGAGCGCTTCCAGCAACGATGTGCTGGCGGTCCGCGAGAACATGTTCGGTCTCAAGGAGGAGTTCGACTACTCCGTGTGTGCCAACTGTGGCAGCCTCGCCCTGATCTCGATTCCCGAAGACATGTCGTCCTACTACCCGACGAACTACTACTCGGTTGATCTGGACCCAGAGCGGGCCCTGGGCGCCCCGGGCGTTCGGCAGTTTGCCCAGCTGGTGATCGGCTCGGTCCTGTGGGGTCGCGGCGTGCTGTCGGGCACCGCCACGGCGCTCATTCCACGTCGACAGCTGCGGACCCTGGTCTCGGTCCTTCGCTCTATCAAACGGGCCGGCCTGGTCCATGGCAAGAACACCCGCGTCCTGGACGTCGGATGTGGCTCTGGCATGTTGGTGTTCGCCCTGGGCCTGGCCGGGGTGAAGGACGTGACCGGCGTGGACCCGTTCATGTCGGTGGAACGGAACCTGAGCACCGGTGGGCGCTTGAAGCGTCAGGACCTCAGCGACGTCGAGGGCCACTACGACCTCATCATGTTCCACCACAGCTTCGAGCATGTCCCCGACCCTCAAAGCAGTCTTCGCGAGGCATTGAAACGGCTGACACCGGGAGGTCGGGTCCTGATCCGGATGCCCACCCCCTCGAGCCACGCCTTCGAGACGTATGGCGCCGCGTGGGTGCAGCTCGACGCGCCCCGTCACCTTGGGGTGCTCTCGCGGCGAGGGTTGGACAGTCTCTGCGAGAGGGTTGGGGCCAGCGTCGTTTCGGTCGACGACGACTCAACGGGCTTCCAGTTCTGGGGCAGCGAGCAGTACCTGCGCGGCATCCCGCTCATGGACGGTCAGTCGGTCATGGTGGCGCCGGACGCCTCCCCGTTTTCGAAGACCCAGCTTCGCGGTTGGGAGACGCAGGCCGCCGCTCTCAACGTGGAGGGTCGAGGCGATCAGGCGGCGTGGGT
>DHJN01000238.1:5066-6580 GCA_002404345.1 Actinobacteria bacterium UBA4719 | reverse complement strand
CCGCTATGAAATCTCGAGGCTAGGTGGGCCGGGTCAACATGTGCTCGGCCGCGGGCCATGAAGGGCAGAAATCTATCTGGCTCAGTTGTGCTCAGGTGGGCAGCAGGAACCATGCGTTAGTGATGACACTCCCCGCCGTAGCGGGGCCAATGCGTGGTGGGTGAGCATCGCCTGGGCGCCGTAGATCGAGGCGATGGCAGCGACTGCAACAACGGCAACCTGCGCCCCGGAGATGTTGACTGGCTGACCGTCGCCGAAGTCGAGAACGATGTGCTCGGCCACGAGGTCGACGTTGAGGCCGACGATGCCGCTCCACCAAAGTGAGGACAGGTGCCCGGTCGCGAACCTGCAGAGCAGCCGCCGGTCGGTCACGACCGCAACCGCGTAGCTCGCTTCCAACCATCGCCCGTTTTCCTGCACTCGGATCCAGACTCGCAACTGCCGGTAGACCGTCTCCCCCGGTTGCAGGACAACGCCCGCCATCATCGGATCGAATCGAGTAGATGGCATGCCTCGGGCGAGCTCGATCGCCAAGGCGCGGGCGTCGTGGTGCGCCTCGGTGCGATCACGGGCGAGGCGTTGCGCGACGAGAAGCGCGGCTTTCTGCTTCGTTCTCACATCTCCGGCCCTCCCATGGTCACCTGGCCTTCCACACCCTGCCCCACCGGGCGGACACTGATCCGTCCGTCGTGCGTGATCGACAAGGCATTCTCGACCGCCGCTTGGGCGAGTCGACGCTGTGCCTCTTGCTCCAACGACTTGGACTCACGCGTTCCGAGGCATGCTCGATCGGTAATCCCCCACCGCTCTCTATATGCCGCAACCGTGTCGAGCCTCCGCAACCACACTTCACGCCGAAACGGATCTGACGGCGGCAATCCGAGCTGCGCCGCCCACGGCTGGCGGTTCTCGATCGCAGCCGTCGCCATCTCGCGAGCCCGCTGGTCGATGAGCTCCTGCCGGTCCGCGAGGGCGCGAGCCAGGTCCGGGTCGGTCACCCCGGCCAGCCTGGGAAACAGTCCAACGATCCGGTCCGCAGCCGCCCGCCGATCCTGGTTTGAAGGCCCGGGCCGCTGCGAACCCGAAGCGCGGATCCACCGGTCCACCCGAGCGTGCAACACAGCGGCGACATCGTCAGCGCTGGAAAGCGTCCGACCGTTGACGAGCCGCGGCAGGCTTTGCTCCACGTCCAGGCCAAACGCCTCGGCCTCCCGCAGAGCCGCAAGCAGCGGACCGTAGGCGGCAGACTCCCGCAGCTGTTCGACCTGCTCAGAGGCCACTTCGGAGCAGGATGAGGTGACCAGCTCGTCATACCGCGCTCGCTGGGCCACCCCGGCGATGGTGTCGTACTCGGCCCACATCCGGACGATCCCGTGTTGCTCGGCCCAGTCCCCACTGATCGTCTCGGTCGCCGACATGTCCGCTCCACGCGCCTCCAACACCTGGCGCAGCACGTCGCCGGCGTCGCGCTCGGCGGGCAGGCCGTGCTGGGTGTCGGCGTCCGGGTCGTACAT
>DHJN01000238.1:2679-4968 GCA_002404345.1 Actinobacteria bacterium UBA4719 | reverse complement strand
GCGTGCGCGGTGTCGACGGTGCGCCCCTGGGCGCGGTGCGCCGTCGTCGCGTACCCAGCTCCACATGCTGGCGCACGTAGTCGGCCGGCAACACGACCCGGCGACCACCCGGCATACCGGCCCCCATGGTGCGCGCGACCGTCACCGCACCATCGGCGGCCACGTCCTGCACCAGCCACTGGTCGCCGTTCTTGACCCAGTTCCCGTTGACGGAAATCTCCACGTCAAGTAGTGTCATCTGTGACATCTAGATCATCTATGACACTTGTAGATCGGCTGGGCACGATGCAGACCATCGAAACCGCGAACATCCCCGTTGAGCAGCTCGACGCGCTTGAACAGTATGCACTGACCAGCGCCGGCCCCGAGTTGCGTGACGTGCTGCTGAGCCTGAGTCGCTGCGTTCGTGATGGTGCCGAATTCGCCGTCATCGACGGTGCCCCTGTCCTTACTCCTAACCAAGCTGCCGAGCGTCTCGGAATGAGCCGCACGCACCTGTACAAGCTCCTTGATCGAGGTGAGATCGTGTCCCACCGTGTTGGCCGCGATCGTCGTATCCGACTGAGCGACCTGATCGACTTCGAAACCCAGCGTCAGAGCGATAATCGTGAGCTCGCCGAGCGTTTCGCGAACCAGCAGAAGACCCGTAGCGGAGCGATCGACGAGCTCGCAGAGCTGCTCTGACACGGAGGGCCCGCTACATCTGGTCGGTGCCATTGGGCATCATTACTCGAGTGCATAGCCGTCGCGCCCGACCTACCCTCCGCCTCCTTGCGGAGGATCTGACCGCCGGCTGGGAGTCTCCCTTGCCGCTGAGACTCCTGGCTGACGGCACCTACGAGTCGCTTCATCCACTGAGCGAGTTACCCCACCCGATCATCGCCAAGGCGACCAATTCCTTCGGGCTCGATGCCGCCAACGACAACTTCGTCGGTCCAATTGCGAGCAGCACGAAGCTGCGGCTTCTGGAGATCAAGATCGCGCAGTGGCGAGGCGGAGTCTGGGAGGACCCAGAAACCGGAGTGAACTGGCTGGTTGTCGCGGGACTGGCCAAGGGTGAGCACCAGGACCACGACGACTTCTACGTGCGGGTCAAGCGCGAGAACGACAAGGGCGACCCCGACCGCTGGCTGCCAACGAACGGCGACCACCGGCTGCTCAAGCAAGAGACCATGGCGAGGCTCCTCACGTCGTGGGAGCTCTCGGTCCAAGCGCAGATGCTGGATGCGCTCCGAGCGGTACATTCCGGCGGTTCGGTTCGCATCGAGGTCCAGCATCCATTCCCGGACAAGGGCCTGCTCGCGCAACTCACTCTTGTCGTGACGCCCGTGCGCGAGAGCGGCTACGAAGCCGACGAGATCGAGCTGGAGATCGTCCCAGCTTCCGGCTTTGCAGGCAGCAACCTGTCATGGCAGCTCACCATCAGAGCCCTCATCTCCTTCAGTCCCCCCGAGCAGACCTGGGACCGGTACAAGGACTCGTTCGCGAACATCGGTGAGCCCGGCGCCTGGACCGCGCGGCTGGTCGAGCTCGAAACACTCGTCGAAAATCACGAGCTTGCCGAGTCGGTACCGGGCACGCACAGCCACTACACGCACCGCCAGCACCTCGCCGGTCGGACCATTGACGGGCGCGCGGTCCGAGCACTGTGCGGTGCCTATTTCGTGCCGACCCAGGACCATGAAGCCCTGCCACCGTGCCCGACGTGCCAGGAGCGCTTCGACGCGCTACCCAGGTAAGGAACCCGCCGACGAGTTGGACGACTCGATCGACTGATGATGACAAGAAATCGATTCCTGGCGGCGCGCGGCTCCTCAAACCGACTGCGCCTCAGCCGAAGGACTGCTCGCGATGTCTATGGGTCCGAAGACGCGCGAGTCCGGGGTGCGTGAGCATCGCTTGCGTCCCATACACCGAAGCGATCCCGACAACGGCAACCGGAGCGACCAGAGGCCCCGAGAGGTTGACCGGCTGACCGTCGCCGAAGTCGAGGATGATGTGTTCGGCCGCGAGGTCGACCTCAAGTCCGACGATGCCGTTCCACCAGAGTGAGGACAAACGCCCAGTCCCGAACCTGCAGAGCAGGCGCCGGTCCGACACGAGCACATCGGCGGCGCTTGCCTCGGCCCAGCGGCCGTCGTCTTGCACCCGGATCCAGATCGGTAGCTGACGATAGACGGTCTCCCCAGCCTGCAAGACAATACCTGCCGTCATAGCGTCGAACGGCGCAGATGACACGCCGCGGGCGATCTCGATCGCCAGGGCACGGGCGTCGTGGTGCGCCTCGGT
>DHJN01000238.1:0-2594 GCA_002404345.1 Actinobacteria bacterium UBA4719 | reverse complement strand
ATCCGGTCCGCAGCCGCCCGCCGTGGCGAACCCGAAGTCCGGATCCACTTGTCCACCCGGCCATGAAGAACAGCCGCGACGTCGTCCGCGCTGGATAGCGTCCGCCCGTTGACCAGCCGCGGCAGGCCCTGCTCAACGTCCAGACCAAACGCCTCAGCTTCCCGCAACGCCGCGAGCAAGGGCCCATACGCTGCCGAATCCTGCAGGCCCTGCACCTGCTCGGGCGCCGCCCCGGCACACGAGGACATGACCAGCTCGTCATACCTCTCGCGCTGTGCCACCCCGGCGATCGTGTCGTACTCGGCCCAAACCCGGACGATCCCATGCTGCTCGGCCCAGTCCGCGGCGATCGTCTCGGTCGCCGACAGGTCAGCGCCGCGCGCCTCCAGCACCTGCCGCAGCACGTCGCCGGCGTCGCGCTCGGCGGGCAGACCGTGCTGGGTATCGGCATCCGGGTCGTACATCGTGTCGACGTACAACCGGTTCGACTCCCGCCCTCGGGTCGCCGCGACATACAGCACCTCACGCTGGGTGGTCACGGACACGAACGCGTGCGCGGTGTCGACGGTGCGCCCCTGCGCGCGGTGCGCCGTCGTCGCGTACCCCAGCTCCACATGCTGGCGCACGTAGTCGGCCGGCAACACGACCCGGCGACCACCCGGCAAACCGGCCCCCATGGTTCGCGCGACCGTCACCGCGCCATCGGCGGCCACGTCCTGCACCAGCCACTGGTCGCCGTTCTTGACCCACCCCCGCCCACAGGAAAGGAGCCGGTTGTTCTCGCGCGTGACGACCAGGTCACCCACCCCGATGACCGCACCACTGATCGCCTGTATGCCGTGTGCGTTCACGTCCCCGGCCGCGACCCGGTGGGCCCGGGCGCGCTCATTGAGGGCCGCGACGGTGTCGTTGTCGGAGGCGATCATCAGCGATCGGTGACCTGCGGCAACGTCGGCCCGCCACGCGTCATACAGCAGGTCAAGCATCGAGTCGCGGTCTCCGCCCTGAATCTTGGCGTGCTCTTCATAGGCCGCCACTGCCTCCGGGCGGCCGACGCGTAGGTCGATGGATGCGGCCTTTTCCCAGGCGTGGGTGAACCTTCGGACGTCGGCGAGCTCCGGGGCCAGGTCGCGGTCGTGCACCAGCATGTGGAACGCGCCGCCTGCTTCGACCGGGCTTAGCTGTGCCCAGTCCCCGACGAGGACGACCTTGGCGCCGGCGTTGCGCGCCTGCTCGGTGAGGGTGTCCAGGGCGAAGGTGCCGGCCAGTGAGGCCTCGTCCACGACGACAAGCTGCCCGGATCGCAGCGACCACTTCTCGACCTCCGCGCTTAGAGCATCGATGCGTTTGCGGAGCATGGACGCGGTCATGGACGGCCCGGCGCGATGCAGCTTGGCACGTAGCTCGTCGATCTCGCGGAGCCGTCCGAGCTGGCGGACCTGCTCGGTCAGCCATTTGCTGGTGTTCTCCGTCTCGACCCCGAACTCCTCGGCGAGGACCTGCGCCGCGGCCGCGGATGGCGCCAACCCGACCACCGAACCGGCGCCGAACTGCCGCTCCCACACTGCGCGCAGGCCGCCCATGGTGGTCGACTTACCGGTGCCGGCCGGCCCGACAAGGACGTCCAGGACGCGACCGGAGGTGGCGATCTGTTCGACTGCGAGGGCTTGGTCGACGGACAGTCCGTGAGCGCGCCCAGGCAGGTTCTCTGCTGCTACGTCCGCCACGGTTCGTATGGCGACCCGCGGGCTTTGGATGCAGCGGCCGGCGTCCAGCAGTCGCGCCTCTGCGTCCAGGAGTGCCTGTGTCGTGTAGACCTCGAAGCCGCGGGCACGAAACTTGGAGGTGCCGTCGGGGCGGGCGAACCGGGCCGGGGTGTGCGCCAACTCCGGTGCGCTGATCAGCAGGACCTCGGCGAGTGCGAGACCGACGGTGCGCTCGACGACGGCCATCCGGTCGTCCGGCGAGGCGAACCGAACACCGTGGATCTGTCGCAGCACCTCGGCGAAGACATTGGCGCGGGAGAAGGTGGAGCGTTTCTCGGCGACGACGTTGACGGCGATGACGCCGACCTCGGTGAGCATCTCGTTGGTGAGGTCGTCGGCGCGCAGCAGCGGCAGATCGTTGCGGTCCTTCAGGGTCGCGACCCAAGGAACAGGGTCGGTGTCCAGCAGCGACTGCGCGCGCTGGCGCCAACCCTGCACCTGCTCGGCGAGCGGGTGAACGTGTTTGTCCGGCCTGGTCGCCAGGGTGGCTCGCTGCCGAAGCCTGAGCATCTCGGGGCTGTTCGGCAACCGACCGTGGGAGGCGATGAAGTCCGGGATCAGCTCGTTGGTGGCGATCTCGATGGCCGTCGACCTGGTCGAGAACGCTTTCTGCAATGCCTCTGGGACGCCGGCAACTTCGTACTTCGGGACCAGGGAGTGTCGACGGTTGGTCGACTCCCAGCCCCAGCCGAGGGCCTGGGTGAGGAAGTCGGACAGGACACCGTTGTACATCTCGGACAGGCCCACGGTGGCGCGGAACATGCCCCGGGAGTCCAGCGTTCGCCATACCCCGTCCTCGCTTTGGGCGCGGTTGATCACGACCACGTG
>DHJN01000104.1:16394-17571 GCA_002404345.1 Actinobacteria bacterium UBA4719 | reverse complement strand
AGATGTGTATAAGAGACAGGTATGCGGATCGTCCTACGGACACCGTGCTTGGCTCAGATGCGTCCGGTCATGGTTCGGGTATCAGCGACATCGCATGGGACGCCCTGCGATCAGTCCCAGTCGCGGGCGGGGAGCGACAGCGTGCCCTCTGCGATCAGGACCACGGCCCTCAGTGCAGACACGCCGCTGATGCAGCGGCCGCCGTTGACCACCGACGGGGCACGCGCGTTGTTGTCGATCACAGAACGGCGCACCGCCTGACAAACATGCTTGCTCAGGGTTGCATTTTGCTAACTGAAGCAAGCACAATGGATGTATGCCGACGTTCACTCCGATCTCCGTTCACGACCTTGGCGAGTACCTGCGAGAGCAACGCCAATCGGCGCAACTCTCATTGCGGCAGCTGTCCGAGGTCGCGGGGATCAGCAACCCATACATCTCCCAGATCGAGCGCGGCCTGAAGAAACCGAGCGCCGAGATCCTGCAGGCCCTTGCCAAGGCCCTGCGCATCTCGGCCGAGTCCCTCTACGTCCGCGCCGGCATACTCGATGAGCGCACCGACGATGCCGGCGCCCGCGCCGTTGACGTCACCGACGCCGTCCTGGCTGACCCCAAGCTGAACGACCGGCAGCGCGCTGTCCTGCTGGACGTCTACGAGTCCTTCGTGGGCGAGCCGGCAGCCGGCAAGTCGTCAGCGTCGAAGTCGACCAAGACCACGAGACCAGCCAAAGCGCCTCGCGCACCGAGCCCAGCACAAAAGCCGGGAACACCGGCCCACCCGGAAATCACCCAAAAGGAGAAGAAGCCATGACCCTCGTCAAGCAAATCCGCAAGACCGTCACTGACACCACCCCCGTCTACGCCGCCGTCGGCGTCACCGACCTGGCCGTCGAGAGGTTGTGCGAAGCCCGCGCTCGCGCTGCTGCCGTTCGTCCGGATCTCAGCGTCAGCGCGATGCAGGACCGGGCCGGCAAGGGCATCGAGAAGGTCACCGAGCAGGCCCTGCACATGCCTGCGCAGGTCCGCGCCCAGACCGTCGAGGCGGCCGACAAGGCTCAGCACACCTACACCGAGCTCGCCGTGCGCGGCGAGAAGCTGGTCAAGCGCCTCCGCAGCCAGAAGGCCACTCAGGACCTGCTGGCCCAGGCAGACAACACCGTTTCCCTCGGCAAGGGTG
>DHJN01000104.1:3269-16323 GCA_002404345.1 Actinobacteria bacterium UBA4719 | reverse complement strand
GGCCGAGGTCGTTCTCGAAGCCGTTGCCTCTTCGGTCAAGGGCGAGGCCGAGACCACCACCGAGGTTGTGCGCGAGGCCGCCAAGGCCACTCGCACCTCGGCCAAGCGCACCGCCACGACCGCCAGGAAGAGCACCGTTGCCGCGGAGCGCGTGGTCGCAGCCACGGCCGCCAGTGCCGCCAAGACCGCGGCTGCGGCTGCTGAGGCCACCAGGATCGCCACACCCAAGGTCGGCGACTGACGGAAGCAGCAGTTGCCGTTCGGCAGCTGAGCAAGAGACAGCGTGGCCGGCGTCGTTCACCCGACGTCGGCCACGCTGTCGTTGCGGGACGACGCGTCACAACACCCGGGGGCCAGGAGCAAAGCCGCCCGCCGGATGTACCGCCAGCGGGGCCATTGAGCGAGTTCTCCGCGGCCATGCCGCCCCCATCAACAGCGCTGCCTGTGTCGATGTTGGCTCTGACGAGCTCCACGCCTGCGCAAGGGTCAGCTCAGCACCTGGGAAATCATCACACCGACGCCATAGAGGGGGCCCAGCCGTCTATCGCCCATCGGCTATGTACCGGTCGCATCTTGTTAGTTGACCCGGCGTCCCGATTGCGGAACGGTCAGCGGAGCACGCGGCCGCCCTCACAAACTCTGCCCCGCCCCGTAGCCCGATCCACCTACGAAGGTGAGTTCCGAAGCCTTTGTTTGGTTCCCGGCAAGCGAGATGATGATGATGTTGTTCGCAGCAGAGATCGGCGCGGTGGTCAGTCCGATGATGGGCTCATATCGCGGTGAGCCGAACCGCAGTTGATGTCAAAGAAATCTCCAGACGGACGCGGAGGGGTCGCTGAAATGAAGGCTTCGCTCGACAAGAAACCCGCCCGGCCCCTGACAGCCGCTGACCTTTGTGACCGTTGCTCAGCTCGTGCGGTGGTCGAGACTGTGATGATGCAAGGCGGTTCGCTGCTCTGGTGCGCGCTCCACTTCGCATTCTTCGAGGACGCGCTGAACGCCTTCGGCGCCACCATCCTGGTGGACGAGCGGCGCCGATAGCCGATCGTCCCGTAGCCCAGTGATCGCCCTACGAACAGGATCCGGCGTGGGCGGACCCGTCGCTGACCCACCGCCGTGCGCTGTGGTTGGGTCTTCTCTTAACTCGCCAATGCCTTAGCACCTGGCATCCGGCCACCGGTATGTCGGCAGTCGAGTCCTACATGCTCTGGATCGGTGGGCGACCAAGCCCACGCTGGCTCTCAGCGTGGTCACAGCCGTCGTGGTGTGGGTTCTGTACAGTGCCGTGTTCGGGTTTCCCGCACGGTTGGAAACTATCTTCCAGACGCTTGCAGCAGCAACGACACTGGCCATGGTGTTCGTCATCCAACACACGCAGGCCCGCGCGCAGGCGGCCACGCAGCGCAAGCTCGATGAGATTCTCCTGGCATCACCGGAAGCTGACAACACCCTGATCACCTTGGAAGAGGCGCCCGACAACGAGCTGAAAGAGGCGACCGACGCCCACCGTGATGCACGCCGTGACGCAAGCCAGGAGTCGCCTTCCTGAGAGGCTCAAATTCGACTGAGGTCCATTTCCAGTCGTCAGGGCTTGTAGCAAATTCGTTCCTCGGTCCACGCTGCACACCTCGATGGCGGGCGTCCAACCGGGTCGAGGGATTTCCGCGCTCCCGCCATGTCAGGAACGTCGCAGGCACACTCCATCCCTCTCGGTGTGCCAGCTCCGCACATCCATGCGGCTGGTGCGCATTTACGTAGCGTCGATGGGGACCTGACCCTCAGTCCTTGTTGAAGGCGTCCTTGACCTTCTCGCCAGCCTGCTTGAGGTTGCTCACGGTCTGGTCGCTCCGGCCTTCACGTTCCATCTGCTCGTCGTCCCTCGCTTTGCCAAGGTTCTCCTTGGCAGCGCCCTTGACCTCGTCCTTCTTGTTCTTCAACTTGTCGTCCCAGCCCATCATCGGTCTCCTTTCGCGTGTGCTGGGTCCATGACGTGTTGTCGCGGGTTGGACCTATCGTGCCAGCCTGCCGGGAGATCTCTGTTCAGTAGTAGTGCCTGCGTCCGCCTACTGCACGACCCATGGCGCCGAGGATCCACAGGATCACACCAACGACCACCAACAGGAAGCTGGAAGGGTGGGCCGGTCCTCGATCAGCCGGTGCTGTATCTCCAGTTCCAGTTGCCCCATCCGACCGCGACGGCGATGGCCACGCCTCCCCCCGAGTGGGTGACATCACCACACGGGAACACCACTACCAGGGTCTTGAACCGTGCGGGCCGTTCCACGACGTCCTTGCCGGCCGTCACGCCTTGTGAGCCCAACCGTAGATCTGCGCCGCCGTGATGACTGTTCGAGCAGGGATGGTCCACACTGGGATCATGGTTCGCGCCAAGAGTGACGACATTGGATCCGATGACGGCGGCCAGCTCTACGAGACCGAGCCAGGCGACCTGGAACAGGACCCTGTTTCGTCCCTGCACGACACCGATGAGGAAACCGGTGACGAGGCAGGTCTTAAGGACACCTTCAGCATCGACTTGCGGGAGGCCAAGGAGCGCGGCGTCGAGCTCGACTCGCCAGGTGGGCAGGAGCCAGAACTGGACTAGCAGACGGCTACCGAGCCGGACGACGGGTCAAAAGCGCTCAACACCGCGCGGGCCCCGTCGGAGGATATCGCCCGATTCGCCTGCGAGGTCATCCATGACATCGCAGGCGCGTCACGAACGCCGATCCTGACGGCCACGGTCGGATCGTCCGCCAAGCATATCCATTCTGCGAGTCGGGGGTGAAGTACGCAGAGGGGAGTCTCAGGGGTGGGCAGCACGTGCTAACGATCCGTTCATAGGAGATAGCTGAACGTGGGCGCGGGCCGCTGTGCGGCCGACCTCATTTCAGGATGTTGACCGCTCGCGCGAGGACAAGCGCCGTGGTCGAGAGGGCAATGGCGCTTTGCAGGGCCATCAATGACTTCGCCCACCGCGACAGCGGCATGGTGTCGGTCGGCGAGAAGGCCATGACGTTGGTGAAGCTGGTATAGAGGTAGTCGAGGTAACGCGGTTCCCAGTGTTCGGGACCCATCTCCGGCGAGACCATCTGGGGGAAGAGGAAGTCCGGGTGCGGGTCGGTTCCGGCTGCCCGGTTAAAGGGGCCGCCACGATCCAGCTCCCAGTACCAGATGCCGAAGACGATGATGTTCGTCAGGTAGATCGCGGCGCCTGTGCTGAGCAGACCGATCGCATCGTTGCTCGTCTTGCCACTCAGGATGCCGTAGTCCAGGACCAATGCCGACGCCACGTTGTCTAGGGTGATCAGCCCGGCCAGCGCCATGGACAGGTAGCGTCCGATCCGCGTCTCGCGAGACAACCGCACCGGGTTGATCGCCGTCAGCACCACCAGCAGCGCGATCTCCAACAGGGGCAACAGCCACCGCGGGTGCAAGCCATAACGGCCGGACAGCCAGATCTGCAAGGCGATGACGACCACGATGGAGGCCGAGACGGGCAACCGGTTCTCCGGTCCGGTGGGCCGCAGCCAAGCCGGCATCCAGTCCGATTCGCCAGCGTGTCTGGCCCGGGCCCGGGCCATCTGGGCCCACGTGGGGTGAGATGGGCGTCCCGCGGAATCCGCATCGCGGGGTAAAGGCTCTTCTTGCTCGGCCCTCGTGCCTTCTTCTCTTTCGGCCATGGCGTCATTGTGCGCCGTGGACTCCAAGAACCCGGTCGCTAGTGTCAAGCAAGCAGGGTGTGAAGGTCGCCAAGGCCCCACCTTCGGCCGTTGTTGCCACCCCCTCAATCAGCCGGATCGCGAATGTCTCAGGTCGACCGCAGGGTGCGTGGTGGTCCAGGACAGTTCCTTCGGCATCCAAGCGCCAAAGCCGCAGAGACGCGTGTCCTCGGCTACGCCACCACACACAAGAACTCGCTTAACCATGCGGACGTGGTCTTCGCCGACTTGGCCGCCCTGCCCAGCCCTTATGGCTTCCGGCTGAGCAGGCGGCCCGTAAGACGATCGTCCGCCGGGCAGCTCATTGCGCAGACCAAGATGCCCAGTTGCCGACCGCGATGCGAATGAGCGGGCCCGCAGGTGCCTGTCCCGCGTACTGCGGGTACTTCGCCGCCAAAGCAGAAAGCGCGAGGCGCCCATCCTCTGAGTCGACCGACACAACCATCGCGTCCCCGTCGACGCGAACCCACCACAGTGCCGACCAGTCGTCCTCGTACTGGTCGACGAGCATACTCACCTGCGGGTTCGACTCGATATTCGCGAGCCGGCGCAGCGAACGGGTTGATTTTGGCTTCGCATCCACCGCAGTCCACACGTTGTTCCCCAAGAGGGCGAAGACGACAGGGACAAGGTGCGGGCGACAGCGCGAGGTGGTGGTGGCCAGCCGCCCAACGCGAGCTTTCTCGAACCGTTCACGCGCCCACTGGTGCACTCTCCAACCGTAAGCCACCCACCTACGCCGTACCCACAACGGCATCCTTTGCTGGACACCCGGAGGTCCCACCCAGCGTCATCTGAACGCACTCTCATAACCGCTGGTCGAGCCGGTCGAGCTTAGTGACGACCAAGGTGCCGCCGGTGCGGCGGGCAGCGAGGGCTTGGCGCAGGACTGGTCGCTCGTGGGCTCTGGCCCGACGTAGGCTGCCCGGCATGGACGACGCCTTCTACCTGCCGCTCGGCGACGACCGCTGGCGCGCAACCGTCCACACGACCGGCCCATGGGACGCCCGCTTCCAGCACGGCGGACCACCGAGCGCGCTGCTCGCTCGCGCCATCGAGCAGTGCAGCCCGCGGGACGACATGCTCATCGCCCGGATGACGGTCGACATCCTGGGAGCGATCCCTGTGGACGAGCTGGAGCTCCGTTCGCGAATGCTGCGCCCCGGTCGCAGCGTCGAACTGGTCGAGGCGACGCTCTCCGCCGGTGGCCGTGAGGTTGCCAAGGCGCAGGCCTGGCGGGTGCTGCGCACGACCCAGAAGATCGCCCCGCGGCAGACGCCTGCTCCGACAACTCCATCATTGAGGGCCGAGAGCACGTCGTCCGCGGCCGACGGCTGGGTCGACGGCTACCTGTCCGCGGTCGAATGGCGCTTCACCGCAGGGGCATTCGGGCAACCCGGCCCGGCGACCGCGTGGACCCGGCTCCGGCACCCGATCGTCCCCGGCGAGCCGCCCAGCCCACTGCAGCGCGTGCTTGCGGTCGCCGACAGCGGCAACGGCATCAGCGGCGAGCTGGACCTGACCAAGTGGCACTTCATCAACCCCGAACTCACTGTGCACCTGCACCGCGAGGCCGTCGGCGAGTGGATTTGCCTGGAGGCGCAGACGGCCATCTCGCCCGGTGGTGTGGGCCTGGCCACCAGCGTGCTGAGCGACCTGGACGGTCCGATCGGCGTGGGTGCCCAGAGCCTGCTCATCGCCCAGCGCTAGGGCGCGTGGGTGACCGTGCCGGCTGGACCTTGATACGGCGGGCCCTAGACGCGTGCCCCTCAAGCAAGGCGGTCCGCCCCCACCGCCACGCCGTAGGCGGGCATTTCTACGTGACGCAACGACCCCTGCTACGCGGGCATCTTTGGTGAGTCAACTCATCTTTGGTGAGTCAACTCGAGGTCTTGACCGGGCGGTCAGTCAAGTTCAGACTGGAAGTACTCGGTCCGTCTTCGGAAGGGCGGACCATCAGCACGGAAGGTGGTTGGTTTGCATGAGTAAATGGACGCACCCACAGGGTCTGGCCGCGCTTATTGCGGGGATCTATGCGGCGCTGTCCCCGATCTGGACAAACAATCCGACCGACACCAACAAGGCCGCGTACACGATGATCGCTCTTGGCGTCATCACTGCGGCTTTGGCGCTGTTCGACCTGGCCATGCCGGGCAGGATTGCTTTCGAGGGACTCATCGCATTGATGGGCGTGCTGTTCATCGTTTCGCCGTGGGTCATGAGTTTCACCGCCACCGCTTACAGGCCGATGGCGTGGACCGCGTGGATCGTGGGCATCGTGGCGCTTGTGGCAGGGGCCGCGGATGTACAGATGACCCGCTCGGAACACGGCGCGCATGGCGTTGTCACCCACTAGGGAACTGGCCCACCAATGAGGAGGAGGGTTTTCGATGGCGCGGGTTCGCACGGCATTTCCCGGGCGGGCCCACGCCCTCGCTCCTGAGGGCTCTCTGAGTCCTCGAGATGGCCCGACCAGCGCCGACAGCTCTTCGAACGGCGGCTCGGCTGCCGGAGGTGGTGAGGCCCGCGAACGGATACTGGACGCTGCCGAGGATCTCTTTGCCGCAGACGGCTTCGACGCGACGCCCACCTCTCGTATCGCTCGTCGAGCTGCCGTGGCCAAGGGCCTGCTCTTCTACTACTTCCCACGCAAGACGGACCTGCTGTGCACGCTGTTCAGGGAGCGACTCCCCGCGCAGCCCTTGTCAAGCGTCGCCGGGATCGCCGTCAAGGGTGACCTGGCGGGCTCGCTGGTGCGTCTGGCCGACAGGGTCGGCCTCACGGGTCGTCACTCGCAGGTGCTCAGCGAGATCCTGTTCCGCGAGGCCAGCACCCACCCAGACGTACGCAACCACCTGGGTGCGCTGCACACCGCGCTGATGGACGTCACCGAAGAGGTTCTCGACGCGGCCAGCCCGCGAGCGCTGGACCGCGGTCGACGCAGAGCAGCTGCCGGCACGTTCGTGGCCGTGCTCATGCACGAAGCCAACTTCCACCGGTTCGACGGCCCGGTGCCAGACCTCAGCGCGACGGCCGAGATCGTCTCGGGCGGACTGCTCGCATAGGAGCACTCATGAACCACCCGACCTCGCAGAAACTCGTGCAGGACGCGCTCGACGTCCTTGATGACAGGCAGATCGGGAAGATCAGCGTCGACAAAGCAGGGGTCCAGCCCCAAGTCCGCGCTGGGCAAGCGACTGTCCGATGCGGGCGAGGCGGGGTTTGCCGACGTCGCCCTGGAGTCGCATTACCTCGCACCGACGACGAGATTCCGGTCTTTGGCAACGCAAGTGAGGTCTTTGACGTCATCGATCAACCCGGCGCGAGATGGGCCAAGCCAGGGAACCCGGGCGACGGCGCAGGACCCACCCGCCGTCTTGGGCAGCCAGCGCGCGCTTCCCATAAGACGCGGCGCCGGGAACCCGCCGGGTGGCTTGGCCGAGATGAACAATTCCATCCACAATCTGAACGGAGCGTCTCATGAACATTCTGATCACCGTCCTGGTCGTCGTCCTGCTGGGGCTTGGGCTGGCGGTGAGGATCGTCAAGCAGTACGAGCAGGGCGTTTTGTTCCGGCTGGGTCGGGTGCTGGGCTTGCGCCAACCCGGGTTGCGGATGATCATCCCGTTCGTCGACGTCCTGCATCGGGTGTCGCTGCGGATCATCACGATGCCGATCCAGTCCCAGGGCATCATCACCCGCGACAACGTCAGCGTCGGCGTGTCTGCGGTCGCCTACTTCCGCGTGGTCGACGCGGTGAAGTCGGTCGTCGCGATCGAGAATGTCCGCGCCGCCATTGACCAGATCGCCCAGACCACGCTGCGCAAGGTCGTCGGTCAACACACCCTTGATGAGACGCTGTCCGAGACCGACCGGATCAACCTGGACATCCGCGAGATCCTCGACGTCACCACCGTCGCCTGGGGTGTGGAAGTAACCCTGGTGGAGCTCAAAGACATCCAGCTCCCCGACACCATGAAGCGGGCCATGGCCAAACAGGCCGAGGCCGAGCGGGAGAAGCGGGCGAAGATCATCAACGCCGAGGGCGAGTCTCTGGCCGCAGCCGCCCTCGGCGACGCCTCAGACACCATGATGGCCCACCCGTTAGCGCTGCAGTTACGTAACCTGCAGAGCCTGGTCGAGATCGGCGTGGACAAGAACACCACCGTCGTGTTCCCGGCCCCAATCATGACCACCATCGCGGAACTCGGCGCCTTCCTCGCTCGCGAGGCGGCCGCCGCAACCCCTGCGGCACCGCCCAATCGGGATGGGGCCATCCCGGATGGGGCCTCGAAGGGAGCCGCCGACACTGCTAGCGGGAGTTTCCCCGCCAGCTCTTGACCGGTTCAGCGTGACCGGCCGGTCCGTGCGGACACGGTCTCCGGGAAGGAGAATCAAAGTCCCATGATCGGAACTGCGAAGGTGACCCGTGGGCATGGCGACATCCCACGCCCAAGGTGCCGTTGAGGTGATGATGTGTCTAGGTCCAAGAGTGCCGCCCGAGGCCGGGAGTCTCGGCACACGGTTCACCCAGGGTCGTCGGGTGCTGCGACCGATGTGCTCTCGATCCTGCGGGCGGCGGTTGGGGGACCGTTGCCCGCAGGATCAGGTGTTGGGACGGGTCGGTAGCAGGTGACCCTGATGCAGCGGCCACGGTGGTGTTCGTGCGCAGTCGGGGCCTGCGTCGACTGCTGTGGGCTCCGGGCGAGCTCGGCCTGGTCCGCGCCTATGTATCGGGAGACATGCACATCGAGGGCGACATCTTCGCCCTTCTCGATCTGCCCGATGTGATCGAACGGATCGCCCATCATCAGGTGATCGGTTTGAGTTCGCGGCAGCGACTCGCAGCCGCGGTGACCGCTGCTCGGATCGGTGCGGTAGGACCACCACCGCGCCCACCCGCAGAGGAAATACGTCGGCACCGCGGCCGACTCCACAGCATCAGTCTTGATGCCCAGTCGGTTTCGCACCATTACGACGTCGGCAATGAGTTCCACCGGTTGATCCTGGGTCCGAGCATGGCCTACTCCTGCGCCTACTGGGCGCAGGAGACCGGCCCGGGCTACGGCCTGGATGAGGCCCAGCGGGACAAGTGCGAACTGGTGTGCACCAAGCTCGGCCTGCGCCCCGGGATGCGGCTTCTGGATGTGGGCTGCGGCTGGGGCTCGCTGGCGATTCACGCCGCAACCCAGCACGGCGTGAGCGTCGTCGGAGTCACAGTGAGCCAGGAGCAGGCGACGTTGGCCCGCGAGCGGGTCGAGGTGGCAGGCCTTGGCGACCTCGTGGAGATCCGGTTGCAGGACTATCGCGACGTGCACGACGGACCCTTCGACGCAATCTCGAGCGTGGGGATGTCCGAGCACGTGGGAGGCACCCAACTACGGGCGTACAGCCAAACCTTGATGGACCTGCTGCGACCCGGCGGGCGGCTGCTTAACCACGCCATCGCATCGGTCCGACCACTGCCCCCAACCTCGAAAGACCAGCCAGGCTTCATCGACCGCTACATCTTCCCCGACGGGGAAGTCCTCACGCTCAGCACCACACTCGACGCGCTAGAGCAGGTCGGTTTAGAGGTGCGTGACGTCGAGGCGCTGCGGGAGCACTACGCGCTGACGCTGCGCGCCTGGGTGAACAACCTGCGGGACTCCTGGCAGGAGGCGCAGCAACTCGTCCCCCCATCCCGAGCACGCACCTGGCTGCTCTACCTCGCAGCCAGCGCGCTCGCTTTCGAGCACGGAAACCTCACCATCCACCAAGTTGTCGCAGTCCGGCAAGGCGAGCACGGAGCCAGCAACCTCCCGCTCACCCGAGAACAATGGCTCACCACAGCCCCCTAACGAAGTCGCACCGGGTCGGCCTCAGCCACATTTGGGTCCGCCCCGAGTCTTGGCCTGACGAGTTCTTCCCGGTCCGCGTGCGCGATCTCGTCGGCAGCGAGTATTTCGATCGTCTGGTCCTTGTCGGTCCGGCCGTTCACCATCCTGACTCGCCGCCACCATTTCAGAACGGCATGGTCGGACTGTCACGAGCGGGCGCGATGGGGCACAAGGCACTGACGGAGAAACCTCCGGGCTGGCGGAGGAATTCGGTGACCAACCAACTCCGATAGAGGAACCTCAACCGGTGATCAGTGGCTCCCATCGGGTCCTCGGACCTATGGTCTTCGCAAGCGGATCCCCATGCGGGAATCGTCAAGGTTGTGCCGTGACTCGCCTCGGACGCTGCCCGAGCGTTCGGTCACCCTTCCACATGTGGGACGGCCCAAGCAGGGAGCGACCGCGCCCGACCAGCGACTAGATACGGTCGTTTGCCGACGTTGTTGTCCTCCCGTACCACCTCATGAGTAACGTCCGCCGCCACAAGTAGCAGGGGGCGTTGATGAGTCAAGTTGTCCCTCTGCCGCGTGCCCATGGCCCGGCGTACTCTCGGCCTCAGGGAGTGCGACATCGTCGTCGCACCCGGCATGAGGAGGAGCAATGACGCTATCCACCACTCAGGCCCTTACGGACGAAGGTCGGCGGGCACTGATCGGCACCATGGTGCTGATCAGGACGTACGAAGAAGCGATCCGGGCGGTCTACTACGCCGACAAAAAGCCAGCCTTCGACATCGGCGCAGGCCTCGTTCCTGGAGAGATGCACCTCTCGGCCGGCCAGGAGCCGGTCGCCGCGGGGATCTGCGCGCATCTGACGCCGGAAGATGCACTCACCGCTACCCACCGGCCGCACCACCTGGCCATCGCGCATGGCGTTGCGCTGCGCCCGATGACGGCAGAGATCTTCGGTCGTGAGACCGGGTTTGGCCATGGCCGCGGTGGGCACATGCACCTCTTCGACCCGACCACGCACTTCTCCTGCTCCGGGATCATCGCCGAGGGCCTGCCGCCTGCACTCGGTCAGGCGTTCGCCTTCAAGCGTGAGGGCAGCGACCGCGTGGCGGTTGCGGTCACTGGCGAGGGCGCGGCCAATCAGGGCGCCTTTCACGAGTCACTCAATCTGGCTGCGCTCTGGAAACTGCCTGTGGTCTTCGTGGTGGAGGACAACGACTGGGGTATCTCGGTGCCGCGGGCCCGCTCCACCTCCGTCGCCTCCAACGCCGACCGCGCGGCCGCTTACGGCATGCCTGGTGTGCGCGTTGAAGACAACTCGGTTGAGGCCGTCTATGCTGCCGCGGGCGAGGCCATTGCGCGCGCGCGCTCGGGCGGAGGCCCCACGCTCATCGAGGTGCACACGCTGCGCCTCTGGGGCCACTTTGAGGGCGACGCGGAGGGCTACCGGCCTGACCTCGAGAGCGTTCAGGAGCATGATCCGATCCCCCTCTACCGGGACCGGCTGCTCGAATCCGGGGTACTCACCGATGGCCAGTATCAGGCGATGCAGGCATCCGCGGTCGAGCAGGTCGAAGACGCCATCGAATTCGCGAAGAACTCCCCAACACCCGACCCGCTGGATCATCTCAGCTATGTCTTCTCCGAAGGAGTGAACTCATGACCGCCACGCTGCCCAGCCACGACCAGTCGCTCGCGCTGGCAATAGAACCGGAGGCAGGCAAGCGCAAGCTCTCTACCGCGAAGGCAATCCAAGAGGCGATCAGCCAGCGCATGGTGCGCGACGAGTCCGTTTTTGTGATGGGCGAAGACGTCGGTCCCTACGGCGGGATCTTCTCCTCCACCACCGGGCTCATCGACCGTTTCGGCCCCGAACGCGTGCTGGATACGCCCATCTCGGAGTCCGCATTCATAGGCCTTGGCATCGGCGCGGCCGTGGAGGGCATGCGACCCATCGTCGAGCTCATGTTCGCCGACTTCTTCGGCGTCTGCATGGACCAGATCTACAACCACATGGCCAAGATTCACTACGAGTCGGGCGGGAACGTGCGTGTGCCGATGGTGCTCATGACGGCGGCCGGCGGTGGGTACGGCGACGGCACGCAGCATTCGCAGTGCCTGTGGGGCACGTTTGCCCATCTGCCAGGGATGAGGGTCGTGGTTCCGTCCAATCCGTACGACGCGAAGGGCCTCATGACCGCCGCCATCGACAGCGACGACCCGGTCGTCTTCATGTTCCACAAGGGAGTCATGGGCCTGGGCTGGATGGCCAAGAACGAGCGCTCCATCGGCGCGGTCCCCGAGGACGAGTACCTTGTGCCGATTGGGAAGGCGCGGGTCGCGCGCGAGGGCACGGATGTCACGATCGTGACGATCTCACTCTCGGTGCACCACAGCCTCGATGTCGCCGAGAAGCTGGAGTCGGAGGGCATCAGCGTCGAAGTGATCGACCTCCGGAGCCTCGTTCCGCTCGATCGGGAGGCGATCGTGCGCTCCGTCTCGAAGACGGGTCGCCTCATCGTGGTCGACGAGGACTACCAGTCGTTCGGGCTCTCCGGCGAGGTCATCGCGGTCGTCGCCGAGCACGATCCGACCCTGCTCAAACGGGCGTCGCGGGTGTGCGTGCCCGATGTTCCCATCCCATACGCGCGCGAGCTCGAGTATGCCGTGCTCCCCACGCCGGCACGCATCGAAGCGGCTGTGCGCGACGCCGTGGCGATATGACCGATGTGCTGTTTCCCCTGATGTCGGGGGGCCAGGGTGCGACCGGCGTGATCGTCACCTGGTTCGTCGAATCCGGCGACGAGGTGACACCGGCGACCCTCATCGCCGAGGTCGCGGTGGACAAGGTCGATGCGGAGGTATATCCAGAAACATCCGGGGTGATCACCCTGCTCGTAGAGGAGAGCCGCGAGATCCCGCAGGGTGCAGTGATCGCTCAGGTCACCTGACCCTGTGGTGTCCAAGCCAAGAACGGCCGCGCGCCCACATGCATGAGCGTGCGTCCGGCAGACCTGCCGGTGCCCCGGTCAGCGATCCTCTTCGGCCCCGACCGCCCGGGGCAGACGGGTCCTCATGCTCTTGGCGGCGCCCCTTCCCAGTAGGTGCGCTATCATGGGCTATCCATATGGAGGTGTGGCGACATGACCGATGTCCTCGTCCGGGACGTACCCGAAGATGTAATTGCCGCGCTGGACTCCCGTGCGGCTCGCCTGGGACTCTCTCGCAGCGAGTACCTGCGTCGACGGCTGGCTCAGGAAGCCGTGAGCGGTCCGCAGCCGGTGACGGTGGAGCACCTTACCGTTTTTGCCGAAACCTTCGCCGACCTCGCAGACGCTGAGATCATGAAGGGTGCGTGGGAGTGACCAGCTGGCTCATCGACACCTCCGCCCTTGTTCGCCTGGCCAACTCTCCCGACGCTGGCGTGTGGGCCGACCGGATCGAGCGGGGACTGGTCCGCATCAGCACAGTGACGCGGTTGGAGGTTGGCTACTCCGCGAAA
>DHJN01000104.1:417-3264 GCA_002404345.1 Actinobacteria bacterium UBA4719 | reverse complement strand
CTCATCGTCGCCGCCACCGCAGAGCTGGCCGGGCTCACCGTCGTACACCTCGACAAGGACTTCGACCTCATCGCCGAGGTCACCGGACAACCGACGGAGCGCCTTGCCGGGGCATGACGCGTCCCGTTGAGCGATCCCCAAACGAAGATCCGGTCAGAGCCAGCTCGAGCTCAGGACCTCGGCCAACAGGCACCCGTAGACCGTTCGGTCAGCGGACATAGCCGCGGCGCGACGATGCACAGGTGAGGGCGCACGAGGGTCCCCCTGCGCGGCTGGACGGCTGGACCAGGAAGGGGCCTGTGGCGGGCTCGGTGCCCAGGTGCAGGAGAACGGACCGTGCACCTGGCAACCCCCAGCGGTGATGATGCATCCTCGGCCGGGAACACAGGGCGTGGGCCAGAGACGCTCGGATCAGGACGTGAGCGTCATGGTGCACCTAGGCGAGGTGGTGATCGTCTGCAGCACGACGCAGTAGCGTTCGGTCAACCGCTGCAGCGTCGCCAACTGCTCGGCGTCGGCGTCGGTGTCCAGCTCGAACGACAATCGAATGTCGGTGAACCCAACCGGGACGCCCTTATCGACGGCGAGAGTGCCTCGGAAGTCTAGGTCCCCTTCGGCTCGCACCGTTCCGCCTCGAACCTCCAGACCGAGGGCTGTCGCAACCGCACGCAGCGTGACGCCAGCGCAGGCGACGAGCGCCTCCAGCAGCATGTCGCCCGAGCACAGCTGCGTGCCATCGCCGCCGGTTGCCGGGTGCAGTCCGGCTATGGCGATCGCCCGACCCGTCTCGACCGAGCAGGACACACCCTCGCCTAGCTGGCCGGTGGCTCGTAGCGTCACCCGAGCAGCACCCGGCTCCTCGCGGTAATGCTGCTTCAACGGACCTTGGATCGCAGTGAGCGCTGATTCGGCCATAACTCCACGCTAACCCGCGACGGGCTCGCTGTGCAATCCGGTTGAGGAACCGGCTAAGGGCACTTTCGGTAACGTTCCGACGACCGCGCCGGGCTGATCTTCGTCTCGTAGAAGGATCGTGCTGCGGGACGGGATCGAGGAACTGGGCGAGGTTCAGGCCGTCCTGCTATTTGGACTCGTCAGATGGGTCTGATCCGGGATGAGGTGTCGGCTTGCTTGGTGCGGGAAAGGCGTCCGCAAGTGAGCCGAAGCGCGCGATGTAGTGCCACAGGCGTTTGAGGGCCTGGTCGTCATGGATACCCGTGCCTGATGCGTCACCGAGCATCTTTGGATCGAGGTACCCGTCTTGGGCCAAGGAGATGCCGAGCTCGATGTACTGGGCACCTCGGTAGTCAGGGTGCCTCTGTAGCTCGTCGACGCTGAGGCGGAAGCCGTGGTGCCACTCCAGTGGGCAGGGCAGCTGCTCTGCCCACTGCTGAACATCCGTGTCCCGGAAGCATGGATCAAGAACGAGGGCTTCAACGTCGTGGGCAAGAAGCAAAGGTCCATGCACCTGAGCCTCGATGTAGTCGTCCAGTAGGTACTTGTCTCCGGCCTCGGCCAGCCCAACCAGTGACATCCTCAGGGCGACGCCGAAATGGGTTGGCTCAAAGACACTGTCTGGGTAGCAGAACGTTGTGCGGGCCAGGGTCTCTGGTTTGAGGCGCAGGTGGGCGGATCCGAACCGAGGCGAGCCGCCTGTGGCTCGTCGCCGGAAGTTCAAGGAGCCGTATTTCGGCCGCTCCGAAGCCGGGACCTCGTCATAGGCGTTGCCGAAGATGCGGCTCTCCCACGACCACCGATCGCCACCTGGGTGTGCGGTGAGCCCTCCGTTGCTCGTCCCGGTCTCGAACTGGGACCGGTAGAGCCCATCAAGCGCCATCGCCTGCAGGATTGGCACCTCACCCACCCGGCGGTCCGGGTGGAAGTTCAACGTCACATGCAGTGCCGGGTCGATCGGACCACCTTCCGATCGTGCCGCGACATGGGCGATGGCCCGCTCTTGAGCAGACAGCGAGCCTTCCATTCGTCCCATTCCTCCATGGTGCCGCACCCTGCTTCGTACGAAGTGTGGACCAGACGCCTGGAGGCGCCCGAGCGTCCTTTCAGGGGTCCGCTTGCGAAGACCATCAATGCTGCGGCCGCTGGCAGTCGCTGATCACCGGTTGCCGTTCCGCTGTCGGGACGGTGGCAACTACGGGGCATGCCGATGACACTGCTTCACTACGGCGCTGCCATCGGTAAAGCCGACTAGCCTTCGGCGGGTGACCGAGTTCGATAGCGCACCCATTCCCATCTCCGAGGTCCATCGCTCGATTGGGTCGATTGTGGCTGCCGCAACGAGCCTCGAACTCACGCTCGGCGAGGCGGTCTCCTGCTTGGCGCTCGCCTCTTGCATCGCTGCTGGTGCAGGGCGAGCGAGGCAGCACGCTGATTGGTATGGCGCGGCGCCTTCTGGATCGCGGGATTGGGTCGACGGAAGACGAGGAGCGTTCAGGTAAGACGCAACGTCTGGGCCTGCTTTCCGCGGAAGACACGGCCATGTTTCGGGTCACGCTTGCGCAGGCGGAGACCCACTTGAAGGGTCGTGACGACGTGGTTCATTCCCTGTGGCTCGGCAACATGGAACCGGGAGTAATTCATGGTCAGCGCACAACCCGCACGCGACAGTACGTTCGGCGGTGGACTCTGGCAGAACTGGAACGGCTTAGGCAGGACTTGGCCAATGCCCAGGGTGACATCTTCATCTGTTCTTGGAACACCAGTGGCTCCGGCATGCCCAGAATGGAGCCTCGTACCGGGGACGTCATGTGACGGGCGCTAGACATCCGCCGTGCCGCGACGGGTGTGCGTCCCCGTCCGGTGAGCGATCGTTGACCGGTCACCGATCCT
>DHJN01000104.1:0-161 GCA_002404345.1 Actinobacteria bacterium UBA4719 | reverse complement strand
GCGTTGTCCATCGGGTGACGGGCAGGTCGACTCGAAGACGCAGTCGTCGGTCATCTGCGCCATGATCGCGTCGACGTCGCCGGAGCCGAAAGCCGCCGAGAATCGGGCCAGCGCAGCATGGTTGGGACCCCATTGCGGAGTCCGGCCGAAAGCTGCCAGAA
>DHJN01000090.1:14747-20905 GCA_002404345.1 Actinobacteria bacterium UBA4719 | reverse complement strand
CGCATCGCGGCCGTACCCGCGCTGACAGCTCGCCACAGGCGACGGAGCCCGTGCAGCTGTCCGAAGCGGTGACTGGTCGGGCACTGTCGTTCCCCGGCGGGGAGGCGCGCGACCAGGACGGACACAACGACCACGTCGTGTTCTTCTTCGACGGCAACCAGGAGCTGCTGCACGAGGTCACCAGGTGCGTCAGCGAGGGCCTGAACTACGGTGGGCACTCGGTGGTGATCGCCACCGCCGAACACACCCAGTCGCTCCGCGCCGCCCTCCCGCGGCTCCGGCTGGAGCGAGCCGAGCACGAGGGACGTTTCCTGACTCTGGACGCCGAGCAGGCCCTCGCCCTGTTCATGGTGGACGGCTTCCCGGATCCGGCCCTGTTCGAGGCGAACGTGGGCAACACGGTGCGCTCGCACCTGAGCGAGACCGGCCTCCTGAGCGTGTACTGCGAGATGGTGGCCGTGCTGTGCAAGGCAGGCAACCTCATTGGTGCGCTGCAGTTGGAGGAGCTGTGGAACGAGTGCAACACACCACAACCTTCTCGGTGTTCTGCGCACATCCACTTGCCGATGCCCAAGCCCAGCCTGGGGACGGTCTCGCCCAGATCTGCCACCGGCACACCCACATCCACATGAGTCACCCCCTCGACCCGGACCCGGACACCGCGCGGGAGACATCGTAGGTCCAGGCGCCAGGTCCTCAGCTGGGCAGCGCCGCCAGATCTTCAATCGGCAGCGCCGCCGTGCCCCCAGCTGGCAGCGCCGTCAGGCCCGCAGCCGGCAATGCCGCCAGACCTGCGTCCGGCAATGCCGCCAGGAAGCGGCCCGCCTGCTTTTGGCCCTCGTCCAGCAGCCATCCGATGAAGGCAGGGCTGCGGTCGACCTTGCTTGCATGGTCCAGCTCGAGGTCGAGGTCGATCTCGCGCACCTCGACATGCCGGTACGGGGCCCCCAGGCGGCCCGCCCACTTGTTGACCTTGCGAATGAAGTACAGTTCCTGCTCCAGTGACAGGTTGCCGGACAGCTCGTTTCGGCGGTCGGCAATCTCGGCCATCGTCTTTGGCTCGCGAGACGTGGTGAGCGGGTTGATCCGGATCACCCAGATCTCGTCGGGACCGGCGTCGGGCAGCTCGCGCACCGGCGGGTTCTGGCTGAACAGGCCGTCCCAGAAGTAGCTGCCGTCCTCGTGTACGGCGCGGAACAGTGGCGGCACGGCGGCCGAGGCGAGAACTGCGTTCAAGGTGATCTCCCGGCGCCGGTTGGAGAACGCCCGGTGGGCGCCGGTGGCGACGTCGACGGCACCGATCAGCAGCAGCGGTTGGGCGTCCGCCGGTGACTCCTGCAGCCGGGCAACCCGGTCGAAGTCGACAAATCGAGTCAGCAGATCGGTCAGGGCACGGCGAGCCACCTCGGGGTAGGCGTAAGGGCTCACAACCGGCAGCGCCACCTGACCCTCCAGCCGGGCCAGGCTCACCATCCAGGTGTTGGCCACCTGCTCGATCAGCGTGGTCGCCTCGTTGGCCTTCCAGAAGCCGTCCACCAGGCGAGCCGCCTCGGTCGGCCCGCCGGTCTGCAAGCCGTACCAGGTGAGCAGAGCGCAGATCGCCCCTCCCGAGGTGCCGGACAGCGCCACGATCCTGTGGTCACCCTTGGTCAGCAGACACTTCAGTGCGCCGGCGGTGAACGCCGTGTGGCTGCCGCCGCCCTGGCATGCGATCGCGACGTTCGACATGTTGAGGTCCCCCGATGATCGGATGGTGCGTGACATCTTGCCGCGCACAGTCTTGCCTATGGGAGCCTGGGGGCGCCACCTGACGTGGGCCGAACGCCAAGAGTGCCAACCGAACTCACCCGGATCAGCCTATGCGTCGTCCGGGTTGAGCCAGCGGAAGGCCGCCCCGGCTGCGGCCCCGCCGGCGAGGCAGCCGACCAGGTACAGCCGGATGTTCGCCCACGCGAACAGCCCGATCAGCGTTGCGCCGAAGGCCACCGCAGGGTTGAACGCGCCGCCGCTCACACCGCCGACAGCGACCGCCCCGGCAACAACGGTGAAGCCGATGGCCAGGCCGTAGAAAGAGTTGTCCGGGTGGGTCCTTGCTGGTGGCCACATTGAGCACGACGTAGGCCAGCACGAAGGTGAAGATGAACTCCGCGACAAGCGCCGCGAGCAACGTGCGACCGGTCAGCGCCAACGGGTGTCGCTCCGGTGGGTCGATGACGAACACCGCGAGGCCAGCAGCAACGGCCGCGCCCAGAAGCTGTGCAGCCCAATACGGCGCAGCCGACGGTGAACACGAGGATAAGGGGGGATAGCACCCGCCGCCGGGCAGATATCGCAAGTGCCGGGCACATATTGCACAAGGAGATGCACTAGTTGCACAAGGAGATGCACTAGGCAAAGTGACGGGCGATCTCGTTGGCGTAGTGGCGCCCGAACTGCGCACCGTGCTCGGCCACCCAGTCGGTGAACACGATCCGGCCGGTCGATGGTGCACTCGAGTCAGCCAGTCCGTCCGCCATCGCCCGGTACTCGTCGGCCGTGAGCAGAGTGTCGCGGAGCACGAATCCGAGCGCGGCAGTCAACGGCGGCATGACCCAGCCGGGCACGGGCAGCACGAGCGCCCTGCTGCTCACGGCGGTACGCACGCAGTCGATGAGCTCGCGGAAGGTCACGGACTGGGGGCCGACAGCGTCGACGACCGTGTCCGTGTCACCGGCACCTAGCTCCACGCACAGCCGCGCCAGGTCGTCGACATGGATGCCGCGGACCCGGTAGGTGCCATTGCCACCGACGGCGACCACCGGCATGTGACGCAGCATCCACGCGACATTGTTGATCAGGACGCCGTCTGCGCCGAACAGAATCGCTGGCCGGACGATCGCATGCGGCAGACCAGTCTCTGCCAGCAGCTGCTCGACGGCAGCCTTCCCGCGAAAGTACGCATAGGGCGAGTCCATGTCCGGATGGGTGATCGAGATGTGCACGATGCGGCGCACCCCGGCCGCGGTCGCAGCCGCGAACAGCCGCCGGCTGTTTTCCACAGCGACGTCGAAGGTCGTGGCTCCGTGCGGGAATCGCACCCAGTACGTGTTGTACAGAGTGTCCACTCCAGCCAGGGAGGCCCGCAACAGCTCAGCGTCGGCAAACATCAATGGGCGCACGTCCAGCTCCGACCCCGCCGGCGCGCGGCCGGGATGGCCGGTAAGGGTCCGAACCCGCCTGCCGTGGGTCAGCAACTGCCGCGCGATCGCCGCACCTGAGTAGCTGAATCCACCGGTCACGGCGTCCATCGAGGCTCCTGGGTGGCTCATGACTGCTCCGGTGCCGGCATGCCCGGTAACGCCCCGGTCATCTCGAGGAGACCAGCCAGCATCCGGGCGCGTCCAAACAGGGAGATCGCCTGAGTCCGGTCGCCGTCCAGATTCGCGAGCAGCTCCAGCCCGAGCAGTCCGGCGACGAGGACGTGCGCCACCTCAGGGGCCGACACCAGGGAGCCGAGCGGCACCACGCTCAGCGCGCGCTGGACCGCCTCCTCGGCAAATGCGTTCCACGGCACGAGCCGCTGCGCGACCTGGTCGCCGAGCCCGGGGACCGACTGCGCTCCCGTGATCATCTCGACGAGAACCCTGACATCACCTGAGTCGAGATCCTCGGTCAAGATGGTTTGCGCGGACTCGACCAGGCCCGTGAGCGTGGTTGCCTGCTCGAGTATCGAGCGGTACGCGGCCATGCGGCTGGCGCTGACGTCATCAAGCGCGGCCAGCAGTAGCTCCACCACCGACCCGAAGTGGTAGAACACCTGCGACTGGTTGCATCCGGCGCGGCGCGCGATCTCGCGGGCGCTGGCGTGGGCGAAGCCGACATCCCGCAGCGATGAGGTCGCCGCGACGATCAACGCCTGCCGTGTGCCCCCTGGGCGTGGACGTGCGGCGCTGATGGTGCGTCGCGCTCCTGAACTGGCCATTGCGCCACTTTCCCAGAGATAGTCCAAGCTGGAGATGGTCCAAGCGAGTAGTCCAAGCAACTGCTCAAACACTACACCGGTAATTGAGCGGGGCTTGTCCACCCCGGTTTCTGGAATCAAGGGGTGATTGGCGCCGCCGAACACGCACAAGCCCTTCGCGCCGCACTCCCGCAGCTCCGGCTGGAACGGACCGAGAGCGAGGGACGATTCCTGACTCTGGACGCCGAACAGACCCTCGCCATGTTCATGGTGGACGGTTTCCCCGACCCGGCCCTGTTCGAGCAGGCCGTGGGCGCCGTGGTGCGCACCCACCTGATCGAGACCGGCGTCCTGAGCGTGTACTGCGAGCTGGTGGCCGTGCTGTGCAAGGAAGGCAACCTCATCGGTGCCCTGAAGCTGGAGGAGCTGTGGAACGAGCTGCCAATAATGGCAAGGCAATTCACGCGATGTCAGGTCGGAGGTGTCCAGCCTGGCGAGCGGCCCAGGGTCGCGATGACTCGATCCAGCATCGAGGTGCTCGCGGTGGGAACGCTCGGTCGGAAGGGAGTTCGATCATCAATGGTCTGCGCTTCGGCCGGGACCGCTTCGGCGACCTTCAGCGCAACCTGAAGTGCATCGTCATCGAACTCGGCCGCGATGTCGAGCGACTTGGCGACGTCCCACCCATGCGCGACACAGTCGAGGAGGTTGAATCCGATCGCCATGGGCGCCGAATGAGTCATACCTCCGCGCACTTCGGGGAGGTAGATGCTGCCCCCGATGAGAGAGGGCGCCCCGAACGCTTCGATCACCCTTCGCGCTGAGGCAGCGTAGTCCTCGGCGGGCTGGTCGCTGACCGGCCGGTCCGCAAAGACGACCCGATCATGAACCGCGCCATCCGCTGCCGCCGCGTAGCCGTAGTTCTGTCCGACCATGTGTGCCAGCAGGCGGCGAAGCGTCCACCCGGTGCACGGCGTGGGCCGCTCGAGATCGCGGGCCGTCACATGGCCGACGATTCCGATGCTGGATTCCAGAACGCTGCGGTGCAGCTGCACGAGACCCGCCATGCTCACCAATCTAGCTGCCCAGGGCCGCGCGGCGCGGGGTGTGGCACAGGGTTCCGATGCGGTCCAAGCTCGAGAGGCCGAGGTAGCCTAGCGGGCAGCGATACGACGCCCACGACAAGCGGATCGAGTTCATCAACAAATGGCGCCCGCGAAGTTTTCCGAAGCACGGACGACACTGAACGGTCCGCATGCCAGCGGTTCCAGCGGTCCCGCTGCCCCCAGCGCCACGTACCGGCTGCAGATCACGGCGGATTTCACCCTGTTCGACGCAGCCGCGGCGTGCGGCTACCTGGCCGAGCTCGGAGTTGGGGCGGTCTACGTCTCGCCCTTGCTGCGCTCGACCACCGGATCCAGCCATGGGTACGACACGGTCGATCACCGGCTCGTCGATCCTGACCGCGGCGCTGCTGCTGGCCTTGCCACGCTGGCCCAAGCCTGCCGCGCGGCTGGTCTGGGTCTGGTCGTCGACATCGTGCCCAATCACATGGGCGTTGCCGTTCCGCGCGAGAACCACGCCTGGTGGGACGTGCTGCGAATGGGTCAGAAGTCGCCGTTCGCCCGCTGGTTCGACATCGACTGGCAGATCAACGACGGCAGGATCCTGATCCCGGTGCTCGGTGACGGCGCCGACCAGGGCGCCGAGCTCACGATCGGCGACGGCGAGCTGCGCTACTACGAGCATCGGTATCCGATCGCGCCCGGGACCGGTCAGGGCAGCCCTGCTGCGGTGCACGATCGGCAGCACTACCAGCTGGTCAGCTTCCGCCGCGCGGGCACCGCGCAGAACTACCGCCGTTTCTTCGCGATCACCGACCTGGCCGGTCTGCGGGTCGAGGACCCAGCGGTCTTTGACGCGACTCACGACGAGATCCTGCGCTGGGTGTCCACCTACGGGGTGACGGGTCTTCGAGTCGATCACCCTGACGGCCTGGTCGACCCGGGCGGCTACCTCGACCGGTTGGCGGCTGCTGCCCCGACCTGCTGGATCACGGTGGAGAAGATCACCGAGCCGGGCGAACAGCTCCCGTCAGCCTGGCCGGTTGCCGGGATGACCGGTTACGACGCGCTGAGCGAGGTCAACGGGTTGCTGGTGAGTCCTGCCGCTGAAGGCGCCATGACCGCGCTGTACGTCGAGCTGACCGGCGACGACC
>DHJN01000090.1:0-14680 GCA_002404345.1 Actinobacteria bacterium UBA4719 | reverse complement strand
CCGGTGTACCGCTCCTACCTGCCGCTCGGCGCGGAGCACCTCGCCGAAGCCGTGCAACGCGCCAGCGTCCGCCAACCGCAGCTGACCGCGGCCATCGAGGCGCTGCTCTCCCGGCTGTCCGACCCGACTGAGGAGCTGTGCGTTCGGTTCCAGCAGCTGACCGGCGCGATCATGGCCAAGGGTGTCGAGGACACCGCCTACTACCGCTACACCCGGTTCATCGGGGAGAACGAAGTCGGCGGATACCCGGGCACCTTCGGCTGCGGGATCGCCGACTTCCACAGTGCGCAGCAGCGCCGCGCCAGTGTGACACCAGCAGGCATGACGACACTGTCCACCCACGACACCAAACGGGGAGAGGACATCCGCGCCCGACTGGCGGTGCTCGCCGAGCTGTCGGATGAGTGGGGCGACACCGCGCGGCGGCTGATGGCGCTCGCGCCGGTACCGAACGCCGCCTTCGGATACCTGCTCTGGCAGACCGCAGTTGCCCTGTATTCCGTGCCGGAGCCGGTCTCCGGCGGGGCGCAAGAGGCGCAAGAGGCGCAAGAGGCGAAACGGGCCCGGCTGCACGCGTATGCCGAGAAGGCCATGCGGGAAGCAGCGGACGGCACCGGCTGGATCGACCCGGACGAGGAGTTCGAGAGCGCGGTGCATGCCGCGGTCGACGCCGCCCACGACAACTCCGACGTGCACGAGCTGATCGCCTCCCTGGCCGCCCGGATCGAACCGCACGGTTGGGTGAACTCGCTGTCGCAGAAGGTCATCCAGCTGACCATGCCCGGGGTGCCGGACGTCTACCAGGGCAGCGAGCTGTGGGAGGACTCGCTGGCCGACCCGGACAACCGGCGGCCGGTGGACTTCGGTTCCCGGCACGCGACCCTCACCACCCTGACTGCACGGACCGCACTCACCGAACCGCCAGCCCTGGACGGCACAGGTGTGGCCAAGCTGTGGGTGGTCAGCCGCGCACTGCGAGCCCGCCGGGAACACCCCGAGCTGTTCACTGGGTACACCCCGGTGCTGGTCGACGGGCCGGGGCAGACCGGGAGCGCCTTCGCGCAGCAACATCTGGTCGCCTTCGACCGTGGGGGCGCGATCACCCTGGCGACCAGACTTCCGGCCGGCCTGTCTGCTGCCGGTGGCTGGGGCGACGCCGCGCTGACCCTGCCACCTGGTCAGTACCGCGACGCGTTCACCGGCTCCCGCCATACCGGTGAGCTCTTGGTGACTGACGCTCTCGGCTTCTACCCCGTGGCCCTGCTCCTTCTTGAGGAGTCCTGATGCCCGAAGTAAGTGTGTGGGCACCAAACGCCGCCAGGGTGCGGGTTGCGATAATGGACCCGGCAGTGACAGGGCTGACTGAGTTGTTCGGGTCGACAACGGATCTCGAACCGGCAGTGACGGCAGATCTCGAACCTGCCCCGGACGGCTGGTGGCGAGCCGAGGTGGCGGCGGCGCTGCCGGGCCGCGAATACGGCTTCCTGCTGGACGACGACGAGCAGGTGCTCACCGACCCGCGATCCCGGTGGCAACCCCGCGGCGTGCATCAGCCGAGCCGGTTCTATGCCGACGACTTCGCCTGGACCGACGCCGACTGGCCCGGCCACGACCTGCCCGACTCGGTGATCTACGAGCTGCACATCGGGACGTTCACCCCGGCCGGCACCTTCGACGCCGCGATCGAGCGACTCGACCATCTGGTCGAGCTGGGCGTAACCCACGTGGAGATCCTGCCGGTCAACGCTTTCAACGGCGAGTGGAACTGGGGCTACGACGGCGTGCTCTGGTATGCCGTGCACGAGGCCTACGGAGGCCCGGACGCTCTGAAGCGGCTCGTCGATACCTGCCACAACCGAGGCCTGGCCGTGGTGCTCGACGTCGTCTACAACCACCTCGGCCCGTCCGGCAACTACCTGCTGCGCTTCGGTCCGTATTTCAAGGCCGGCCGCAACACGTGGGGGGACCTGATCAACCTGGACGGCGAGTCGGCCGGTCCGGTCCGCGAGTTCATCCTCGACAACGCGCTGATGTGGCTGTCGGAGTTCCATGTGGACGCGCTGCGCCTGGACGCGGTGCATGCGCTGGAGGACTCCTCCGACGTCCACCTGCTGGCCGAGCTGTCCACCCGGGTCAAGACCCTTTCGGCCGAGCTTGGCCGACCCCTGGTCCTGATCGCCGAGTCCGACCTGAACGACCCCATCATGTTCACCGGCCGCACCGCGGGTGGGTACGGGCTGGACGGTCAGTGGAACGACGACCTGCATCACGCGTTGCACGCGCTGTTGTCCGGGGAGCAGCAGGGCTACTACAGCGACTTCGGGTCACTGTCGGCGCTGGCCAAGGTGCTGACCGTGGCGTTCCTCCACGATGGGACCTACTCCACCTTTCGGGGCCGGCGTCACGGCAAGCCGGTGGACACCGAACACACCCCGGGTTACCGGTTCGTCGTGTGCCTGCAGAACCACGACCAGGTCGGCAACCGTGCCGCTGGCGACCGGCTCCCCAAGATCGCCCGACCGGGCATGCTCAAGGTCGGCGCCACCCTTCTGCTGACCTCGCCGTTCACCCCGATGCTCTGGATGGGTGAGGAGTGGGCCGCCAGCACGCCGTGGCCCTTCTTCACCTCGCACCCGGAGCCGGAGCTGGCGCAGGCCACCGCCACCGGTCGGATCGAGGAGTTCGCCGAACACGGCTGGGACGCCGACGACGTCGTCGTCAACCCGCAGGATCCGGCCGCGTTCACCGGCGCCAAGCTGCACTGGTCCGAGCGGGACGAGCCTGGGCACGCAGACATGCTGGCGCTCTACCGCCGGCTGCTGGGGTTACGTCGTGAGCAGCCGGATCTGGCTGATCCCCGCCTCGACCGGGTCGGGGTCGACTTCGACGAGGACGCACAGTGGATCATCGTGCACCGTGGCGCGTTCGACGTGCTGGCCAACCTCGCCGACCACGCTCAGCCGCTGCCGGCTCCACCGGGCAACGTGCTTTTCAGCACCGAGCCCGGTCTCCTTCCGGGCTCAGCGGTGGGGCTTGTCAAACGCCTCCAGATCACCCTGCCAGCACGGTCGGCCGCCATCATCCGCCTGCGCTAAGAATCCGCGTCCATTGGCCTGGACCCACCTCCGGTCCCGCTCAGCGGCCCACCGCTGATGTTCCTCAACCAACTGGTTGACCACGGCGCGCTCTTGCGTTCTATCCTTGTGTTCAACCGATCGGTTGAACACAAGGAGGAAGGCTGTGGCGGCTGATCCGCTCTCCCGGGTGTTCTCGGCCCTGGCCGATCCCACCCGGCGCGACATGGTGGCGAGGCTCGCCGTCGGAGACGCCACCGTCAACGAGCTCGCCGAGCCCTACCTGGTGACCGTCCAGGCCGTCTCCAAGCACCTCAAGGTGCTGCAGGACGCCGGTCTGGTCAGCCGCAGCCGGCAGGCCCAGCGCCGACCGGTGCACCTCGAAGCGGAGATCTTCGACCTGATGACCAAGTGGATCGAGTGCTACCGCCGCCAGGCCGAGGAGCGCTACCGCCGACTCGACGACCTTCTCCGGTCGATGCCGGACGACGTCGAACCCACCCCACGACCCCAACCACGTCAACCACGTCAACCACTCACACAACCTCAACCACTCAAACCACCTCAGGCAGGAGCATCGACATGACCACCACCGGCACCCACCAGACCGAGATCACCGCCGACCCCGACGTCCCCCTCGTCCGGATCACCCGGGACTTCGATGCCCCGCCCGAGAAGGTCTTCCGGGCCCACACCGACCCCGAGCTCGTGGTCCGATGGCTCGGGCCACGCCGCCACGAGATGCGGATCGACCACTACGACTGCCGCACCGGCGGGTCATACCGCTACCGGATGGTGAGCGGCGGCAACGAGTTCGGCTTCCACGGCTGCTTCCATGAGGTGCGCCCCTGCGAGCTGATCGTCCAAACCTTCACGTTCGAGGGCCAGCCCGACGACGTAGCCCTGGAGCGCCTCCTCTTCGAGGACCTCGGCGGCGGCCGCACCCGCCTCACCTCGACGTCGCTGGTCGACTCCTTCGAGGACCGCGACGCGTTCGTGGCAAGCGGCATGGAGGACGGCGTCCGCGAGGGCTACGAGCGCCTCGACGAAGTGCTGGCCGGCTGACCAGTCGCACCGCCACACCCGACACTGTGGACGAGGACGCCAGGTGCCACCCGGCCTCCCCCGACCGATGAGGAAGTCCTCGGCTCCGGAGAAACGGTGGCGTCCCCTAAAGTTCGGGCGAGCAGCTCGGGCATGCAACTCGGGCAAGGGAGACAGGGCGGCAAGATGAAGACCATCGGTGTTCTGGGTGGCCATGAGCAGTGTTGCCAGCGCGGAGTACTACCGCCGGATCAATCATGCGCGACCTTGTCGCCCGTGGCGCTCAAGGCATCGTGCTCGGATGCACCGAGATCAGCCTCCTCGTCGCGGCGGGGGACATGTCGGACGCGGTGCTGTATGACACGACTGCTCTTCACGTCGACCGCGCCGTTCGCATCAGCCTGGGACTCCACCCCTCGTCACAGATCCGACGATGACGAGCTTTTTCCTCTTTCGCACAACGTGGCAGGGTGACCGGCGTGAACCGCCGGCAATGGTGGGCCCCGCCTGGATGGCCCACACCGCCTGCGGGATGGGCGCCGCCGTCAGGATGGCGACCGGAGCCGTCATGGCCAGCGCCGCCGGAGGGGTGGAACTGCCAGGGCGCCTACTGCCGCCCGGACCAAGACCAGATCCTGCTCAAGCCGGGGCAGCGCACGACAGTGGATGCGGCCTGCGCTGCCTCTGGCGCCAACATGACGTCCTGGCGGCTGAAGGGCGGCGGCGGACTACTCGGAATACATCGCAGTGAACACGCCCCACAAGCACGACGGCCTGGTTTTCCTCGTCTCGCACGCGAGCCCCAACCGAGGTGGGCTCCAAACTGCTGGCGGCCGACGTGAACGCGATGCGAACCACTCATGATGGCCCGATGGGGATGTTGACGGTGGTGGGACATTCCTACGGCAGCACTAGCACCGGTCTGTTTGAGCCAGCACCTGCCCCATCACGGATGACCGCGCAATCGTCCCCGAACTGGCCGCCTTCAAGCCCCGCCCCTGACCCGCAGGTCCGTGGCACGTGTTTGCGGCTGCGATCGAGCCCGGTGACGACGCCACCTCGGCGGCTGTCAACGCCGGCTTTGCAAAGCGCGGCGCGGCGGGTGAACCGCTCACGGGCGCGAAGTCAGGCCCCTGGCCCGGCTGAGGTATGAACGGAACCATGGCGCTCGGCGAAGACGGCACGCAGGCCATGTTGACAGCGTAGGCGGGCGGTCAAGGACGTCAGCGGGCGCCCGAGCAGCACCCAGCCGAGCAGTACCACGACGGCGCCAAAGGCCAGTCCCCCAAGGACGTCCCACGGGTAGTGGGCGCCGATGTAAACCCGCGCGAACGCCATCACCGCGGCAGCCAGGGCCGCAAGTAGACCCAGGCGGCGGCGGACCAGCAACAGGCCGGCGGCTACCGCACCCCCCATGACGGCATGGTCAGAGGGGAAGGAGAAGTCGGTGGTGACGTCGGCCAGGCGCAGGATCTGCGGGTGGGTGACGTAGGGCCGTGCCTCGGCGAACACGTGCCCGACGGGCTGGTTGAGCCCGAGAGCGACCAGGGTCGCGATGCAGGCCCACCCCCCTTTGGCCAGGACGCGTGACTCGCCTCGTCGGGAGATCCAGAGCCCGGCCAGCAGGAGCACCCCGAACAGGACCATGCCGTACTTGGCGTACGCCAGGAACGAGCCGTGCAGCCACGGGGTCTGGCGGGCGAAGGAGTTGATGGTCAGGAACAGCTGGTCGTCCAGGTGCCGGAGGGGGTTCATAGGGCCTTTCCTGAATCTTGTTGGCTACCGGTCCTCATGGCGACTCAACCGGTGGTCGCGCCGGGGTGCGACGGATCGTCGGGGAGGAAGAGGGTGGAGGTCGCGGGTGATCTGCGGGCCAGCACCACCCGCCCTCCACTGGCTTCGGCCATCGATCTTGCGAAGGCCAGGCCGATGCCTTGTCCGTCACCACCTGACCTCCCGCGATCAAACACCGCGCCCGGGTCCATGCCGATCGAACCCTCGTCGGCAACATCGACCGCGACAGCATCGCTCATCTCACGGGCGGTCAGCGTCACCGCACCCCGACCGTGGCGAAGAGCGTTGTCTATCAACACATCCAGAATCTGGGTGACCAGACTTCCTGGGACCTCGATCATGGTGACCCCGGGCTGGAGGTTCACCTGGAGCCGACGGCCCTGCGCGGCCAGCTCACCATGCCAGCGGCTCTCGACCTCGCCCATCAGCTGGCCGATGGGATGGGGTGCCGCGAGCAGCCATTGATCCGACCCCAGTCGTGCCGGGCCGGTGGTCCGCGACGCTTTTGAGCGCTTCACGGCGTTGCAGGCTCGCGATCTGTACCGGTTCTTCCGGACCGGTGACGACGAGACCCTCGCATTGCGGGGCGTGTCATTGACCGTTGAACGCGGCGAGGCTGTCGCGGTCGTCGGCCCGTCGGGATCGGGCAAGTCGACCCTGCTGTCGTGCCTGGCGCGGTTGGATGAGCCAGCCGGTGGCACTGTCACGGTTGGCGGTGAGCGGGTCAGTCACCGTCCCGAGGCCGATCGGGCGCGTATCCGGGCGCGGCGCATCGGCATTCTCATGCAGTCACGAAACCTGTTGCCGCACCTGGATGTCCGCGCCAACATCCGGCTCGCCCAGCTCGCTGGCGACCACGACGATCGGCGGTTCAACGCCGACGAGCTGCTCGAACAGGTCGGGCTCAGCGACCGCGGGCGGGCCGTGCCCCAGGAGCTGTCCGGGGGCGAGCTGGCGCGCGTCGGTCTGGCCGTGGCCCTGGCGAACGACCCGGACATCGTCCTGGCCGACGAACCCACCGGGGAACTCGACGGACAGTGCGAACAGCAGATCCTGACACTGCTGCGAGAGCGCGTCAGCCAGGGCACCGGACTGCTCGTGGTGACCCACAGCGCCGAGATGGTCCGCATCGCGGGCCGCGTCATCTCGTTGCAGGACGGGGCCGTGGTCTCATGAGCCCGACCGAGAAGCTGGTCGTCTGCACCGACGCGTCACGCACGTTCGGTTCCGGCCGCTCCGCCGTGGTCGCGGTGCACGGCACCACCAGCGAGGTGAGCCGCGGTGCCCGTATCGCGATCGCCGGCCCTCCGGCTCCGGCAAGTCCACCCTGTTGCACCTGATGGCGGGCCTTGAGCTGCCCACACGCGGAGAGGTCATCTGGCCCGGTTTCTCGACCATCCCCGCCGAGCGCGCCCAGGACATCGGGGTCGTCTTCCAGAGCCCCAGCCTGGTGCCGGCTCTGGACGGTGCCGAGAACACGGCACTGCCACTGATCCTGGCGGGGGTGGGCGAGCAGGAATGCCGTGACCGGGTGGCCGAAGCGCTCGAGCTGGTTGGGGTGAGCAACCTGGCAGCCAAGCTGCCCGAGGAGCTCTCCGGCGGCCAGGCCCAGCGCGTCGCCGTGGCCCGCGTTCTCGCCCAAAGACCACAGCTGGTCCTCGCCGACGAGCCCACCGGCCAGCTCGACCACGCAACAGGTCAGCACCTGATCGATGTCCTGCTCGACGCGACCGCGCGGATCGGTGCGGCGCTGGTGGTCACCACCCATGACCGGACCGTTCTTGAGCGCCTCGACACTCACTGGACCATGCACGAAGGCCGACTACGGTCCGCCGCGACCCAGGGAGCGATCTCATGACGATCACCTGGTTGGGTGGCCTGCTCCGCCGGCACACCGGGCGCCTGCTGGCCACCGCGGTGGGCATCTCGCTGGCAGTGGCGCTGATCGCCGCACTGGGCACGTTCCTGACGGCTTCGAAGGCGACGATGACTGCCAGGGCGGTGCGCTCCGTCGCAGTCGACTGGCAGGTCCAGGTCCGACCCGGTGCTGACCCCGCGGCGGTGCTGAACGCGGTCACCAAGATTCCCGGCGTCACAGCGACCGAGCCGGTGGGAATGGCGCAGACCACCGGCCTGGAGGCAACCGCCGGAGGCGCCACCCAGACCACCGGACCCGGACTGGTCCTGAGCCTGTCCCCGACCTATCGTCACACGTTCCCCGGCGAGATCCGCCAGCTCAGCGGATCGCCCACCGGGGTCCTCCTGGCCCAGCAGACCGCCGCGAACCTGCACGTCCGCCCCGGCGACAAGGTCAGCATCGGACGGGCGGGGGCGGGCCCGGCCGTCGTCACCGTCGCCGGCGTCGTCGACCTGCCGCAGGCGGACTCCCTGTTCCAGAAGGTCGGCGCACCACCCCAGTCCCAACCGTCAGCGCCCCCGGACAACGTGATCCTCCTGCCCGAGGCCACCTTCAACACCGTTGCGGGCCAAGCGTCTTCGACGGCGAACCTCGCCCTGACCACCCAGATCCACGTCGCTCGCGGCGCCCCGCTCTCAAACGACCCGGCCGCCGCATACGAGTCGGTGATCGGAGCCGGGCACAACCTCGAGGCGCACCTTGCCGGCTCAGCCCTGGTCGGCAACAACCTCGGCGCGGCCCTGCAAGGCGAACGAAGCGACGCGCTCTACGCCCAGATGCTGTTCCTGTTCCTCGGCCTGCCCGGTGCTGTGCTGGCCGCACTGCTCACCGCTGCCCTGGCCAGTGCCGGCGCAGACCGACGACGCGCCGAGCAGGCGCTGGTACGAACCCGGGGCCTTTCACCGCGCAAGGTCGCCCGCCTTTCCGTGGTCGAAGCCCTCCTCATCGGCACGGCTGGCGGGCTCCTGGGCCTGGGACTCGGTGCAGCCGCAGGGCGTCTGGCATTCGGACCCTCACCCTTGGGCGGCAGCGCCTCCTCGACACTCATCTGGTTCGCCATCGCTTTCTTCGCCGGGTTGGTCATCGCCATGATGACGGTCCTGGTGCCGGCGCTGCGGGACCTGCGCAGGCGCACCGTGGCTCAGGCCAGGCACGCAGTTGGTCGACCCCGCACCACGTGGTGGATGAAGATCGGAGTTGACTTCATGCTGGTCGCCGGTGCGCTCCTGGTGTTCTGGGCCTCCGGCAGCAACAACTACTCCCTTGTCCTCGCCCCTGAGGGCGTTGCCACGATCTCGGTGTCCTACTGGGCATTCCTCGGCCCGGCGCTGTTGTGGCTCGGGGCGGCCATGCTGTTGTGGCGGATCGCCAATCTCGCACTCACCCACGGACGTCGACCGCTCGCACGCCTTATCCGTCCCTTGACCGGTCGGCTCGCCCAGATCGGGGCTGCGAGCATGTCCAGGCAAAGACGCCCACTGGCACGCGCCCTGGTCCTGCTCGCGCTGGCCATATCCTTTGCCGCCTCGACCGCAACCTTCAACGCGACATACCAGCAACAGGCAGAGGCCGACGCGCAGCTGTCCAACGGCGCCGACGTAACGGTGACCGAGTCGCCCGGCGTCAGGGTCGGACCATCCGCCGCGGCCGGCATGGCATCCGTGTCCGGAGTGCGACACGTGGAGCCGATCCAGCACCCGGTTCGCCTACGTCGGGGCCGACCTGCAGGACCTGTATGGCGTGCGGCCGGGAAGCATCACCAGAGCCACATCGCTTCAGGACGCCTACTTCGGCGGTGGCACCGCAAAAGCGCTCAGACCGCCGTCGCGGCAGACCTGCAGGGACGCCTTGGCGCCGCCGCGGCGATCACGAACGTGACGCAGGCGCGCTCGCAGGTCGGGTCAAGCCTGACGTCGGTCAACCTCGCGGGTCTGACCCGGCTCGAGCTGGTATTCGCCGTACTGCTGGCGGCGAGCGCAGGCGGGATCGTGCTCGCCGTCGGGCTGGCCGAGCGCCGGCGCAGCCTCGCGATCCCCTCGGTGCTGGGAGCTCTACGGCGCCAGCTGCGCGGGCTGGCCCTCAGCGAGGGCCTCCTGATCACGGTCGGCGGCCTGATCGGCGGTGGCCTGATCGCCTGGGGACTCTCCCAGATGCTGGTAAAAGGTCCTCACCGGCGTATTCGACCCGCCGCCGTCGGTCATCGCGATCCCGTGGAGCTACCTGACGATCACCGTCGTCGCGGTTGTGGCTGCCCTGGGCCTCGCGGCGATGGTCAGCACCCGGGCCTCAGCCCGCCCCCCGGTCGAAGAACTGCGAGACCTGTGAGACATCGGTGGCCGACACGGCCGCAGCGTGGGCTGCGGCCGTGGCTACGATCTGGCTCATGAGCCGGACACGTGCCGCCGACAGGCACCAGGTCCTGGTGATCGAGGACGATGAAACCATCGGCCGACACCTGGAGGCCGGTCTGAAGGGCGGCGGATACGGCGCGCACTGGTGCCGGTCAGGCCGGGCCGGCCTGACCTTGGCTCGCGAGTACTCCCCGGACGTTGTCCTGCTCGACCTCGGTCTTCCGGACATCGACGGCATCGAGGTGGCTCGCACCCTGCGCGCCGAGCAGCCCGACCTGTTGATCGTCATCCTGACAGCACGCAGTGACGAGATCGACGTGATCGTGGGTCTGGACGCCGGCGCCGGCGCCGACGACTATCTGGTCAAGCCGTTCAGCCTCACCGTGCTACTGGCGCGTCTGCGCGCCCACCTGCAACGACGCCCAGCTACAGCGCAGGACACCGACCCGCTCCGGGTCGCCGGCCTCGTCGTGGACGTCGCGGCCCGGCGATGTCTCTTGCGCGACCGCGAGATGGTCCTGCGACCAAAGGAGTTCGAGCTTCTGGTGGCCCTTGCGCGCCGTCCAGGAATCGCCGTCACTCGTGAGGACCTGATGGCGCAGGTATGGGATGAGAACTGGTTCGGCTCGACCAAGACCCTTGATGTGACGATGGCGGCGCTACGTCGGCGACTGTCCGAATCGTTGCCACCCACGACGGAGCCCGGGGGTCTTGGGCTGCCGAACATCACGACGCTGCGCGGTCACGGCTACCGGCTTGAGCTTCCGTCCACGCCGTAGCCTCGGCGCCGACTCCTACGCCGTAGTCCCCCGCCAAACCAAGCAGGAGCATGCCGCACTGCGCTCACTCACATCAGAGCGCTGTTGCGACGATTCTCTGCACCCAAGCTCCGGCGTCCTGGAGGCGTGACAAGGTTGCATCATGCTGAAGGTGGCGGTCATCGGTTCTGGCCCGGCCGGCGTGTACGCGGCTGCGGCGCTGACCCAGCACGGTGACGTCCTGGTCGATGTGTTCGACCGGTTGCCGTGCCCCTTCGGTCTGGTCCGTTACGGGGTCGCACCCGACCATCCACGGATCAAGTCGATCAGCACTGCGCTGCAGAAGGTGCTCGAGGACCCCGCGGTCCGCTTCCTCGGGAACGTGGAGGTAGGGACCCAGATCACCCTCGAGGAGCTCCACCGTCTCTACGACGCCGTCATCCTCACTTGTGGGGCGATGGTCGCGCGGCGACTGGGGGTGCCGGGAGAGGACCTTGCGGGCAGCTTCTCGGCCACCGACCTCGTGGCCTGGTACTGCGGCCATCCCGACGCACCGATCGACCGCTTCAGCCTGCAGGCCCGCAGTGTGGCAGTGGTCGGATCGGGCAATGTCGCGCTGGACGTCACGCGCATGCTCGCGAAGTCTGTCGACGAGCTCCGCCACACCGATATGCCCGACCACGTCCTCAAGGTGCTCGAACGCAGCCGCGTGGAAGACATCCATCTGATCGGGCGGCGAGGCCCGCTGCAGGCGAAGTTCACTACCAAGGAGCTACGCGAGATCGGCGAGCTGAGCAACGCCGACGTGTTCCTGGATCCGAAAGAGCTCGCGCTCGACGAGACGAGCCGCGAGAGGCTCGCGACCGCCGATCCGGTCGTGCGGCGAAACTTCGAGGTGTTGCAAGCGTGGGCCGAGCGCCCACCGTCGGGCCGTCCACGGCGCGTGCACATGCGCTTCATGCTGCGGCCGGTCGAGGTGCTCGGCGACGTCGAGGTGAGCGGGCTTCGCCTGGAACGCACCCGACTCGACCGAGCAGGCCTGGCGACAGGGACCGGCGAGACCTGCACGGTCGACGCGTCGATGATCCTGTGCGCGGTGGGCCATCGCGGAGTGTCCATCCCGGGAGTACCCGTGGACGAGCAGACCGGGGTCATCCCCAGCGTTGCGGGCCGCGTGCTGCGCGCCGGGTCGGCCGCACCGGGTGAGTACGTGGCCGGCTGGATCAAGCGGGGCGCGACGGGTGTGATCGGAACCAACAAGTCCGACGCAAAGGAGACCGTCACCTCGCTGCTCGAAGATGCACCATCTCTTCCGCCGGCGCCGGTCCGCGACCCTGACGCGGCGCTGCACCTGCTCGCCGAACGGGGCGTCAACGTGGTGACGTGGCAGGGGTGGACCGCTATCGAGCTCGCCGAAGCCGACCTCGGTCGAGCGCAGGGGCGGGAGCGGGCCAAGATCGCCGATCGCGAGGCGTTGCTGCGAGCTGCGGCTGGTGGCGCCGCAGGCTGAGTGTCCGGCGCCCAAGCCGGGATCTTGAACCCAAGAACCCACTCGAGCTCGCCGCGCCGTCCCATAGTCCCGCCGCGCCGTCGCATAGACTCGGCGCGCCGTCCCATAGACCCGTCATGGTTTCCGAGAAGCGCGACCTTGACGGCCCGGCGGTTCACCGAGAGATTTGCCGTCCTCTTGCCGTTTGGGGTCCGTCGGCTAACCGTCGCCTTCCTAACGTTGTCAGCGTCGTTGTTCCCGCGCTGCGGGTTGACGAGGCGGAAGGAGGAACATTGCCATGAACAACCTGATCGTTGCCCTCGCCCAGTACCTCCTTTTCTTTATCCTGGCCGCGGCAACCGTCATCTGGCTCTTCCTGCCCCGCAAGGACAAGGTGGGGCTCGCCGTGCAGGCGGTCGTGTCGCTGCTCATCGTGGCCGTGCTGATCAAGGTGGCCGCAGCCATCCACACCGACCTCCGACCCTTTGTCGTGGACCCGTCGATCAAGCCACTGTTCGCCCACCCGGCTGACAACGGATTCCCTTCCGATCACACCGCATTGGCTGCCAGGGTCGCCTTCCTTGTGATGCGCTAAGGAGGCCCTTCGCGCCGTTGGTTGTGTAACTAATCTGCCAACCTGGGCATCGGCCCTCACTTTCCTGAACGGACGGTGAAGCCCATCGTGCACCCAGAAGCTCACAGCGCTAGCCGAGGTGAAGGTTGAAGCTCGCCCTGGACCTCGGTCGTGTCCCACAGGGTTCTGTAACCGGTGACGCGTGGGGCTGGGCCGCTCCTTCCCGCACACGCGGGAACTGGCGCGGGGCAAGGCCTTCATGCGCTTGGACTTGTGAATGAGTGGGTCGGGCACCAGTGCGGGTGCTCTTGCGCGGGTCGCCAGGGGTTGTGCACGGCCTGTTGCGCGGGTGTGATTGTCAATCCAGTGTTCTCAGCCAAACCGGAGGTCTGCCATGTCCGATCACACCTATCGCGTCACCGAAATCGTGGGGAGTTCGCCTGAGAGCCTCCAGCAGGCCATCCGCAACGGCGTTGCGCGCGCCAGCCAGACACTGCGGAACTTGGAATGGTTCGAGGTGTCAGAGATCCGTGGCCAGATCGCGGATGGCGCCGTTGCGCAATTCCAGGTCGGTCTGAAGGTCGGCTTTCGGTTAGACGATTCCAGCTAGGCCGGGCCCGAGTCTGGGTACCACTAATCCGTCCGGATTGTTGGTCCGGTCCCGCTCCCTTGGCCTGGGTCGTAGAGGTAGGCGAGGACTGCGGCGACCCGGCGGCTTAGCTTGCGTTCTTCGGTCAGTTCAAGCTTCGCGACGACCGAGCGACCCGCCGCGACCTGTCGTAGCGGGGCGCCGCTCCTCTTGGGGCATTTCGTCTTCGCCATCGGGATGCTGCTGCTCGGCATCGGTGTCTGGCGCTCGGGGGCGTTCCCGCGATGGTCCGGGGTCGAATACATCACGTCTGGGCGGCCCACGCCGACCAAGGCGAGGTCGGTGCATTCAGGACCTGACCGCACGCATGCCACGGATCCTTGATCGGCGCCAGAAACGGTTGCCAGGCGGTCGTCCCGTTGCTCGCGCCAACGACCCGACTGAACTACGGTCGAGGAGCAGGGTGAGGCGAGAGGCTGCAGGCATGAACCGGATCTGGCACGGGTTGCTTGACGCACTCGGCGCCGCCGGGTCCATGACCTGGCAGGTCACTTGGTCTCTGATACTCGGCTTCACGCTGTCAGCCATCGTGCAGGCGCTCGTGAGGAAATCGGCGATCGCCCGACTGCTGGCCGATGACAGCCCGAAAAGCCTGGCCACAGCCACCGCGCTCGGGGCCGCCTCGTCCTCCTGCTCCTACGCGGCCGTGGCACTGGCGCGGGCGCTGTTTCGTAAGAGCGCTGACTTCACCGCGGCGATGGCATTTGAGCTCGCGTCGACGAACCTGGTCATCGAGCTGGGCTTGATCTTGGTGCTCCTGCTCGGCTGGCAGTTCACCCTCGCTGAGCTCGTCGGCGGCCCGGTGATGATCCTGTTCATCGCGCTGCTGTTCCGCCGCTTCCTGACCACGAAGCTCGTTGAAAGGGCGCGCGAGCAGGCCAACAAGGCCGTGCCGGGCTCCATGGAGGGCCACGCGGCGATGGACATGTCGGTGACCGACAACGGCAGCTTCTGGCGCCGGCTAGCCAGCCCGACCGGATTCACCGCGGTCGCGCACACCTTCGTCATGGAGTGGGCCGCCGTGATCCG
>DHJN01000270.1:2173-2868 GCA_002404345.1 Actinobacteria bacterium UBA4719 | reverse complement strand
GAGATGATGTCCTTGCCGTCCAGGTCCATGTCGAAGCCCGCGTCACGCAGCGCCCGGATCTTGTGCTCCTCGTGCGCCTTGGTCTTGACGAACTCCACGATGTCGGGGTGGTCGACGTCCAGGACCACCATCTTGGCCGCTCGACGCGTGGCGCCGCCGCTCTTGATCGTGCCGGCCGACGCGTCCGCGCCGCGCATGAAGCTGACGGGACCACTCGCCGTACCGCCTGAGGACAACAGCTCCTTGGAGCTGCGGATCCGGGAGAGGTTCGCGCCGGCGCCGGAGCCACCCTTGAAGATGAAACCCTCCTCCGTGTACCAGTTGAGGATCGACTCCATCGAGTCCTCCACGGCCAGGATGAAACAAGCTGACACTTGCTGAGGGGAGGCGGTGCCCACGTTGAACCACACCGGCGAGTTGAAGGCGAACACCTGGTGCAGCAGGGCATAGGTGAGCTCGTGCTCGAACAGCTCGGCGTCCTCGGGCGTCGCGAAGTAGCCGTGGTCGGTGCCGGCCTTGACATAGGTCAGGACTACACGGTCGATGAGCTGCTTGAGCCCCTTCTCCCGCTCGGGGGTGCCGACAGCGCCGCGGAAGTACTTGGTGGTGACGATCGTGGAGGCGTTGACCGACCAGAAGTCCGGGAACTCCACGTCGCGCTGCTCGAAGATGGTGACGCCGGTCTTCCAGTTCTG
>DHJN01000270.1:0-2056 GCA_002404345.1 Actinobacteria bacterium UBA4719 | reverse complement strand
AGATGCGCTCGACCTTCACGCCCCTCTTGCCGCTGCTCCGTCGCGCCCCTGTGCTTGCGCCGGTCGTCTCCGTCATTGTTGGCCTCCCTGGCCCTTCGGTCTTGGGTGTCATGGTCGGTGATTTCAAGTTTTGCTTCCGGCACCGACAACTCATCGGTGCCGGACTCACGCTGGGACTAGCTGCCCGCCATACCGCCGCTAGAGGGTGCTGCCCCCATGCCGGCTGGGTCTGGCTCTTGACCTGTGGGTTCGCGCTCGGCGCGAAGCAGGGTGATCGCGGACTCGAAGTCCTCCAGGCTTTCGAACGCCTGGTAGACGCTGGCAAATCGCAGGTAGGCGATCTCGTCGAGCTCGCGCAGCGGTCCGAGGACGGCCAACCCCACCTCGTGGGCGTCGACCTCCGCGCTCCCCGCTGCCCGGATGGCCTCCTCGACCTTCTGGGCGAGCCTGGCCAGGTCATCGTCGGTGACCGGACGTCCCTGGCAGGCCTTGCGCACGCCGACCAGAACCTTGCTGCGGCTGAACGGCTCGTTCGCGCCGCTGCGCTTGACCACCGACAGGCTCGCGGTCTCGACCGTGGTGAAACGTCGGTTGCACTCGGGACACTGCCGCCGGCGGCGGATCGCGGTGCCGTCGTCAGCCGTGCGGCTGTCGATGACGCGACTGTCCGTGTGGCGACAGAAGGGGCAATACATCGTGGTGGTCCGCCCTTCTGCTGATATGCCGGGGTTCATATGCCCGGCTGCTCGTATGCCGTGTGCTTGCTCGTGCTGCCGGCCCGAGGGCTGTTTGTGTGGCCACTTGGGGACAAACCTGTGGTCAAGGTGTGGATGACCTGGGGATAAGTCTATTTACTCAGGGGACTACATGTGGACGACTTACGTCCATGTAACTACTATATGTAGGGATCTTACGTCGATCCGACCTCGGACACAAGGCGGTCTGTGTGTCCCGCACCGCGTCGGCGTGTCGGGGTTCTGGTCGCCCCTCGGCGGCGCTTCGGGTGGCCCCTGGGTCGTCGGCGTGTCTGTGGACAAAGTGATCGAAAGCCACCGAGTCCGGCATACTCCCCTTGGGGATCGTGTTGGGGGCATCCCTCTCCAGCGGGTTATCCGAAGAACCTCCGAGCGTCGTGTCGCCCGCGCTCGGCTCTCATAGCCGTTGGAGACACAGTGAAGTTGGAGACGACAATGATGTTAACGACGGTGAATTTGACGACGGTGAAGTTGACGACGGTGAAGTTGACGACAGTGAAATCGATCTCGACCGCGAAGCTTGCCTCGACCAGCAGGAAGACCTCGGCCGCCCTGCTGGCTGTTCCGCTGGCCGCATCGATGTTGTTGGCCGGATGCGGTGGGGACACCAAGCCCAACGCGTCACCCTCCAGCACCGCGGGCTCTTCGCCGACGACCACCACGCCAGCGCCGACGGCCACACCGGCCTCCCCGACTTCCACCGCCCGCCCCAAGACCGACCCGAACATCCCCGCCACCGCCCGCGCCCACACCCCCGCCGGTGCCGGTGCCTTCGTCCGCTACTTCATCGGGCGCTTGAATGTCGCCTGGACGGGTCCGCGCGCAGGCATCCTGTCCCCACTCTGCCAAGCCTCGTCCAAAGCCTGCGCTGCGTACGAAAACGATGCGGCCCGGCTGGCCAAAGAGGGTCACCGGTACGACGGGAACCCGGTGACCATCGAATTCATCGGGGCCCTGGACGCCCCGAGCCCAAAGAGGCTCGACGTCCTCGCGAACGTGGTGCAGGAACGCAGGAGCGAGATCGACGGGGCCGGAAAGAAGTACATCACCGACAAGCGAAAGAAACTCCGGGTCGATTTTGAGCTGCTGTACACCGGTCACGCCTGGTCAGTCGCGACCATAAAGATCATGAAGTGAGAAGCCGATGAGGCGTCGCGCGACAGCCCTTGCCTGCCTGACCTGTCTAACCCTCGTATTGCTCCCAGCCAGCCCAGCGGTCGCCGAATTTGATGGCGCGACAGCTCAAGAAGGTGTCAAGACCGGCATGACGAGCACTGTGCTCGACCGAGCCACAAAAGGTC
>DHJN01000121.1 GCA_002404345.1 Actinobacteria bacterium UBA4719 | reverse complement strand
AGATGTGTATAAGAGACAGGATTCCCGGCTCGCCAGAAGTTCAACGCGCTGGTTCGCCTGGACACCATCAACGGCCTGACGCCGGAGCAGTCGCTCGACAGGGTCAACTTCGCGAAGCTCACCCCGCTCTACCCGCAGGAACGACTGCGTCTGGAGACCGAGCCGAACATTCTCTCGACCCGGTTGATTGACCTCATCGCCCCGATCGGCAAGGGCCAGCGTGGTCTGATCGTCAGCCCGGCCAAGGCTGGCAAGACCCTGATCCTGCAGGCGATCGCCAACGCGATCACGACCAACAACCCCGAGGCCCACCTCATGGTCGTCCTGGTGGACGAGCGCCCCGAGGAGGTCACCGACATGCAGCGGGCGGTCAAGGGTGAGGTCATCGCCTCGACCTTCGACCGGCCGGCCACCGACCACACGACGGTCGCCGAGCTCGCCATCGAGCGGGCCAAGCGCCTCGTCGAGATGGGTCACGACGTCGTCATCCTGCTTGACTCGATCACCCGACTGGGCCGTGCCTACAACCTCGCCGCCCCGGCGAGCGGCCGGATCCTTTCCGGTGGTGTCGACTCCAGCGCGCTCTACCCGCCGAAGCGCTTCTTCGGTGCCGCCCGCAACATTGAGAACGGCGGCTCGCTGACCATCCTCGCCACCGCCTTGGTCGACACGGGCTCCAAGATGGACGAGGTGATCTTCGAGGAGTTCAAGGGCACCGGCAACATGGAGCTTCGCCTGTCGCGTCAGCTCGCCGAGCGTCGTATCTTCCCGGCCATCGACGTCAACCCCTCGGGGACGCGCCGGGAGGAGATCCTGATGGCCAACGAGGAGCTCAAGATCGTCTGGAAGCTGCGCCGGGTGCTNNTCCAGATGGACGAGGACGACTGACCCGAGCTGGATTCCATCCGGTGACTGAGGTTCCATCGAGTGACATAGCGTGCCGAAACCCGTTCAGAGGCGTTCTGGACGGGTTTCGTCATTTTCGGGTGCTGCGGTTTCGCCCGCCGTAGAGTTGTTGCAAGACCAGCCGAGACGGTGTTGAGGTGTGTTGAGAATGACTGAGCCGGTCAAGACCGGTCAAGACCCGCATCGTCGTCGCCGACGATGACCTGGACATCCTAGATCTCGTGGTCTTCAAGCTGACCCAGGCCGGGTTCGACACCATCGCTGTCTCTGATGGCGTGGCGGCCCTGAAGACCATCGAGGCCGACCCTCCCAGGCTGGCCATCCTTGACGTCATGATGCCCGGGCTGTCGGGCATCGACGTGCTGCGCAATGTCCGGGCCAAGGAGTCCACCAAAGACCTGGACGTCATCCTGCTCACGGCGCGGGCACGTGACTCCGACATCGACACCGGTTTCGCCACTGGCGCCAGCGACTATGTCATCAAGCCCTTCAGCCCGCGCGAGCTTTTGCACCGCGTCAACGCGGTTCTGGCCAGGGGTGATAGGTGAATGTTGGGCAGACCTTCCTGACTGTCGGCGCCGCGATTGGTCTGGCCTGTGCGTCTTCGGTCGCCGTTATCGCCATCGCAAAGGTTCGACGGGGTCGTGATGTCGCCAGGTCCACTGCCGTGCTTGCGCCCTATCGACGCGCGTTGGTCGTCATAGCTTCCGGCGAGGACCAGGATGGGCAGGCCATCGCCGCATTGTCTGCCGTCCCGGCGCCTATCTGGGCTCGCCTGCGGCCGAGCGTGGTCGCCTTCCTGCCCAAGGTTCGAGGCATCCCGGGTGTCAACCTGGGCGAGCTCATGCGCTCGCACGGTGAGATCGACGAGGCCAGGAGGATGCTGACCTCGCGGTCCGCGGTCCGACGAGCGTGCGCTGCATACCTGCTCGGACTGGTTCGTGATCCTGACAGCGCAGCCCTGATGCTGCCTCTTCTGAACGACCCTGCCGCGGATGTCCGGATGGTGGCCGCCCGAGCCCTGGGCACCATCGGCGACCCTTCGGCGGCGATGGGCGTCATGGGCGCGCTACGCACCCAGCATGGGCAGATCGGCCTGCCTGCCTGGGTCGCAGCCGAGGCGTTGTTGGCCATGGGGGTCGAGGTCGGCCTGGCACTCCAGTTGGGCCTGGCATCGGAAGATCCTGCTGTACGCAACCTCTGTGCCGTGGTCGCCGGCCACGGCACTCATTTCTCGGCTGCTCCGCAGCTGCGCATCCTGCTTGCCACGGACTGCGATGGCGACGTGAGGGTCAGCGCCGCCGTCGCGCTCGGCCGGGTCGGTGGTGCCGATGACGCGGCTACCCTTGCCCGGCATGCGGATGCCTCGGAGACAACCGTGCTGAGGCGCACCTGCGCGGTCGCGCTGGGTGACCTGGGACGGCTCGAGGGCCTTGAGACCCTCGCCGGTCTGCTCGGCGATGGTGACCGCCGGCTGGCTGAGCTGGCCGCCGACTCCCTGGTCCGGATCGGCTCCGCCGGCATCGCCAGACTCGAAGCGGCCGCCGCCACAGGACAGGGCGCCGGCGCCCGGGCAGCAGGCGGGGCCCTTGAGCTCGCCGGGCTGCGTGGGCAGCTGGTCGTCAGCGGCACGGGGTCATGATGACCTGGTTCGACCTCCTTGAGGGCTTGCGACTCGTCGTCTCCGGGACAATGAACCTGGTCGCCACCCCGATGCTCATCTACTTCCTGGTCATCAACACCTCCCTGCTCGTGCTCATGTGCCTGGCCGGGTGGGAGTTCTGGCACCAGAGCCGCCGCAAGGGCTACGCCGGTAGTGAACAAGCCGTGGCCAGCCAGCTGGGCCAGGGTGTTTCGGTCGTCGTGCCCTCCTACAACGAGGAAGTGGTGATCGTCACCTCGGTGCAGGCTTTGCTGGCGCTGCGCTTTGCCCGCCATGAGGTCATCGTCGTCGACGACGGCAGCACCGACGCGACGTACGAGAAGCTACGGGGGGCTTTTGATCTCGTGTGCGTCCAGCGTGAGGTGCCCGACGACCTGACGACCCGAGGGGGCATCATCGACGTCCACGTTCCGCGGGACGGACGCACCCGGCTGGTGGTGGTGCGCAAGGAGAGCTCCGGCCGATCCGACTCCATCAACGTCGGCATCAACGCCGGTATCGAGCCGCTGGTGGTGTTCATCGACGCCGACTCGATCCTGGAACCGGATGCCCTCGTCGCAGTGACCAAGCCGTTTGCCGATGATCCCATGCGAGTCGTCGCGACCGGGGGGGGGGTCATCCGCGCGGTCAACGGGTGCAAGATCGTGGACGGACGCATGGTCGAAGTGAAGCTCAGCGAGCCGTGGCTCGTCAGGATCCAGGTCGTCGAGTACCTGCGGGCCTTCATGCTCGGGCGCTCGGGGTGGTCCCGGTTCGGCGCGCTCATCCTGATCAGCGGTGCGTTCGGCATGTTCCGGCGAGACGTGCTGGTGGAGGTCGGCGGTCTCGACCCCGACAGCATCGGCGAGGACTTCGAGCTCGTCATGCGGATTCACCGCCACATGATCAGGAAGCGCCGGGACTATCGCGTGCATTTCGTGGCCGAGCCGGTGTCGTGGACAGAGGTGCCGGTGACCGCCAAGGTCCTCCGCAGCCAGCGCAAGAGGTGGCACCGGGGGCTGTGGGAGACGCTGTGGAAGTACCGTGGGATGTTGCTCAACCCCCGCTACGGCAGGATCTGGCTCGTGGCCCTTCCGTACTACTGGGCCTTCGAGCTGATCGCTCCCTTCTGGGAGTTCGTCGGCTTCGTCCTGGTCGTGCTCGGCTTCGCGCTCGGGGTGGTCAGCACGCAGTACGCCCTCTTGTTCATGGTCGTGGCCTACGGCTACGCCACCCTGGTCACCCTGGTCGCGATGGCCATCGAGGAGCTGAGCTTTCACAAGTACCCCCACTGGCGGGATCTGGGGGCGATCCTGTTTGCCTCCGTGCTGGAGAACCTCGGCTACCGCCAGACGACGGCGTGGTGGCGCCTGGAAGGGTGGTGGGCGAGTCTGCGCGGCAAGAAACAGGTCTGGGGGACCATGACCCGGCAGGGTTTCGGCGACGACTCCCATGCTGTGACCACGTTGAGGGGCGATGTCTGATCCGCGCCGTCGCGGGGCGGCCCAGGGGTGGACGACCGCTCCCCGCCTGCGAGAACTCGTCTGTCTGTGCTGTGCCATGCTCCTGCTGGTCTTTGTTGTGGCGGTCGGGTCCGTTCAGCTCCAGCTGGAGGAAGTCGGCTGGTTGATCGCTGCCGCACTTGTGGTCCTTGTGGTCCTGGTGGCCCTGGTGGGCCTGGTGGCGATCTCGGTCCTGGGTCGCCGGGTCGCGCGCTCCATGGCCAGCGAGGTCAGCGCACTTACCGAGCAGAACCTGGGTATGCAGCGGACCCAAGCCGGTGCCGCGGCCATGCGCGAGCTCACTATGGAGATCGAGCAGGCCATCCGCGTGGCGCCGGACGCCAAGCAGACCCTGGGCATCCTGTGCGCCGCGCTGGGCGAAGGGCTCGGCGTCGACCGGGTCATGGCTCACACCATCGACGCCGACCGCAAGGAGCTGGTTGCCGCCCAATGGCACCTGCCGGTTCTGCCACCCCTGCCAGAGATGTCGCCCGATCTGCTGCGGGAGGTCGGCCGCCTCGCGTCGGAGCTGTGGGTGACCGCCGGGGTCACGGCGCGGGACGACTTTCTCGTGGCGGATGTGCAGCCACCGGAACAAGGCCAGACCTTCCACCGCGAGACGGGTGCCCGCGCGGTGATCATGGCCCCTATCGGTCTGAGCGACCGGATCATCGGGATGATCTACGTCCTCATGGACCATGAGCCCCGCACGTGGACCGAAACCGAGGCCAACCTCGTTCAACAGGTCGCCGGGTTTGTGGCGGGGGTCATCGTGGAGACGGAGTACCGGGCGCACGAGAGCGAACATGTCAAGCGACTCGAACGACTCGACCGCCAGAAGAATGACTTCCTGGCGACGGTGAGCCACGAGCTGCGAACCCCGCTGACCTCGATCAGCGGCTATCTGGAGATGCTCCGGGAGGGTGACGCCGGCGAGCTCACGGTGGAGCAGGCTCAGATGATTGAGGTGATGGACCGCAACACGAGTCGGCTGACCAGCCTGATCGAGGACCTGTTGGTGTTCAACCGGATCGAGACTGGCGAGACCGGGACCAACGTCGTCGGGTTGTCCATGCGTCAGCTGGTCATGCGCGCCGGCCTGGTGCTGTCCCCATTCGCCCGCAAGAGCGGCATTGAGCTCGACATCGACGCCGGTCTGGACTCGGTGGTCGTTCTGGGCGACAGGGGATCACTTGATCGCGCGATCCTCAACATCGTCGCCAACGCGATCAAGTTCAGCCGCCCGGGAGGCGTGGTGACCATCAGGTGCACGCTGGACGAGAGTCGCAGCCGAGTCCTCTTGTCCTGCATGGACCGAGGTATCGGTATCCCGGCCGACGACCAGCTACAGATGTTCACCCGCTTCTATCGCGGGAGGAACGCCACGGACCAGGCGATCCCCGGCACCGGCCTCGGGCTGAGCATCGTCAAGCGGATCGTCGACGACCACGGCGGGGCATTGCACCTGACCTCGGTCGAGGGGGAGGGGACGACGGTGGTCGTGGACCTGCCGTTGAGCACGCTGGCTGTGGGTTCGGCGGGTGTCGGGAATGACTCCCACCCAGAGGACGTTTTCGGCATACGTGTCTGATCTGGCACACTGATGTGTTGGCTGCCGGTTCCCGCGCGCGAGGGAGTCCCGAGCACACGATCCGGCCCCGCCTCAATCACAAGGAGCACACGTTGAAGAAGGACCTTCACCCCAACTACGTCGAGACCACGGTCACCTGTACCTGTGGCTCCACGTTCCAGACCCGCAGCACCGTGGACAGCGGCAAGATCTCGTCCGACGTGTGCTCGCAGTGCCACCCCTTCTACACCGGCAAGCAGAAGATCCTCGACACTGGTGGCCGCATCGCCCGCTTCCAGGCGCGCTACGGCAAGAAGGACGCCGTCAAGACGGACGCAACGTAGCTTTCCCGCACGCCGGCCCCCGACCCTGATGGTCGTGGGGCCGGCGTTGCTGTTTGTGCTGTTGCCTGTGCTTGTCCGAGGGCTGTTCACGAGAGGTGCCCGAGATGCTGGAGTCCGCTGCGACGCTGGTCCAGGAGTACGCCGACCTCGAGGCTCAGCTTGCCGAGCCCGCGGTGCACTCCGATCAGGGGCTCGTGCGCAAGCTGAACAAGCGGTATGCCGCGCTGGCGCCGACCGTCGCGGCATACCACGCGTGGCACGCCGCCCGAGATGACGTGGCTGCGGCCCGTGAGCTGGCCGTGCAGGACAAGGCCTTCGCCGAGGAGCTTCCAGCCCTCGAGGCCGCGCAGGCTGCCGCAGAGGACAAGCTGCGCCGACTGCT
>DHJN01000188.1 GCA_002404345.1 Actinobacteria bacterium UBA4719 | reverse complement strand
CACAACCTCAAGACCGGCGGCTTCTGGGACAGCGACCAGTCACCGGACGGGACGCTGCACTGGACCACCGCCACCGGCCGGAAGGTCACGACCTACCCCTACGTGTACGACCACCCCGACGACCAACCCCTCAAGACCTCAACCCTCGAATCGCGGCTCGGTCGCCGGTTGGCACGGGTGCTCAATCCCGACATCCCCCTGCCCGGGCACTTCAACATCTTCGACGAGATCGACTGGGCCCAAGCCCTGGCCCCCGCCACCCCACAACCCCGGCAACACACCTGGGACACGGCACGAGCCAACCAGAAACAACTCGCAGCCGCAGCCGCAGCCGCAGCCGCTCTGGCGTCACGCGACCCGGGGCCACCACCGTTCTGATGCACCACCTTCTGATGCACCACCTTCTGATGCACCACCTTCTGATGCACCACCGTTGTTCAGATGCGCGAGCCAAGGTCTAGACGACCGGCCCACCAGGGTCAGGGTCAGGGTCAGTGTGAGTGTCAGGGTCAGGGTCAGGGTCAGGGTCAGGGTCAGAAAGCGTGATGCGCACGGCTCGGCCCCGGTGGAGGGCTTGCTCCAGAACCGCGAGCTTCGGGTCAGGCAGGTCGAAGAGCTCCCTCCGTGGGAGCTCCGCGAGTCGGGTCAGGCGGGCGTCAGCCAGAACGTCACGCACGAGGGCCTTGTCCCCGCCGACCACTAAGGCATCACTGGGCGATGCCAGCACGACTCGCCGGGTGTGCTCGATGACGGAACCCACCAGCGCGTCGGCCTGGTTGTCACGGCGTCGGGCGAAGCGTTGCTGGGACCAGCCGCCGGCGGCGGTCCGGGACTGCACATAGCGCGTACCCACCTTGTGGGCGACGAGCTCCAGCCCTTGTCCCAGGCCCACGGCGTACCCGCCGCGCCGGACCAGGATCAGCGCCAGGCGGCTGGGGGGCGCCACCCAGCCGGCCAGCACGTCCAGCCCACCGGGTCCGCTGCCGGTACTCGGCACGAACGGCTCCAGGACCGCGGTTGCGCCGTCGGCCGCGAACAAGGAAACGGTCGTCTCGGCTGATGACCACGTCAGCATGCCGTGACGTTCGGCAAAGCCGTTGACCCAGGGGACGATTCGCTCGGGGGAAACCTCAATGCGCCGGGCTGGTGCCCCTCGGCTCACACGTTGAAGCCGAGAGCCCGCAACTGCTCACGGCCATCGTCCGTGATCTTGTCCGGACCCCACGGCGGCATCCAGACCCAGTTGATCCGATGGCTGGCCACCAGGCCCTCGAGGGCCTGGGCAACCTGGTCCTCGATGACGTCGGTCAGCGGGCACGCGGCACTGGTCAACGTCATGTCGATGATGACGTGGGAGTGCTGGTCCACGGTGACGCCGTAGATCAGGCCCAGATCGACGACGTTGATCCCGAGCTCGGGGTCAACAACATCGCGTAGGGCCTCTTCGACGTCGGCCACGTTGGGCGGCGTCGGACCTGCGGCGGCGGCGGGGGTGTGTTCTGTCGTCGTGTCGATCATGAGTTCTCCATGGTGTTGCTCGAGATGGTGTTGCTCGAGATGGTATTGCTCGTGATGGCCGAGGTCGCACTGATGTCGATCCCCGCCTGGGTCAGGGCATCCGTGAATGCGACCCAGCCCAGGAGCGCGCACTTGACCCTAGCCGGGTACTTCGAGACACCGGCAAACGCGACCCCGTCGCCGATCTCATCCTCGTCGCCTGAGTCGGCGCCCTTGCTGGTGAGCATCCTTCGCACCGCGACGAATGTGCTCAGTGCTTGCTCGACGCTGTATCCGATGACCTCATCGGTCAGAACCGAGGTCGAGGCCGTTGAGATGGAGCAGCCGACCGCGTCATAGGACAGGTCAGCAATCACCGCAGACCGCCCCTCGCCGCTGAGCTGGACCCGAAGGGTTACCTCGTCCCCGCAGGTCGGGTTGACGTGGTGCACCTGAGCATTGAACGGGTCTCGCAGGCCCGCGTGGTGCGGCCGCTTCGCGTGCTCCAGGATGATCTCCTGATAGAGGTCCATCAGACCTCCGTCCCGAACACCACAGGCACCCGATCGAGAGCTGTCAGCAACGCCTCGACCTCAGCAACCGTGTTGTATGCCGCGAAGCTGGCTCGCGTCGTAGCGGTCAGGTTCATTCGCCGATGAAGTGGCCAGGCGCAGTGGTGACCCACCCGGACGGCGACTCCGGCATCGTCGAGGATCTGGCCGACATCATGCGGGTGAATCCCGTCGACGACGAAGGCGACCGCGCCAGAACGGTCCTTGCCGTCGACTGGTCCGACAACTCGAACCCACGGACGTTGCGCGAGACCGGCGAGCAGGGCCTCGGTGAGGGCGTGCTCATGGGCCGTCACCCTCGGCATGCCGAGGGCGGTGAGGTAGTCGCAGGCTGCGGCCAGGCCCACAGCCTGGGCCGCCATCGGGACGCCTGCCTCGAAGCGCTGCGGCGGATCGGCGTAGGTCGAACCCTCCATCCGGACGACCTCGATCATCGAGCCCCCGGTGAGGAACGGAGGCATGGCCGCGAGGAGCTCATAGCGCCCCCACAGAACGCCGACTCCCATGGGGCCGAGCATCTTGTGACCGCTGAAGGCCAGGAAGTCGACACCGAGATCGACCACGTCAACGGCCATGTGCGGCACTGACTGGCAGGCGTCGAGAACGGTCAGCGCCCCGACCGCTCGAGCCCGGTCCACAATGGCAGCAACGGGATTGATGGTGCCCAGAACGTTGGACACGTGGGTGAACGCGACGACCTTGGTGCGGTCGGTGATGACCGTCTCCAGGTCGCCCAGGTCGAGGCGACCGTCGTCGGTGACACCGATCCAGCGAAGGGTGGCGCCGGTGCGGCGGGCGAGCTCCTGCCACGGAATGAGATTGGCGTGATGCTCCATCTCGGTGATGACGATCTCGTCGCCCTCGCCGAGAGCGAACCTCGCCGCGAGCGCCGGTTCGACGCCGTCCATGGCCCCGGCAGCCGCGGCATTGCTGAAGGCGTAGGTCACGAGGTTCAGGGCTTCGGTGGCGTTCTTGGTGAACACCACCTCCCGGGTCTTCGCGCCGATGAAACGGGCCACCGTCTCGCGCGCGGACTCAAACGCGTCGGTGGCTTCTTCGGCCAGCTGGTGGGCACCGCGGTGAACCGCGGAGTTGTGCCACTCGTAGAACGCGCGCTCGGCATCGAGCACCTGCCGCGGCTTGTGCGACGTCGCACCGGAGTCGAGATACACCAACGGCTTCCCGCCACGCACGGAGCGCGCCAGGATCGCGAAGTCGCCGCGGATGGCGGCAGACTCCTGCGCGGTGAATGCTCTGGCCAGGGCGACGTCGGACACGGTTGTCACTCCCTAGCCTCAGGCCTCGACCTTGACGAACCGGTCGTAGCCCTCGTTCTCGAGGCGGTCGGCGAGCTCAGGCCCACCCTCCTCGACGATCCTGCCGTCGATGAAGACGTGGACGAAGTCAGGCTGGATGTAGCGCAGGATCCGGGTGTAATGCGTGATCAGCAGGACGCCGACGTCACCGCTGGCCGCAACGCGGTTGACGCCTTCCGAGACGACCTTGAGGGCATCGACGTCGAGCCCGGAGTCGGTCTCGTCCAGGATGGCCAGCTTCGGGTGCAGCATCTCCATCTGGAGGATCTCGTGGCGCTTCTTCTCGCCACCGGAGAAACCCTCGTTGACGTTGCGCTCGGCGAACGCAGGGTCCATCCGCAGCTCGGCCATCGCCGCCTTCATGTCCTTGACCCAGCTGCGCAGCTTGGGAGCCTGGCCGTCGATCGCGGTCTTGGCGGTGCGCAAGAAGTTGGACACCGTGACACCGGGCACCTCGACCGGGTACTGCATGGCCAGGAACAGGCCGGCGCGGGCGCGCTGGTCAACGGTCATCGCCAGGACATCCGCGCCGTCCAGGGTCACCGTGCCACCGGTGACGGTGTACTTCGGGTGGCCGGCGATGCTGTAGGCCAAGGTCGACTTGCCGGAGCCGTTGGGCCCCATGATGGCGTGGGTCTCCCCCGCCTTCACCGTCAGGTCGACGCCGCGCAGGATCTCCTTGACGCCGTTCTCGGTGTCGACCGTGACGTGCAGGTCGTGAATCTCCAGTGTTGCCATAAGTTTTCAGTTCTCCTTCGTCACGGAGACGAACACGTCGTCACCGTCGATGGTCACGGGATAGACAGCAATGGGGGTGATGGCCGGCAGGCCGGTGGGCTTGCCGGAGCGCAGGTCGAAACGCGAGCCGTGCAACCAGCACTCGATCTCACCGTCCTCGACATCGCCCTCGGACAACGACACGTTGGCGTGGCTGCAGGTGTCGTCGATGGCGTGGATGTCACCTGCGCTGTCGCGCACGATGGCGACCCGCAAGCCGGCGATCTCCGCCTGAACTGCACCAACCGTCGGCAGGTCATCGACGGAGCACACACGCACGAAGTCGCCGGCCACGTTGTCGGCCAGGTCATTGGTCAGGTCATTGGTCACAGTGGTGGTCTCACTCATATCGACGCCGGACCCATCGACAAGGACAGCTCCGCGTCGATCGCAGCCATCAGGTGCTCCTGGACCCCGGCGACGCCGATGCGGTTGACGATGCCTGCGAAGAAGCCGCGCACGACAAGGCGACGGGCCTCGTCCGCACTGATGCCGCGCGACTGCAGATAGAACAGCTGCTCGTCGTCGAACCGGCCGGTCGCTGACGCGTGCCCGGCACCGATGATCTCGCCAGTCTCGATCTCGAGGTTCGGCACGGAGTCAGCCCGCGCGCCATCGGTGAGGATCAGGTTGCGGTTGAGCTCGTAGGTGCTGGTGCCCTCGGCTGACGCACGAATGAGCACGTCACCGATCCACACCGTATGCGCGGAGTCCCCCTGGAGAGCGCCCTTGTACTCGACGTTCGAGACGCAGCTGGGCGCCTCGTGGTCGACAAAGAGGCGGTGTTCCTGGTGCTGACCCGCATCCGCGAAGTAGACGCCGATCGCCTCGGCAAAGCCACCGGGCCCGGCATAGCGCACGTTGGTACACACCCGCACGACCTTGCCGCCGAGAGTGATGGTGATGTGCTTGAGCTTGGCGTCGCGACCGACCAGCGCGTCGTTCTGGGCCAGGTGGATGGCGTCGTCGTCCCACTCCTGCACGGTGACGAACGTCAGGTCCGCGCCCTCACCGACGCGCAGCTCCACATTGGCGGCGCACTCGGCGGAGCCCTTGTGGGTCAGCACGACGGTCGCCTTGGAGAACCGGCCGACGTCGACGATCAGGTGGCCATTGATCCGAGGCGGTCGCCTGCCTACAACAGAGGACCCCGTGATCGTGATGCTCACCGGCTCGCCGAGCTCGACCTCGTTCGGGATGGTCACCAACGTGGCCTTCTCGGCGCCAGCCCATGCAGCAGCGGACGCGCGGTCGGCCGGGCGCAGGACGGAACCGAACATCCTGTCGCCGGCCTTGGCCTCGCTGATCTCGACCCCCTGGGGCGCGGAGATGTCGAGGGTCAGCCTGGACTCGTCGGTCGGCTCGACCTGGAACAGGCCACCAATACGGTCCACCGGCGTGAATCGCCAGTCCTCCTCGCGGCCGCCGGGGATCGCGAAGTCCGCCACGTCATACGAGGTCTTGCGCTCTGCGCGGGACTGGTCGGGAACGAAGGCAGTGGCGGAGTCCGTGTGAGCTTGTTCTCCGGGTCGCTGTGTTCCGGGTGATGGGGGGGCAGTCTCCTGGGTGACTGTCATCAACCGACCGCTCCTTCCATCTGGAGCTCGATCAGGCGGTTTAGCTCCAGTGCGTACTCCATGGGCAGCTCGCGGGCGATGGGCTCGATGAACCCGCGCACGATCATCGCCATCGCCTCCTGCTCGGTCATCCCGCGGGACATCAGGTAGAACAGCTGGTCGTCACCGATCTTGGAGACCGTGGCCTCGTGACCCATCGTCACGTCGTCCTCGCGGACATCGACGTAAGGGTAGGTGTCGGAGCGGCTGATGGTGTCGACGAGCAGCGCGTCACAGCGCACGTTGGACGCCGACCCATGCGCTCCCTCCATGATCTGCACCAGACCTCGGTAGGAGGTTCGGCCACCGCCGCGTGCCACCGACTTGGAGATGATGCTGGAGTGGGTGTTCGGGGCCGCGTGAACCATCTTGGCGCCGGCGTCCTGGTGCTGGCCCTCGCCGGCGAAGGCGATGGACAGGGTCTCGCCCTTGGAGTGCTCGCCGAGCAGGAAGACGGCCGGGTACTTCATGGTCACCTTGGAACCGATGTTGCCGTCGACCCACTCCATCGTCGCGCCTTCGGCGCACGTCGCGCGCTTGGTGACGAGGTT
>DHJN01000203.1:1232-3262 GCA_002404345.1 Actinobacteria bacterium UBA4719 | reverse complement strand
GTTATTTCTTCGCGCGCCCTTAGAACAATGCGCTCATGAGCGATCGACGGGCCTTCTGAACCCGCTCGTCGTGCGCGCCGACAACCGCGAACAGCTCGACCAGGTGCTCGCGCACCGTTTCCCGCTCATCGCCCTCGGTCGCCCGGACAGTGTCGATCAGACGCACGAAGGCATCCTCGACGTGGCCGCCGAGAACGTCAAGGTCGGCCACGAGCATCTGGGCGGTGATGTCGGTGGGGGCCTGTGCCGCAGCCGCGCGCGCCGCATTCTGGTCGACACCAGCCGTGCGCTGCATGAGCTTGACCTGGGCCAGGCCAATCGTGGCCTCACCGTCAGCAGGGTTCTGCACCAACGCCTGGGCATAGGCAGCGGCCGCCGCGTCAAGGTCGTCGCGCTCGATCGCGTCGAACGCCTCCTGATGCAACGGCGGCAGCTCAGGCTCGACGTCCGCCGCAACGGGAGCCGCAACGGCAGCCCGCCCGGTCACACCGTGCTCGGCAGCGAGCTTGAGCAGCTCGTCGACGTACGCGCGAACCTGCTCGGCCGGCTGCACACCGGCGAACAACGGCACCGGCTGACCGGCCAGCAGCCCCAGCGTCGCAGGCACGGACTGCACCTGGAATGCCTGCTTCAGGCCAGGGTTGGCGTCGACGTCGACCGACACCACCTGGAAGCGACCTTCGTACGAGGCTGCCACTGAGGCGACCACCCCGACAAAGTCCGCCGAGTCCGGCGTGTGCTGCGACCACAGGACGACCACCGCCGGAACGCTCTGCGTGCCGGTGACGATCGCCTGGAAGCCGGCGTCGGTTCCCTCGATCACGAGTCCGTTGCCAGTTGCCGCCCCGGCCGCGGGGGTCGGCTGGCTGAGGGTGGACAGGTCCACGGCGCCACGCATGGCAGCCGCGCTGATGGGGTGCGAAGTCATGAGTGCATTGTCCCTGACGCCGGCACCGATTAGGAGCCCGACCCTGCGACGGCCTGCTCCCGGGCCGCGACGAGCGTGGCCTGCCCCGTGGATCTGGGCACTGCGAAGACCACGAACTCGAGGGTGGTTATCGAGGCCGCCTGGGTCACCCTCTTCTTGCCGGTGAGCAGGACAAACTCTTTGTTGGCAACGGTATTGACGGCCTGGCCCGACTTCACCTCGAAGGAGTCCGTGCGCTCCATGACCCCGAAGACCAGCGCGTCACCGCTGGCCTGCCGCACGGCATAGGCAGAGCTGGGGACGACCTTGTGGACCTGCGTGAAGGTCGCCTGAGCAGCCACGTCCCTGGCGACCCCTTCCGCCCGGGCGCGCAGCTGGGCGGAGAAGGAGTCCGCGGCGAACGGCGGGTTGGCCACGACTTTGGTCGGAAACGCCAGCCGTGCAGCGTAGAGCGACAGGAGCGTGGCAGGAGCTACCGACAACCCGGTGCCGCCGCTCAACAGTGGCGAACCCTTGCTGAGCGCGTCAAAGGGCTTGACCTTGGCGAGCGGCATCATGTCTGCGGACACGCTGATGCGGTACGGGGCCGCAGCATCCGGGGAGGTCAGCAGGTGCAGGACCGGCAGGCCGCCCTTGGACGCGACGGTCTGGGCGACGATGAACCGCGGAAAGCCGAAACCGCGGGAGACGGCAAGAAGCCGCGAGTCCGCAACCGTCGGCCGGACGCTGGCCAGCCTGACCCGCGCACGGGCCGCGCGCAGACCCTCGCCCGTGTATGCCGTCTGCAGCGCCGTTCGAGCGCCAGCGCCAGTAGCCGTCTCCCCCTGCCGGGCGGCCGTGAAAGCCCTGGTGAGGATCTTGCTGGCGTGGTCGACGGTCAGCGGCGCGGAGGTTGACTGAGCCTTCGGCGCCTCGTGGATGCCCATCAACGCTTGTCCGGCTCCGCATCCCGTGACCGACACAACGGTGACCACGGACGCAGCGATGGCCCGAACACTGCGCGCCATACCCTCACGCGCCATGCCGTCACGCGCCATACCCTCACGCGCCATACCCTCACGCGCCATGTCGTCACGACTCATACCCTCACGCGCCATACCCT
>DHJN01000203.1:0-1152 GCA_002404345.1 Actinobacteria bacterium UBA4719 | reverse complement strand
CGCGCCATGTCGTCACGACTCATGTCGTCTCTTCCGACGTGGTGGTCCCTGAGACATCCGTCTGAGCCTCAACGAGACGGCCCTGCCACAGATCATTGAGCGCGAACGCGGCGATGATCGCCCCGATCATCGCCGCGGCCAGCGCTTCGAAGAACCACATCCGATTGGCCCAGGTCAACGTCGTCGTGACGTCCTTCAACGCAGTGGCGTCACCGGATGTGGCCACCGCCGTCTCGGGTCCCCTTCCCTGGTCGACCACCAGCTCAGCCGAACGGACCCCCTTGGCGGAGAGCCGCCATACATCTGAGGTGCTGATGTCGGTCAGCGTGCCGGCCCCTGATGCTCGAAGGTCCAGCATCCCTGAGGGGTAGTGCGCCCCGCTGACCGTCGACACCGTTGACGTCGCCAGGACGGCATTGGCATCGGTGCTCGGAGCCACGGCCAGCCACACGGCGCCGCCATCGCTGCGGGTCGCCGTGATCCGCACCGGTACGTCCACGGAATTGAGCATGTCGGACCTGACCACCACTGCGCCCGGCGCCTTCGAGGTGACACTAAAGTGCGCCTCGCCGGAGGGGCCGAGCTTGACGACGATCCAGGCTCCGACGACCGCAAGGACGATGCCCAGCGCAGCCACGACAGCGCCGAGGACCCGTCGTGCTGATGCTGGCACGGTCTGTCCTTCTGTTGATGGTGATCGCCCTTGATCGGTCGTCCTGACGAAGGCCCGCCCACCGACGTGCCGTTCAGACCCCACCATAAACACATCCCCACGGCGCAGGACAACTTCAGATACAACAACTCAATGACAACCCGGACGACCACCGAGAACCCGGACAACCGCCGACAACCACCGACAACCCGCGGCCTGCCTGATCAGAATCGTGCTGGCTCCCGATAGACGCCCCAGACGTCGCGCAATGCGTTGCAGATCTCGCCCAGCGTGGCTTCGGCCCGAACCGCGTCGAGCATTGCGGGGACCATGTTCTGCGACGTCCCGGCAACCTCGACCAGGTGGCGGACGGCCGCACTCACAGTGACCTCGTCACGGGCGGCCTTGCGGGCGGTCAGCGTCGTCACCTGCTCCCGCTCGACCTCGTGGCTGACCCGCAGGATCTCCAGCTCATGGCTGACCGACTCCGTGTGGCAGTT
>DHJN01000223.1:65020-68352 GCA_002404345.1 Actinobacteria bacterium UBA4719 | reverse complement strand
GTTTCGGGGCACCGGGATGGATTTCCGACCTCCTGCCCGGGCCGGTATCTCTACGCCAGGCTGCCAGAGATCCGCGCCGGCGCAGCCGCCATCATGGGCGCGCCAGCCCCTGCGCCGAAGCCGGCGCCTTCCCCGGGCCCGGCCCCAGTACCTTCGCTGTCCGCTGCAACGACCCGGTACACGGCATACAAGCGGGTGGTCCTGCGGCAGGGTTCGAGGGGATCGGCCGTGGTCTTTCTTCAGCGCGCACTCAAGGTCGTCACGCCCGATGGTGCCTTTGGACCCCTGACCCGGTCCGCCCTGGTGACCTTCCAGACGCGTCAACGCATTCTGCGCAACGGCGTCACATATCGACTGGTGTGGGACCGGCTCGAGATGCGGGACTTCCCGCTGATCGCCTACCGCGCGCTCACCCTGAGGCAGGGTTCCCGGGGGGTGTCGGTTGCCGCCATGCAACGCGCGCTGCGAGTGAGCGCGGATGGTGTCTTCGGGCCGAGGACCAAGGCTGCGGTCCAGGTGGTCCAGTCACGAGCAAGGCTGGCGCCGACCGGTGTGGTCAGCGGCTGGACCTGGGTCGCGATCGAGAATCAGATGCGGCGCTAGTGCCGGCCCGGCGATGGCTGAGCCTGGGGCAACGCTCTCGAGATCCTCGGACTACTCGTGGACCGGCCAGCCCAGCGAGGTCAACGCTGTGATCAGGGGCTGAGCAGCAGCTGGCAGCACGGAGAGCTCCGCAAGGCCGAACGGCTGGCCTATCCCGTGCTCCAGGTGCAGGTCCTCCATGTTGACCCCGGCCTCGCCGACGTCGCGCAGCAGCCGACCCAACGCGCCGGGCTCATCTGGGACGACGATAGTGACAGTGGCATACGTGGTCGGGGCCGCGCCGTGCTTGCCCGGGATACGGGCGTGCCCGGCGTTGCCATCGGCGACCGTTCTGGCCAGCACCGCCCGGGCGCCCACACTGCCCCCGTCCGGGTCGGACTCCAGGTTCCGCAGGGCCTCGAGCACCGCATCGAGCTCTCCGGCGAGCGACTCGAGGACGCCGCGGACGGCGGGTGCGTTGCCGGCCAAGATCTGGGTCCACATGCTCGGGTCGCTGGCCGCGATGCGTGTGACGTCGCGAATCCCCTGTCCGGACAGGGCAACCGCGCCGGATGGCAGGTCGCGCAGCCGGCTCGCCACGAGGCTTGCGGCGATCTGCGGAACGTGCGAGACCGCGGCGACCGCAGCGTCGTGCTCGTCGGGGGTCATGACGAGAATGGCCGACCCCGCGGCTTCGGCGATGTGACGCACCAGGTCGATGGCGACGGCCGACGCCTGTGGACCCGGCGCCACGACCCACGAGCGACCCTCGAACAGATCCACCTGTGCGGACACCGCACCCGACTTCTCCCGGCCGGCCATGGGGTGCGACCCGACGTAACGCGAAAGGTCAGCTCCCCTGTCCTGCAACGCAGTCAGCACCGCACCCTTGACGCTGGCCGCATCGGTGACCACGGCGTCCGGCCACGCCGACAGCTCCCGCGCGACCACGTCGGCCACGACATCCGGAGGCGCGGCAACGACGACCACGTCCGGGACGCCGATGGTGTCCACGGCCAGAACACCGGCGCCGAGGTCGCGTGCGAGCGCCGCGGCCGTGGGCGACGGGTCATCCAGCGACACCTGGAAACCCTTGCGGGACAGCACCATTCCCAGGCTCGTCCCGATCAGGCCGGTTCCGACGATCCTGACTCGCAGTCCGGCAGAAGGCGTGGCATCGCTCACTGGGCGAGATCCTGGCGCAACGCGGTGGCACCCCGCAGGTAGACGTGGGTGATCTGGTCACGGGACAGCGCGGTGTTGACGAGTGCCATCAACCGGATCACCCTCGGCATCGCCCCAGCGATGTCCAGCTCCTGCGCACACATCAACGGGACATCACCGAGGCCCAGCTCGCGCGCCGCAACGGCGGGGAACTCACTGCGCACGTCCGCAGTAGCCGTGAACATGATGGAGATGACGTCGTCCTTGGTGAGCGAGTTCGACTCGAGAACCGACGAGACGAGCTCGCGAGTCGCGGAAAGCACGTGCTCGCGCTCATCGACCTCGAGCTGGATGGCGCCTCGTACGGCACGAACGGCACTGACCGGCATACGCGTATCCATCACGTACGTCACGGTAGCGACCGATGCGTACGTTGGCGCATCAGAGTCCAGCAGCTGAGTACAGCTGACCGATCTCGGGGCGGTTCAGTGAGCGCATCCGGCCCGATCGCAGGTCGCCGAGCCGGATCGGACCCACATCGGTGCGGACCAGCGTGATCACCGGGTGCCCCACAGCCTCGAGCAAACGCCGAACGACGTGTTTGCGGCCCTCGTGCAGCTGCACCTCGACCAGTGCCTTGCCCGGGGCCGAGTCCACGAGCTTGAAGGAGTCGATCTTGACCGGCCCGTCCACGAGCTCGATGCCCGCGCGCAGCCGCTTGCCCAGGTCCCGCGGAACCGGCCCCGGGATCTGGGCCAGATAGGTTTTCAGGACTCCGTATGACGGGTGCTGGAGCCGGTGGGCGAGGTCACCGTCGTTGGTCAGCAGGAGCAGGCCCTCGGTGTCGGCGTCCAGGCGCCCAACATGGAAGAGCCGTTCCTTGCGGTTGCTGACGAAGTCGCCGACGCAGGGACGGCCGAGGTCGTCACTCATGGTCGACACGACACCCAAGGGCTTGTTGAAGGCCAGGTAGACGCGGGACTCGTCGAGCTGGACCCTGGACCCATCGACGTGGACCGTCTGCGTGTGGGGATCGATCCGCACGCCCAGCTCGGTGACGATGTGCCCGTCGACCTCGACGCGACCTGCGCTGATCAGGTTCTCGCACGTTCGCCGACTACCGACACCGGCTGCAGCCAGGAGCTTCTGCAGGCGCACGCCATCGGGATCATGGACATCGACCTCGACCGCCGGCTTCTCTCGCTGAGGGGGCAGGCGGGTGGGCTGACTGGGCTTGGTGGTGCCACTGCTGCCGCGCTGGGGGGCGCCGCTGCGCTGAGGGGCGCTGCCGCGTTGAGGCGCGCCGCCTGTCGCGCGTTTGCGGGGTCCGTCGGAACCGCTACGAGCCGGCCTGCGGTCGCTCATCCCCGGCCGTCCTTGGTAGAGAGGGCCGCTAGTTCGTCGAGCACATCAACCTCGGGTAAGTAGGGGGCGAGGGCCGGTAGCTCATCCAGTGAACCGAGGCCAAGTCGTTGGAGGAAATAGGACGTTGTCCCATACAGGGTCGCACCATTATCGCCTTGGGCCCCCAGTTCCTTGTCGGGAAGGGATCGAGCCTCGATCAGGCCGCGGGTGAGCAGGGTCCG
>DHJN01000223.1:47472-64802 GCA_002404345.1 Actinobacteria bacterium UBA4719 | reverse complement strand
TGCGTACTCCGGGCGGCTGTAGACCCGCCATCCTCCGGCGATCTCCCTGATCGCGAATCCATGGTTGCCCTCGTCGTAGTCGGCTGCCAGGGCGCGCAGGTGGCCGATGACATCCGCCACCGGTAGCTCCAGAGCGGAGGCCAGCGACATCTCGGTCACCGGTTCGTCGATGACCATCAGCACTGCCTCTATCGCACCGCGTGCGCCACCGGCAAAGTCGTTGACGTCGAACGCTGCCTCACTCAACTGGGTCCACCGTCTCCTCGTTGATCACAGCGACTTCGGGGGACGCGTCGAACTCGTCACTGACCCCGATCTCGCCGTCGTCCTGACCGGTCCAGCGAACCATCAGCTCCCCGAGGGCCTCCGCCTGGTCGAAGGTGATGACTGACTCGTGGAACAGCTCCAGCAGAGCCAGGAAACGCGCGACGATCACCAACGTGCTGTCGGCATCGGCGACCAGAGACCGGAAGGAGCATGAACGCAACGCTCGCAGCCGCTCCACCATCAGGGCGGCCTGCTCGCGAACGCTGACCGCCGGCGCGTGCAGATGATCCAGACCCACGGTCGGCACCACCTTGGGCGTCATCGCCCGGGCGGCAATCATGGCCAGCTGCTCGGGCGTGATGCCCATGACCAGCTCCGGCAGCAGCGCGCCGAACTGAGGGTCCAGACCAGCCTGTCGGGCCGTCATACGGCCTGCCGTGGCAATTCGCTGGGCGAACGCACTGGCCACCTGCTTGAAAGCGCGGTACTGCAGCAGCCGGGCAAACAGCAGGTCCCGCGCCTCGATCAGCGCCAGATCCTCCTCGTCCTGCGGGCCCTGCTGCGGCAACAGGCGGGCCGACTTGATGTCAAGCAGGGTGGCGGCCACCAGCAGGAACTCGGAGGCCTGGCTCAGGTCCCATTCGGTGTCAGACGCCTGATGGGCCCTGATGTGGGCCATGAACTCGAAAGTCACCTCGGCAAGGGCGATCTCGGTGATGTCCAGCTTGTGCTTGGAGATCAGACCGAGCAGCAGCTCGAACGGGCCGTGGAAGACGTCGAGGTGCACCTCGAACGGTTGGCCATCGGTCCTGCGCAGCACCCCGCCCGGCGTCAGGCCGAAGTCCCGGACAGACGTCGCTGCCGGAGGAAGGTCATTCGGCTCGGTGGTCCCGTTCGAAACACTGGGCCCGCTCGAAATACTGGGCCCGCTGGAAACACTGGCGGTGACCTCTGCGACGTCCATGGCAGCGGTCTGTGCCACCGTGCTCAGGCCGCCCCACCCCGCGCGATGAGCTCGCGAGCCATCTGCCGGTAGGCCTCGGCTGCCGAGTGGGTCGAGGCATAGGTCGTGATGGGCTCGGCGGCCAGCGAGGAGTCCGGGAACTTCACCGTGCGGCTGATGACGGTGTGAAAGACCTGGTCGCCGAAGTGGTCGACGACACTTCGCACGACCTCCCTGCTGTGCAAGGTGCGACTGTCGTACATGGTGGCCAGAATGCCATCAACCTGTAGTCGAGGGTTAAGGCGGTCACAGATCTTGTCGATGGTCTCCACCAGCAGCGCGACGCCACGCATCGCGAAGAACTCGCACTCCAGCGGGATGATCACGCCGTGGGAAGCGGTCAGCGCATTGACGGTCAGCAGACCCAGCGACGGCTGGCAGTCGATCAGGATCACGTCGTAGTCGTCCACGATCGGACGCAGGACGCGGGCCAGCACCATCTCCCGGGCCACCTCGCCGACCAGCTGCACCTCGGCCGCCGACAGGTCGATGTTGGCCGGGATGATGTCGAGGTTCTCGCTGCGGGTGTGCTGGACCACGTCACGGATATCATGCCCGCGCTCGACCAGAAGGTTGTAGATCGTGACGTCGAGCTCATAGGTCGGGACGCCCAGACCGACGGACAGGGCTCCCTGCGGGTCAAAGTCGACCAGCAGCACCTTGCGGCCGCACTCGGCCAGGGCGGCGCCGAGGTTGATGGTGCTCGTCGTCTTGCCCACGCCGCCCTTCTGGTTGCACATCGCGATGATCCGCGCTGGACCATGGCTGCGCAACGGAGGGGGCTCGGGGAAGTCGGGCATCACCCGGCCGGTGGGCCCGATCTGTCCGGCTCCGGCGCCCTGGGTGCCGGGTAGTTGGGCAGGAGTCCGCTCTGGTGCCTCCACCAGAGCAACGGCCGAGCCGTCAGCGGTCGGACTCTCGGTGGCTGTCGTCACCACGTTAGTCACAGGTTTTCCCTCCCAGCGCAGTCGAAACGTCATCGGTCAGTCTCTCGCTGATCGCGTCGACACTAGTCGCGCCTGCGCTCCCGATTCAAGGCAGGGTGCGGCCTGTCGCCGACTGATTTCTCAGCGCGCCCGGGGATGCGCCTCGGCATAGACCTCGCGCAGCCGCTGGACCGTGACCATGGTGTAGATCTGGGTCGTGGTCACCGATGCGTGTCCGAGCAGCTCCTGAACGACACGTACGTCGGCCCCACCATCGAGCAGGTGCGTGGCGAAGGAGTGCCTCAGCGTGTGCGGGCTGACCTTGGCCCCAAGTCCGGCACGTTCGGCGGCCACGCGGATCGCGGCCCAGGCACCTTGCCGTGAGAGTCGCCCTCCCCTCTGGTTGAGAAAAAGTGCCGGTATCCCCTTGCCTCGCAGCGCCAGGGACGGACGGGCACGAACCGTGTATGCCTTGACCGCCTCACGTGCGTAGCTCCCGAGAGGAACGACGCGCTCCCTGCTCCCCTTGCCGAAGAGACGCACCGACCCTTCTTCGAGGTCGAGGTCGTCGAGGTCGAGGCCAACCGCTTCGCTGATCCTTGCGCCGGCACCATAAAGAACCTCCAGCATCGCGCGATCGCGCAAGGCTGCTGGAGTGTCCCCCAGGCTTGCCGCGGTCAGCAGCCGTTCGACGTCGTTGACCGAGATGGCTTTGGGTAGTCGTTTGGGCGCCTTGGGCGGGGCCACGGCGCCAGCCGGATCCGTGAGCGTCTCCCCCTCCAGCGCCAGGAACCTGTGGAACCCGCGCACCGCGACGAGGGTGCGGGCGGCCGAGGACGCGGACAGGGGCGGTCGATCGACCGCCCCCTGCCGAAGCGAGGCGAGGAACTCCGTGACGTCAGACTCCCCCACCGCGGCGGGATCGTTGATCCCCCGGCCGTTCAGGAACTGCTGATATCGCGCCAGATCCCGCCGATACGAGCTCAGCGTATTGGCGGCTGCCCCGCGTTCGACCCGGAGATGGTCCAGCCATCCGCGGGTCGAACGTGTCAGGGGAGACGTCAAGGCATGCCGTTGGTCAGCGCAGCACGTCGTCAAGGGTCATGGAGGTCAACCCGTGTGCCTCGGCGACGGGGCCGTAGGTCACGGCGCCGTCGTGGGTGTTCAGACCCAGTGCCAGCGCCGGATCGGCCCGCAGCGCGTCTCGCCAACCGCGGTTGGCGAGCTCCACGGCATACGGCAGGGTCACGTTGGTCAGCGCGTAGGTCGAGGTGTGGGGCACCGCGCCCGGCATGTTCGCGACGCTGTAGAACACGGAGTTGTGGACCTTGTAGGTAGGGTCTGCGTGCGTCGTGGGATGGGAGTCCTCGAAGCAGCCACCCTGGTCGATGGAGATGTCCACCAGTACCGAGCCCGGCTTCATCCGCGACACCTGCTCGTTGGTGATCAGGGTCGGAGCCTTGGCGCCGGGAACCAGGACCGCTCCGATGACCATGTCGGCGTCGGCGATGGCCCGTTCGATCTCGTAGCTGTTGGAGGTCACCGTCTGGCAGTGGCCCTGATATATGGCGTCCGCAGTCCGGAGCTTGGCCACGTTGCGATCCAGCAGGAGGACCTCGGCCTGCATGCCCAACGCAATGGCTGCGGCGTTCATGCCGGACACACCTGCGCCGATGACGACGACCTTTGCGGCATAGACACCGGACACGCCGCCCATGAGCACGCCACGGCCACCCTGGGCCCGCATCAGCGTGTGCGCACCCACCTGCGGTGCCAACCGGCCGGCCACCTCGCTCATCGGAGCCAGCAACGGCAGCGAACGGTCGGGCAGCTCAACCGTCTCGTAGGCGATTCCGGTCACCTTGCGCTTGACCAGCTCCTCGGTCAAGGCCCGGTCGGCAGCCAGGTGAAGATAGGTGAAAAGGGTCTGCCCCTCACGCATCTTGTCGTACTCGGCGGCAACGGGCTCCTTGACCTTCAGGATCAGGTCACCCGTGGCCCACACGTCCTCGGCAGTGCCCAGGATCTTTGCCCCGGCTGCGACATAGTCCTCGTTGGTGATCGAGGAACCAACGCCGGCATCGGTCTCGAGGTAGACCTCATGGCCGTTTCGTGTCAGCTCGTGCACACCGGACGGCGTCATGGCCACTCGGTACTCGTTGTTCTTGACCTCGCGTGGAATTGCGACCTTCACCGAATATCAACATCCTTTGCCGAATGCACCACCGTCGAGGCGACCTCATTGTCGCTTCGATCGGCCCGCCCGAAGGCGTGCGGCTGCGATTCTAAGCCCGCAAATCCGTGTGAGATACCACTCCAAGTCGCATCGAGCGGTCCTGACCGGTGTAAGAGCGATCAATCAGGCCCGCGCTGAGAGCTCAGGCCAGGACGCGTGGCCGCAGGTCATCGGTCGGCGGCATCCACGACTCGGCGTCCGCCACTGCCTGCGCGCCGCTGCGAATGTCCTTGACCGAGTCACTGCTCTGGTCACCGGTCGCCGGGAACCAGACAAACGGTATTCCGCGTCGCTGCGCGAACTTGATCTGCTTGCCGAACTTGGCTGCCAACGGTGCGACCTCGCACGGTATGCCGCGTTGGCGCAGCGAAGCGGCAACCCTCATCCCCTGCGCGCGATCGGTCTCCTCCGCCAGGGCCACCAGGACGCACGAGGGGGTGGACCGGCTGGCAGACAGGGTCGGCATGATCTTGGCGAGCAGCCGCGACAGCCCGATGGAGATGCCGACCCCGGGATAGGTCGTCCGGCCGTCGGACGCCAGCGCGTCATATCGACCGCCCGAGCAGATCGAACCGTAGGACTCGAGCCCGACCAGCTGGGTCTCGTAGACCGTGCCCGTGTAGTAGTCCAGCCCGCGGGCGACCTTGAGGTCGGCAACCATCAGCCCGCTGGCTTGCTCGGCTCCGACGCGGATCACGGCGGCGAGCTCGGCCAGGCCTTGCGTCAGAGTCTCGTGCTCCACGCCAAGGGCATGCACCCGCTCGACGAAGCTGTCGTCGGGGGCGTTGATCTCAGCCAGGGCCAGGGCGGCCTTGGCCTGCTCAGCCGTCGCGCCCGCAGCGACCATGAGCTCGCCCACCCGGTCCGGGCCGATCTTGTCGAGCTTGTCCACGATTCGCAGCATCGTGGTGATGTCGGTGAGCCCCATACCGAGATAGAAACCCTCGGGAATCTTGCGGTTGTTGACCTGGATCCGGAACGGACCGATAGGCAGCTTGCTGAACGCGTCGGCGATCACCAGTGGCAGCTCGGCCTCGTAGTGGGGAGCAAGCTCACCCACGTCGACGATGTCGATGTCGCACTGGGTGAACTCGCGATAGCGACCCTCCTGCGGGCGCTCGCCACGCCATACCGGCTGGATCTGATAGCGGCGGAAGGGAAACGTCAGCTTGCCGGCGTTCTCCAGGACATAGCGGGCAAACGGGATGGTCAGGTCGAAGTGCAGGCCGAGCTTCGGGTCCCGAGACGAGTCGGCCATGCCGTCGACACCGGCCGCACCACCCGCCAGACGGCCGATCGCGTAGATCTCCTTGTCGGTGTCCTCACCCTGGCTCGAAAGACGCTCGATCGGCTCCACCGCCCGGGTCTGGATCGAAGCGAACCCGTGCAGCTCGAACGTCTCGCGGATCACGTCCAGGAAGTGCTGCTCGACGATGCGTTCACTGGGCAGCCACTCCGGGAAGCCACTGATCGGGCGAACTTTGCTCACGAGGCCAATCCTTGCAGGTAAGGGTTGCTGGCGCGCTCACGTTCCATCGTCGTGGCCGGGCCGTGACCGGGCAGAACCAGCACGTCGTCGGCGAGCGGCAGGACGACGTCGCGCAGGCTTCGGTTCATGGCGGCCCCGTCACCGCCAGCGAGGTCCGTGCGTCCGATGGAGCCTGCGAACAGCACGTCACCAGAGAGCACCGTCGACCGGACGCCGGCATCGGTGGCAATGCCTTCGGGTACCTGCGGCAGAGAGAACATCACCGATCCCTCCGTGTGGCCGGGTGCGTGCAGCACGCGCAGGTCGAGGCCGGCGATCGTCAGACTCTGGCCGTCGAGCAGGTGGACCACATCGGTGGGCTCCTGCCAGCTCGCCTTCTGGCCAAACTGCTGTTCAAACATGGCGATCAGCTCCGGTCCCACCGCGGAGAGGGGATCCTTGAGACGGTAGCGATCCTCGCCGTGGATGTAGGCGGCCACCGCGGCGGACTGACACACCGGTGTCACCGAGTACACGTGGTCGAAGTGCCCGTGGGTGAGCAGCACGGCTGCCGGCCTGAGCCGGTGCTCGCGCAGGAGCTCTGCCAGCTGCCCGGTGACACCCACGCCGGGGTCGACGACCAGGCATTCCTCCCCTGCGGCGGGAGCAAGGACGTAACAGTTGGTGCCGGCGACAGCGGCCGGGAATCCGATGGTCAACACGTTCGTGAGCCTAACCGTCAAGGACTCATGCACCGTGCCTGCGTGCTCGCCCGCGCGCCCATGCCTAGACTGAGCAGCGGCCTCGGCATGCGCGCCCCGAGCCAGTGTGTTCGTCTACTTGTCCGAAGGAGGGCCCAGGTGTCGCCGAATGCCCGCGGCCGAGCCCGCGACAAGAGCCGTCAGCAGACGCGACAGCAGGAGCGTGAGCTGGAGGACCTGCGCAACAAGCAGGTCGTCGTCGTCGTCCTGGCCGTGGTCGTGGTCATCGCCGGATTCGTGAGTCTGAGCCTGGTCCTGAACAAGGGCAACAAGACCGCCTCAGCCGGACAGGTGACCACTGCTCCCAAGAACTTGGTCGCCGGGTGTAACACTCCGCCGAAGATCCCCAGTGAAAGACGAACGGGCACCTTGCCCCCCAAGGCGACGGCGGCCGGCAAGATGTTCATCGCGACAGTTGTCACCAGCTGTGGGGTCATCACGATGGAGCTCGACGGGACGAAGGCTCCGCAGACCGTGGCCTCGTTTGTGAGCCTGGCCAAGAGTGGTTACTGGGCTTACAGCCCGTGTCACCGCCTGACCACGGAAGGCATCTTCGTCCTGCAGTGCGGCGACCCGACAGGTACCGGCAGCGGCAGCCCCGGATACGGCTTCGGCGTCGAGAACGCACCGGCCGACTTCACCTTTGCCCCGGGCACGCTCGCGATGGCGCGCGGCAGCGACCCCAACAGCAATGGTGGCCAGTTCTTCATCGTGTACAAGAAAACCATGCTGCAGGATCCCGTCGGCTATTCAATCTTCGGCAAGGTCACCGCCGGAATGGATATCGTCGACAGGATCGCCGCTGCGGGAGCCACCCCGCCGGACGCCGCTAGCCAGAACACCGCGCCGATGCAGCCCATCAGCATCCTCACGGTGAATGTCGCCGAGAAGAAGGCCTGACAGTGACCGACCAGACTCCCGAAAACGACCCGGCCGTGGACATCTCCGAGGAGATGACAGCGGTGGACGACGCACCAACCCCAGCAACGGCTGAACCCGCGGCTGAAACGGCGCCGGAGCCCGCTCCCGTACCCGCTCCTGCGGCCCCCACACCGGCATCGATTCGGGTTCCGAGCCCGGCAGTTCTGGCCGGGCGGCTGCATGGCAGCGCAGCGGCGAAGCCCTCGGAGCACGGTCGGGTGGATGAGTCGGGCACGGTCTTCGTCCGCACCGCCGACGGTTGGCGAGAGGTGGGTTCGTACCCGGGCGCAAGCCACACCGAGGCATTGGGCTACTTCACCCGCAAGTATGACGAGCTGCTTGCCTCCGCCGATCTTCTCCTTCAACGTGTGACGCACACGGACCTGCCCGTTCGGGAGGGTTCGGAAGGGCTCGCCAAGTTGCGCGAGCAGGTGACCGACGCACGCGTCGTCGGTGACCTTGCCGCTCTGGATGCCCGGGTCGCCGAGATCGCCACCGCGGTCGAGGCCAAGAAGGTCACCGAGGGGGTGGAGCGCAGCGCGGCCCGCGAGGCAGGCAAGGCCAAGCGCGAGGAGCTCGTGCTCGAGGCCGAGAAGCTCGCGGGTCAGCCGGAGGCCAAGATCCAGTGGAAGACCAGCGGGTCGCGCATGCGGGCGCTGCTCGATGAGTGGAAGTCCCTGCAACGGACCGGCCCCAAGCTCGACAGGGAGTCCGAGACCGCCCTCTGGCAGCGCTTCAGCGCGGCTCGCAACTCCTTCGACAAGGCCCGGCGGGTTCACTTCGCCCAGCTTGAGGACACTCAGTCGGAAGCCAGGTCAGTCAAGGAACAGCTGGTCAAGGAGGCCGAGGCGCTCGCAACGAGCACGGACTTTGCGCCGACAGCGACGGCGTTCAAGCGGCTGATGGACCGCTGGCGCGAGGCCGGCCGCACCTCGCGAACCGACGACGACGCCCTGTGGGCTCGCTTCAAGACCGCCCAGGACAGCTTCTTCAAAGCCAAGGACGAGCTCGTCGCGGCCGAGAACGAGGTGTTCAAGGCAAACCTCGTGGTCAAGGAGGCTCTGCTGGCCGACGCCGAGGCGGTGCTGCCGGTGACCGATACCGAAGCCGCAAAGGCAACGCTGAGAGTCATTCAGGACAAGTGGGAACGCGCCGGTAAGGTCCCGCGTGAGGACATGGAGCGGGTCGAGAAGGCCATCCGCCGCGTCGAGCAGGCCGTGCGAGACCACGACGAAAAGCGTTGGGCCAACAGCAATCCCGAGGCGGCAGCGCGCGCACAGAGCCTGGTGGACCAGCTCGAGTCGGTCGTCGACGGTCTGCGCAAGGATCTCGCAAAGGCACAGGCCTCAGGTGATGCCAAGAAGGTGACGAACGCGCAGGCCACTCTTGCGGCACGTGAGCAATGGCTGGCGCAGGCCCGTGCCGGTGTCCAGGAGTTCGGCGGTTAGCTCGGCGGTTGGTCGGACCGCGCCGACTTGTCGGTCGACTTGCCGCCGGTGATGCGGTAGACGTCGAACACCCCGTCGATCTTGCGCACGGCCTGGATCACATGGTCGAGATGTCCCGGGTCGCCCATCTCGAAGGTGAACCGGGACAGTGCCACCCGGTCACGCGAGGTGTGCACGCTGGCCGAGAGGATGTTCACATGCTGGTCGGAGAGGACACGCGTGACGTCCGACAGCAGTCCGCTGCGGTCAAGCGCCTCGACCTGCAGCTGTACCAGGAACACGCTTGCCGCCGACGGGGCCCATTCAACCTCGATCAGCCGATCGGGTTGCGAGAGCAGGGACTCGGCATTGGTGCAGTCCGAGCGGTGCACTGAGACACCGCTGCCCCTGGTGACGAAACCGATGATGGGGTCACCCGGAACCGGTGTGCAACACCGTGCCAGCTTGACCCACACGTCACCCGCGCCGACAACCACGACACCGGGGTCGTTGTTGCGTGGGCGCGGCAGCGGGGACGACGGTGTGGTGGCTTCGGCAAGGTCCTCGCTCGCGCCCTCCTCACCGCCCAGGGACGTCACCAGACGGCCCACAACATGCTGGGCGGACACATGGCCGTCGCCCACCGCGGCATACAGGCTGGAGATGTCGGGGTAGCGCAGCTCGCCGGCGAGACCGGTGAGGGTGTCATGGGTCATCAGGCGCTGGAGTGGCAGACCCTGCTTGCGCATCGCTTTGGCAATGGCGTCCTTGCCGACGTCCACGGCCTCTTCGCGACGTTCCTTGGAGAACCACTGACGGATCTTGTTGCGCGCCCGTGGGCTCTTGACGAACGTCAGCCAGTCGCGTGAGGGCCCGGCCCCCTCCGCCTTGGAGGTCAGGATCTCGACGACGTCGCCGTTCTCCAACGGGCTCTCGAGCGGGACAAGTCGCCCGTTGACCCGGCCGCCGATGCAGTGGTGACCGACCTCTGTGTGCACGGCGTAGGCGAAGTCCACCGTTGTCGAGCCGGCCGGCAGCGCCACGACAGACCCCTTGGGGGTGAAGACGTAGACCTCGTTCGCGCTGATCTCGAAACGCAGCGAGTCCAGGAACTCGCCCGGGTCGGACGATCTCGCGCTGCCAGTCGAGCAGCTGGCGCAGCCACGCCATGTCGTTCACCGGACCCGACATCGCCCTCATGCGCCGCCATGTGCCGGTCGCGGTGGCCTCACGCGGGGCGATCTTCCTTGTACTTCCAGTGCGCCGCCACACCGTACTCGGCGCGACGGTGCATCGTGTGGGTGCGGATCTGGATCTCGACCGGCCGGCCCAGCGGACCCATCACGGTGGTGTGCAGCGACTGGTACATGTTGAACTTGGGCATCGCGATGTAGTCCTTGAAACGCCCGGGGACGGGGTTCCAGCGCGCATGCAAGGCACCCAAGCACGGCGTAGCAGTCACGCATCGAGTCCACCAGCACCCGCACCGCGACCAGGTCGTAGATCTCGTCGAAGTCACGGCCGCGCACGATCATCTTCTGGTAGACGGAGTAGTAGTGCTTGGGCCTGCCGGTCACCAGCGGCCTTGATCCGGGCCGCCGTCCAGGTCGGCCTTGACCTGTACTCGCGCACGCTCGGCGAGATACTCCTCCCTGGCGGGGGCACGCTCGGCCACCAGTCGCACGATCTCGTCGTAGACCTTGGGGTAGAGGGTCGCGAAGGACAGGTCCTCAAGCTCCCACTTGATGGTGTTCATACCCAGGCGGTGGGCCAGCGGCGCATAGATCTCCAAGCGTCTCACGGGCCTTGCGCTGGGCCGACGCCTCTGAGACATAGCGCCACGTGCGGGCGTTGTGCAGACGGTCGGCCAGCTTGATCACCAGGACACGGATGTCGCGAGCCATCGCCACGACCATCTTGCGGACCGTCTCGGCCTGCGCTGCCTCCCCGTAGGTCACCTTGTCGAGCTTGGTCACGCCGTCGACGAGCATGGCGATCTCTTCACCGAAGTCACGGGTCAGGGACTCCAGGCTGTATGGCGTGTCCTCCACCGTGTCGTGGAGCAGGGCGGCTGCCAACGTGTCCGGGGTCATCCCGAGCTCGGCCAGGATCGTGGTGACGGCCAGCGGGTGGGTGATATATGGGTCACCACTCTTGCGCAGCTGTCCCCGGTGAGCCTTTTCGGCCACGGCGTAGGCCCGCTCGATGATCGCCAGGTCGGCTTTGGGATGCGAGGACCGAACGGTATGCAGCAGCGGCTCGAGCACCGGGTTGGTGTCCGTGCGTGGCCCACCGAAGCGTGCGAACCTGGCCCGGACCCGGGAGGACGTGGGGACGGGACCGGGCGGCTGGGCAGGCGTCGGAGGCGTCATCATGCCGGGGACGCCCGTCACGATCTCCTCGCTCATTGGTGAAGTCTACGGGCCTTAGAGCGAGAGCATCGCGTGGACCGTGCGACCAGCCAGCTTGCTTCGACCGTTGAGGAAATACAGCTCCAGAACCACTTCGACCGCCTCGACACTGGCCCCGGCCTGCTCGATCAGTGCACAGGTCGCTTCGGCCGTTCCGCCGGTGGCCAGGACGTCATCCATGACCAGTGCCCGCGCGCGACCGGCGAACGCATCGGCGTGGACCTCGATGGCGGCGCTGCCGTACTCCAGGTCGTACTCGGCACTGTGTGTCAGGCCGGGAAGCTTGCCCGCCTTGCGGACCGGAACGAAGCCGATGCCGAGCTCATAGGCAACTGCGGAACCGAGGATGAAGCCGCGCGCCTCGATGCCGACGACGACGTCCACACGGCCGGCGTACCGGCGTGAGATGTCCTGCACCACGGCCCGCAGGGCGGGGCCGTCGCTCAGCAGCGGTGTGAAGTCCTTGAAGGTCACCCCTGGAACGGGAAAGTCCGGAATGTCGCGAAGGCGACTGGCGACGACCTCACCGATCGGCGCAGTCAGGGGCGCCGGGCTCAGGGGCGCCGGGTTCGAGGGCGCTGCGTTTAATGGCACCGCGCCCATCAGCGCTTCGACTTTGGCGGGCGTTTTGGCTGGTTGCGTGGTCCGGTCTGCACGTAGGGGTGCAGGGTCCGTCCGCGGGCTGAGGTGCTGCTTCCGCCGGCTGCGGGCCCGGAGTCCTGGACGCCTGCGTCGCCCTGGTGCGACAACGGGTCGCCGACAGCGAGAACAGTGCTCTTCTCACGGACTTTGGCGCTCTGGTAACGGATGGCCCGCTTCTTGAGCTCCTGCATGACCGGCTCTCGCTCGCGCAGATCGGCGAGCACCGGGGTAGCGATGAAGATCGAGGAGTAGGTGCCGACGGCGATTCCCACGAACAGCGCGAGGCTGAGGTCGAGCAGCGTGCCTGGCCCGAGCAGGAAGAACCCGATGAACAGGATGGACGCGACCGGCAGCAGGGCCACCACCGAGGTGTTGATCGAGCGGACCAGTGTCTGGTTGACCGCTTGGTTGGCGGCTTGCGAGAAGGACAGTCGACCGCTCCCGGCCGCCGCCATGGTGTTCTCCCGAACCTTGTCAAAGACCACGACGGTGTCGTACAGCGAGTAGCCCAGGATCGTCAGGAAGCCGATCACCGATGCCGGGGTGACCTCGAAGCCGGCCAAGGCGTAGATGCCGACGGTGATGACGAGGTCGTGCACCAGAGCAATCAATGCCGCTAGGGACATTTTCCAGGTGCGGAAGTAGAGCGCCAGAACCAGCGACACCAGAACCAGGAACCAGATGAGTGCCGTGATGGCCTTCTGGCTGACCGAGGCGCCCCAGGACGCGCCGATCGTGGAGGCGGTGATCTTGTTCTCGCCGACCTTGAACTCGTTGGCGAGAGCGGTCTTGACCTTGTCGGTCAGGTCGTTCTGGAACTTCTCGGTCTGGATCCGGACGGTGTTGGTGCCGATCTTGGTGACGACGACATCGGAACCGGTGTCCAGGGTGCCGACGGCCTTCTTGCCACGGGCCTCGAAGCTGTCGATGTTGGTGACCGAGGAGACCCGGAACTCAGAGCCTCCCCGGAACTCCAGGCCGACATTCAGGTGGCGCCCGAGCAGACCGATCGCGGCCAGGACGATCAGGACGGCCGACACGGCGTACCAGGTCTTCTGGCGACCCACGAAGTCGATCGAGCGCTTGCCACTGTAGAGGTTGTTACCGAACTGGGCGAAGCTGCTCATGACTGGTTCCCCTCGGTCGCGGCGCGCCGCGCGGCAATCGTGACTCGACCGCGCCCGACATAGCTGACGAACTTGGCCCCCAGGCGCTCCGGATCCAGACCGGACCACTTGTGCCCCTCACCAAAGAACCTGGTGTTGGCCAGGATCGACAGCAGCGGGTGGGTGAACAGCATCACCACGACGATGTCAATGACCGTGGTCACCATCAGTGTGAACGCAAACCCGCGGACATTGCTGGCTGCCAGCAGGTACAGGACGACCGCGGCCAGGAAGTTGACCGCGTCCGAGATCAGGATCGTGCGTCGTGCGCGAGCCCAGCCTGTCTCCACTGCTGCCAGGAGCGCTCGCCCGTCGCGGACCTCGTCACGCACACGCTCGAAGTACAAGATGAAGGAGTCGGCGGTGATACCGATCGAGACGATCAGACCTGTGACGCCGGCCATGGTCAGCCGGAACCCGTGGGACCAGCCGAACAGCGTGACCGCCCCATACGTCAGTGCCGAGGCGATGAGCAACGAGCTGACGGTCACCAGCCCCAGCACGCGGTACTGGAACAGCGAGTAGACCACGACGAGCAGCAGACCGATGGCGCCGGCGAGCAGCCCCCGACTGAGCTGGTCGCCGCCGAGCTGGGGACTGATGTCATCACGGGTCTGCAGCGAGAAGGACATGGGCAGTGCGCCGAACTTGAGCTGGTCCGCCAGTACCTTGGCGCTCGCGGCGGTGAAGCTGCCCGTGATGCTCGGGTTGCCGGCGGTGATGGCCGACTGGGTGACCGGAGCCGAGATCACCTGGTTGTCAAGCACGATGCCGAACTGGTTGCGCGGGGTCGGCAATGACACGAGGCGTGAGGTCACGTCGCCAAACGCCTTGGTGCCGGTGGAGTTGAAGTTGAGTCGGACTTCGTAGATGCCAGTGGCACCGCCCGACGTCTGCTGCAGACCTGAGGTGGCGTTGGTGATCTCGGAGCCCTGCACCTCTGCGGGGCCGAGGATGTACTTGGCCTGACCGTCAGTCGAGCAGGTCACCATCGGCTTGGTTGGGTCGTCGACGATGGCCTCGACCTGCCTGGCGTTGTGACAGTCCAGTGTGGTGTAGGCCTTCTCGACAGCCTTGGTGATCCACGCCGGGTCGCTCGCGTCCTTGGGCTTGGCAGCAGGGGCTGTGGGCTTGGCTGCAGGCGCCGTGACCCGGGGCTTGGGGGTTGGCGCCGGCTTCGTGGCTGCAGCCAGGGCCTGAGGAAAACCCGACTTGGGAGCGGTCGTCGCCGCGCCGGTGGCGGTGGGCTTGGGCTTGCTGGAGCCTGGGGCCGTCGGCTTGCTGGTGGCGGGGCCCGTGGGCTTGCTCGTGGCTGGGGCCGTCGACTTGCCGGTTGGCGTGCGAGTCGGTGTCGGCGCGGCTGAACCCACGAAGAGGACTGCGCGGAAACGTAGCTGCGAGGACTTCTGCAGCGAGGCGATGGTGGCCTTGTCGGGGCTACCCGGCAGGGAGACCACGATGTTGCCACCACCCTGGGTGGTGACCTCGGCCTCGGCAACACCCGATCCGTCCACCCGCTGGCGGATGATGTCGACCGCCTTCTGGACCTGGCCTTCGTTGATCTGCTGGTCGCCGACGAGCTTGGGCTGGAGGATCAGCTGAGTGCCGCCCTCAAGGTCGAGACCGAGCTTCGGGGTGCGCTGAGCCTCGCCCCAGGTGCTGACTGCGGCCAACAGACCGTAGAGACCGAACACGATCACTGCGAGCACGGCCAGTGTGCGCAAGGGCCCACGATTGCGCGAGTTGATTGCCACAGGGATGTCCTAGTCGGTGGGGCGCGTCGGATCCGAGGCTTCGTCGGTCTGCGACTCGCTCGATGCTGACGTAGTGGGCGATGCTAATGCAGTGGGCGCGGGACCGGCGATGGCGCGGCGGTTGAAACGGATGCTCACGCCGGGGCTGACCTCAAGGGTCGCGATCTCGTCGTCGAGCGCCGTGATTCGGCCGAGGAGGCCCGAGGTGGTCGTCACCTCTTCGCCGACGGCCAAGGTGGACTGCAACCTCTGCGTTTCCTTCGTCCGGCGTCGCTGGGTGATGAACATGAACCCGATCAACAGCAGGGGCAACGCGAAGATCAGCAGGTTGCTGGATCCGCCACTCGATGTTGCAGCCGCGACAAGCGAAGACATGAGTCAATCCTTATGGAAGTGATGGCAGGCGCGTCCGCGGAATGATCTGGACACGCAAAGAGCCACGGCGCAAGCCGAAGCGTCCGGATGAGTCTAGGTGAGCCACGCCGGAGGAACCAACGTACCGCGCCCCATCCGACCCGAATGTGATCAGGCCGGTATGCCGGGTCAGCCGCCGAAGCGTCCGTCCCCGTCGCCGAGCGGCAAGGGCCAGGCCTGCGGGGTTCGCAGTTCCGGTGGAGGTGGAGTCAGCCCGAGATGTTGCCAGGCCAACGGCGCTGCGGCCCGGCCGCGCGGGGTGCGGATCATGAAGCCCTCACGCACCAGGAACGGCTCGGCGACGGTCTCGACGGTCTCCGACTCCTCGCCAACCGCAACAGCGAGCGTGCTCAGGCCGACGGGACCACCACCGAACCGGCGACACAAGGCCTCCAGCACCGCACGGTCCAGTCGGTCCAGGCCGCGGTCGTCGACGTCGAACAGGGCCAGCGCGGCGTGCGCGGCTGCAATGTCGGCCACACCCTGACCATGGACCTGCGCCCAGTCCCGGACCCGACGCAACAGTCGGTTGGCGATCCGGGGAGTTCCCCGTGATCGACGCGCGATCTCGGTAATGGCCGCATCGGTGGCCTCAACCCTCAGCAGCCCGCAGGAGCGCCGCAGGATGCGGACCAGATCAGCGACGGCGTAGAAGTCGAGGTGCCCGGTGAACCCGAAGCGGTCTCGCAACGGGGCCGGCAGCAGGCCGGAACGCGTGGTGGCGCCGACCACGGTGAACGGCGGTAGCTCCAGCGCAATCGCCGTGGCCCCCGGGCCCTTGCCGACGATCACGTCGACGCGAAAGTCCTCCATCGCCAGGTAGAGCATCTCCTCGGCAGCACGGGCCATCCGGTGGATCTCGTCGAGGAAGAGAACCTCGCCCTCGGCTAAAGAGGACAGGATTGAGGCCAGGTCGCCGGCGTGCTGAATCGCCGGGCCGCTGGTGATCCGAATGGGCTGCTCGAGCTCGGCGGCGACGATGAGGGCCAGTGTGGTCTTGCCCAGACCGGGAGGTCCGGACAACAGCACGTGGTCGGGTGGGGTGCCACGACGTTTGGCAGCCTCGAGAACGAGCGCCAGCTGGTCGCACACCCGGGTCTGGCCGGGGAACTCGCTCAGCCTTCGGGGACGCAGTGCCGCTTCGACCCTGCGTTCGTCGTCATCGCCGCCGGCATCGACGATTCGCGCCGTGGCCTCGATCGAGGAGTCGATTCTGTCGTCGATTGAAAGCTTCTCGTCATCGTCATCGATCGACGAGCTGCCGTCTTGCGCGGCCGAGAAATATTCGGTCACCGGCCCAGCTCCCGCAGGGCGGCACGCAACAGGGCCGAGGTATCCAAACCGCCGTCGGCTTCGGGTCTGACGGCGACCACAGCGTCCTCGGCTTGCCTGGACGACCACCCAAGGCCGACCAACGCGTCGCGTACCTGTGCGGTCGCGTCATCCTCCGCGAGCCATGGCGTCGTGGACGCAGCGACGCCAGAGGGAATACCGATCTTGTCGCGAAGCTCCAGCACGATGCGCTCGGCGCCCTTCTTGCCGATGCCGGGCACCTTGGTCAGCGCGACCAGATCTCCACCGCCTATAGCACGGCGCAGCCCATCGGGAGCGTGAATGGCCAACATCGCCAAGGCCAGTCGCGGTCCGACGCCGGAGACAGTCTGGACCAGGTTAAAGACCGTCCGCTCGTCCTCGTCAGCGAAGCCGTAGAGCGTCAGGGACTCTTCGCGAACGACCAGAGTTGTTGCCAGCAGGGCCTCGGCACCTGGACGCAGGGACGCAGCGGTCCCTGCGGTGACGTGCAACAATAGACCCACTCCCCCGACGTCGATCACCGCGGAGTCCAGACCGGTGGAGAGCACCATTCCGCGCACCGAGGCGATCATCGACTACCAGCTTTTGGCGGCTGCTGGTGTGCCGGCTGTGGGTGTGCC
>DHJN01000223.1:17064-47361 GCA_002404345.1 Actinobacteria bacterium UBA4719 | reverse complement strand
CCGGCTGTAGGTGTGCCGGCTGTGGGTGTGCCGGCTGTAGGTGTGCCGGTTCTCGGAGTGCTCGTTGTGCAGCCACGGCAAGCTGCAAGCGGTTCTGGGCGGCGCCACGCCATACGTGACAGATGGCCAGTGCCAGTGCGTCCGCGGCGTCCGCGGGCTTGGGCGGGGTGTCCAGTCGCAGGATTCGGGTGACCATGGCGGTGACCTGGGCCTTGTCGGCACGACCGTTGCCGGTCACCGCAGCCTTCACCTCGGTCGGGGTGTGCATCGCCAGCGGCAGCCCGAGGCGGGCGGCAGCGAGCATGGGAACGGCGGACGCCTGGGCGGTGCCCATGATCCCCTTGATGTTGGCCTTGGCGAACACCCGCTCCACGGCAACGGCGTCAGGCTCGTAACGCGCCATCCACTCGTCGATCTCGATCTGCAGGGTCAACAGCCGTTCGGCAGGGTTGTCGCCGGGCGGAGTGCGGACCACCCCGACGGCGATCATCCGCAACGGCTGGCCCATGCCGCCCTCGACAACGCCGAGGCCGCACCGGGTCAGACCGGGGTCGACACCCAAGACACGCACGCTCAGCTCCTCACCTCTTCCGAACACCTGTTCGGACAAAAACCTACAGCGCGCGGCCCCGATCTCTGCCAGCGACGCGCCGAGGTGGGGAGCCCGTATGCCGGATGGCTGATCCAGTCGCTTACGTTCAGTCCTCATCCTCGAGCTCGGCGAGGATCTCGTCGCTCACGTCGCCGTTGGCCCAGACGTTCGCGACGTCGTCACTGTCCTCGAGGGCCTCGATGACCCGGAACATCTTGCGTGCGCCATCGAGGTCGAGCTCGACCTCCATCGTGGGGATGAACGAAGCCTCCGCCGAGTCATAGTCGATGCCGGCACCCTGGAGGGCAGTGCGCACGGCCACGAAGTCGGTCGGCTCGCTCACGATCTCGAAGGCCTCACCGATGTCGTTGATCTCCTCTGCGCCGGCGTCCAGGACGACCTCGAGCAGGTCGTCCTCGGTCAGGTCGCCCTTGGGGACGATCACGACGCCCTTGCGCGTGAAGACGTACGAGACGCTGCCGGGGTCGCCGAACTGGCCACCGTTGCGCGTCAGTGCCGTTCGCACTTCGGCTGCCGCCCGGTTGCGGTTGTCGGTGAGGCACTCGATCAGGACGGCCACGCCGTTGGGGGCATACCCCTCGTAGGTGATGGTCTGCCAGTCGGCACCGCCGGCGGTCGCACCGCTGCCCCGCTTGACGGCGTTGTTGATGTTGTCGTTGGGGACACTGAGCTTCTTGGCCCGCTGGATGGCATCGAACAGAGTCGGGTTGCCGGCGAGGTCACCGCCGCCGGTGCGCGCAGCCACCTCGATGTTCTTGATCATCTTGGCGAACAGCTTGCCGCGTTTGGCGTCGATGACGCCCTTCTTGTGCTTGGTTGTCGCCCATTTGGAATGACCGCTCATGGCTGCTCCCTCGACGGCCGAACCGTCATTGAAAATTGTGGCCGATCCTACTGATCGGTGCCCTGGCGTGCAGCGCGGGGCCGCTCAGTGCAGGGCCGTTCAGTGCAGGGCCGCACGCACCATCTGAGTGAAGTACTCATGGATGCGGTGGTCCCCGGTGACCTCGGGGTGGAACGACGTCGCCAGCAGGTTGCCCGCCCGGATCGCGACGACCCTACCCGTGGCAGGCCCCGCCTCCACTGTGGCCAGCACCTCCACGCCTTCACCAAGCTCCTCGACCCAGGGAGCCCTGATGAACACCGCCTTGAAGGTCTCCGGGTGACCGTCTGGCGCAGTTGTCAGCTCGGCGATCGCCGGGATGTGCAGGTCCTCCTCGAAGGAGTCCACCTGACGCCCGAAAGCATTGCGCCGCACCGTGATGTCGAGACCACCCAACGTCTCCTGGTCCGGCCGGGCGTCGGCGATCCGGTCGGCCAACATGATCATGCCCGCGCACGACCCGTAGACCGGCATACCGTCGGCAATCCGCTTGCGCAGTGGCTCCTGCAGATCGAACGCGCGAACAAGCTTGTCCATGGTGGTCGACTCGCCACCTGGGATCACCAGCGCGTCCACGTCGTCCAGCTCGCGCGAACGTCGAACGCCGCAGACCTGGGCACCGAGGCTGGACAGCGCCTGGACGTGCTCACGCACGTCGCCCTGGACGGCGAGAACACCTATGCGGACCACGGAGCTACTCACCCGGCAAGCGTATGACGCCTAGTGGTGACCTCAGCTTGTTGGGTGACCTCCGCTTGGGTGACCTCGGCTTGTTGCCCTGAGACCACCGAATTGGCACCTCGCAACCCTCGAAACGGTCGTTTCGCGGCAACAAGACGGGTAATTGGTGACTACCAGCCACGCTGGGACAGGCGGTGCGGCTCGGCCAGCTCCTCGACGTTGATGCCAACCATGGCCTCACCCAGACCGCGGGAGACCTTGGCGATCACGTCGGGGTCGTCGTAGAACGTCGTCGCCTTGACGATCGCCTCGGCGCGCTGAGCGGGGTTGCCGGACTTGAAGATCCCCGAGCCCACGAACACACCCTCGGCGCCGAGCTGCATCATCATGGCGGCGTCGGCCGGGGTCGCGATACCTCCTGCGGAGAACATCACCACGGGTAGCTTGCCGTTCTGGGCCACCTCCTTGACCAGCTCGTAGGGGGCCTGCAGCTCCTTGGCCGCGAGGTACAGCTCGTCCTCGCTCATCGAGGACAACCGGCGGATCGCGCCGCCGATCTCGCGCATGTGCTTGGTGGCGTTGGAGACGTCGCCGGTGCCGGCCTCACCCTTGGAACGGATCATCGCCGCACCCTCGGTAATCCGGCGCAGGGCCTCACCCAGGTTGGTCGCGCCGCAGACGAAGGGGACCGTGAACTTCCACTTGTCGATGTGGTGGGCGTAGTCCGCCGGGGTCAGCACCTCGGACTCGTCGATGTAGTCCACGCCCAGGCTCTGCAGGATCTGCGCCTCGACGAAGTGACCGATGCGGGCCTTGGCCATGACGGGGATGGAGACGGTCTCGATGATGCCCTGGACCATGTCCGGGTCGCTCATCCGGGATACCCCACCCTGGGCGCGGATGTCTGCCGGCACGCGCTCGAGGGCCATCACGGCGACGGCGCCGGCATCCTCGGCGATCTTGGCCTGCTCCGCGGTGACGACGTCCATGATGACGCCGCCCTTGAGCATCTCGGCCATACCGCGCTTGACGCGCGAGGTGCCGGTGGCAGGAACGTTGTTGGTGGTCTCTTGCGCTGACAAGACAGTGCCTCTTCCGGGTGACTCACGGTTTTTGCGGTGGTTCGGGAACACTGCCCATATTAGAGCGTCAGGTACCCCGCACGAGCACCGGCAGCTCATCGTCGATCTCGAAGGTCTGCGGGAGCTCGGCATGGCCGGCCAGACGGAGCAGGCTCACGCCCGGTTTCCGCCTCACCCGGCGTACGTCAGTCACGGCGTCGTTGAGGAACCGGCGGGCCAGCTGCACCCGTTGGTTGGCTGCAGCCACGCGATGGAGCACCGGGGCGCCGACGACCTCGTCCTCTCGAAGGCGCCGCAGCGCCACCTCGCCCAGAGCCAGCTCGAGGGCTTGGGTCAGGTCGCTCTCGATGGCCTCACGGGACGTCTGATCCGAGGTGTCGGCCTCCAGCGAGTCGGACGCGGCGCCGGCCAGGATCAGGGCGCTGGACGCGTCCAGCGCGCCACAGTTCGCCAGCTCGAGCGTGGCTTCAGCCCGGCGTACCAGCTGCGCGTCGAGGACACTGAGAGCGCCTTCGACCCGGGTGTGCAGACGATCGAGCCGAGCGGCGCCATACGAGATGTACCAGGCGATCAGGACCGCCATCGCGATCCCGCCGACGATCCAGCTGAGTTGGTCCATCACGTGCCTCCCGAGTTTCTTCCACTACGTAATAACCGTGACCATCTTGAGTCGGTCTCGGTGGAAGCGCGCACCGATGACGCACCGAGGGTGACCGTCTCATAGACCGCCATCACATCCGCGGCGACCACCGACCAGTCAAAGGAGTCAGCGCGTTCGCGCCCGGCAACAGCCAGCTGTTCACGCCGTATCGGGTTGCGCAGCAACGCCACGACGGCCCGCGCCAGATCAACGGGGTCCTCGTTGCGGAACATCTCCCCTGCCACGCCGCCTTGAAGAACCCTGGCAAATGCCGCCAGGTCGCTGGCCAGAACCGTCGCCCGGGCGCTCATGGCCTCGATCAGGATGATGCCGAAGCTCTCGCCGCCGGTGTTCGGTGCGAGGTAGACATCCACCGACGCCAGCAGGCTGGCCTTGTCCTGGTCGCTGACCGGGCCGAGGAACTCGCACGCCGCGGCCGCCTCCGTGGTCATCCGATCGCGGATGGAGTCGGGGTCGCCGGGACCAGCGATCAGGACCCTGACACCGGGGATCTCGCGAAGGATGTGCGGCAGCGCTGCAGACAGCACCGGCATGCCCTTGCGGGGTTCTTCCATCCGTCCCAGAAACGCGATCGTGGGTCGCGCTGACGTACCCTCCCAGTCAGGCTGGCGTCTGGCCGACGCGAACCGTTCGACGAACACACCGTTGGGGATCACCACGGCATCGCCACCCAGGTGCGTGGTGACGGTTCGACGCGCGTCCTCGGAGACCGCGATACGGGCGCTGATCTTCTCGAGGCTGGGACGTAACAACGGGTACGCCGCCTGCATGGCTCGTGAGCGCAGGTTGGACGTGTGGAAGGTGGCGACGATCGGTCCTTCCACGGCCCACAGCGCAAGGACCGAGACGCTGGGGGTCACCGGTTCGTGCAGGTGGACGACGTCAAAACGTCCCGCCTCCACCCACCGGCCAACGCGGGCCGCAGTCAGTGGTCCAAACGACAGACGAGCCACGGAACCGTTGTAGCGCACGGGAACTGCCCGGCCCGAGCTGACGACGTAGTCCGGCAGGGGCGTGCCCTCATCGGCCGGAGCCAGCACGCTGACGTGGTGGCCCAGCGAGATGAAGTGCTCGGCGAGGTCGCGGACGTGCAGCTGCACTCCCCCGGGCACGTCGAACGAGTAGGGGCTGACGATCCCGATCCTCATCTGCTCTCGCCGGCCTTCTCGGAACCCTTGGTAGTGCGGTCGTCGACCAGATCCCGGGTGAACACGCGCTGCATCATGTGCCAGTCATGAGTGTGCTCGCGGACCCCTTCGGTGAGGACATCGGCGCAGGCCTGGGTCATCGCCTGGATCTTCTCGCGGGAGGTGCCCTGGGTGGGCTGGGCGACGGCGTCGTGGAACGTCACAACGGTCCGCCAGCCGCCACCCTCCGGTTGGGGCTCGTAGTGGACGATGGTCGGGTGGAGTGCGGCGCCGGTGTTGACCGCCAGCGCAGCAGGACCGACGGCCATCCTCGCTCGCTGACCGCAGAAGTCGACCTCGATGCCGCCGTTGGTCAGGTCCCGGTCGGCCAGCAGAGCCACCAGCGCCCCGGCACGGCAGGCCTTGGTCAGCTCACGGAACACATCGCTACCGCCGGTCAGCGGGAGGATCCGCATGCCCAGTCCCTCACGGAACGCCACGAACTCATCGAAGAGCTCCTCCGGCTTGAGGCGTTCGGCAACGGTGGTGACGGGCGCCAGCTGGGTCGTGGACCACGCGCCGGCGAAGTCCCAGTTGCCCATGTGTCCCAGGAAGACGACTGCGGACCTGCCCGACTTCAGGTGGGCACGGACCGGGTCCATGCCCACCACCCTGACCCCGTGGACCAGGTCTTCAACGCTGCGGTCGGGAAGGCGGAAGGAGTCGCACCAGTAGCGCAGATAGGAGCGCATTCCGGCGCGTACCAGAGAGTCGAGCCCAGCGGAGGTCAGCTCGGGCCGGACGGTCGCGTAGTTGCTGCGCATCCGTTCGACGCCCTTGCCCCCACGCCGCCAGCAGACATCGGCGATGAGGTCGAACGCGCCATAGGCAAAGCGACCGGGCATCCGGCGAACGATGGACCAACCGGCGCGGTAGCCAAGGACTGACGCACGCTCAGTGAGGCGAGTAATCGTCGCACGACCAGTGAGGCCAGTGGGCGTGGAACGTTCAGTCAGCCTGCTCACGCGGTCTCGAACGCCTGACGGCGCACCTCGAGCATCCGCTGGACCACTGTGATCAGGCTCGCCAGCGCCAACAGGGACAGCACCACGGTCAACAGCACCTCGGGCACCCCGAGCCCGACCAGACCTGTGGCGGCCAGCACCACGACAAGGCGCTCGGCCCGCTCGGCGATGCCGACGTTCGCGGTCATCCCCAACCCCTCGGCCCGGGCCTTGGCATAGCTGACGACACTCCCCAGGATCAGGCACGCCAGCGCCAGAGCGGCCAGGTACGGCGTGTTCCCGTCCCCGGAGTACCAGAGCACGAGCCCGCCGAAGATGGCGCTGTCGGCGACCCGGTCCAGGGTCGAGTCCAAGTAGGCGCCCCATCTGGTTGAGCGACCGGACAACCTGGCCATCACACCGTCCAGAGTGTCGGACAATGCGAAGACCGAGACGACGATCGTGCCCCAGAAGAACTCGTGGCGTGGGTAGAAGACGAGGGCGCCCAGGCAGACGCCAAAGGTGCCCACGATGGTCACGACGTCCGGGCTGATGCCGAGCTTGAGGAACAACCTGGCCAGTGGCGTGAAGAGCTTGGTGAAGAAGGCGCGCGCGAATCGGTTCAGCATGATGGGCCCAGCGTACCGATCCGCCCGGCGGGGTTGTGCCGGCGCGTGTGAGGGGCAATTGTGTCGCCATGACCGCCAAAGCGCTCGCGAGCACACCTGGCCCGCAAACCAATAGCCCCAGCAAGATCCGCAACGTGGTCCTGGTAGGGCACAGCGGGGCCGGCAAGACGACGCTGTTCGAGCACCTCATTGCCGCCACTACGCCGGGCTACCGGGCCAAGCCAGCCGTTGATGAGCGCTCGGTCCAGCTCGCTGTCGCGTCCCTCTCCTATGCGGGCGTGGTGCTCAACCTCATCGACACTCCCGGATATCCGGACTTTGTCGGTGAGCTGCGGGCGGGCCTGCGTGCCGCGGATGCCGCCCTGTTCGTGATCTCGGCTGTAGACGGCGTCGACAGCGCCACCATGTTGTTGTGGGAGGAGTGTGCGGCGATCGGCATGCCGCGGGCGGTGGCGGTGACCAAGCTGGATGCCGGACGGGCCGACTTCGAGGACACTGTCGCGATCTGCCAGCGCGTCTTCGGCGAAGGCGTGATGGCGCTCTATCTACCTCTGCATGGGGACGACGAGGCGATCATCGGCAACCTCGGACTGTTGTCGGAGCAGATCTACGACTACAGCTCGGGCCAGCGGGTGGCCCACGCCGCCGAGGCCAGACACCGTGAGCTCATTGAGGGGAACAGGACGGACCTGATCGAGGCGATCATCCAGGAGTCCGAGGACGACACGCTGCTCGATCGCTACCTCGGGGGTGAGGAGATCGACCTCGACGTGGTGGGCAGGGACCTGATGACCGCGGTCTCACGCGGACGGTTCCACCCGGTGATCCCGGTTTCCACCGAGACCGGCGTCGGCACAGTCGAGCTGCTCCATCTGCTGACCGCCGCTTTTCCGGCGCCGACGCTGCACCCGCTGCCAGCGGCCACGACCCCTGACGGTGACCCCCTGCCGCCCCTCGAGTGCGACCCTGATGGACCACTGGTGGCCGAAGTCGTTCGTACGACAAGCGATCCGTATGTCGGCCGGGTAAGTATCGTGCGCGTGTTCAGCGGGACACTGCGACCAGACTCTGTGTTGCACGTCTCGGGGCACCTTGCACGCTTCTCCGGGGGTGGACGGATCGAGGGACACGCCAGCCACGACGATGACGAGCGTGTCGGCCTGCTGTCCTCCCCTCTCGGAGACCTGTTGCGCCCCAAGACGGTGGCCGTTGCCGGGGACCTGTGCGTCGTGGCCAAGCTGACCAAGGCCGAGACCACCGACACGTTGAGCGGCAAGGACACGCCCGCGCTGATCGAGCCGTGGATGTTCCCTGACGCGTTGTTGCCCGTCGCCATCACCGCGGCAACCAAGTCCGATGAGGACAGGTTGGCAGGTGCCCTGGCGCGGCTGGTGGCCGAAGACCCCACCATGCGGCTCGAGCACAACGCCGAGACGCATCAGGTGATCCTTTGGACGATGGGCCAGGCGCACGTGGACGTCCTGCTCGCGCGGCTGAGGGACCGTTACGGCGTCATGGTCGAGTCCGAGCCCCTGCGAATGGCTCTGCGGGAGACCTTCGTCAATGCCGCGAAGGGTCACGGACGCCACGTCAAGCAGAGCGGTGGTCACGGTCAGTACGCCGTGTGCGACGTCACAGTCGAACCTCTCGAGCCCGGGGCCGGGTTCGTGTTCGTCGACAAGGTGGTTGGCGGGGCGGTCCCACGGCAGTTCATCTCCAGCGTCGAGAAGGGCATTCGCGCCCAGCTTGAGAAGGGCTGCATCGCCGGCTTCCCGATGGTCGACCTGCGCGTCACCCTGACGGACGGAAAGTCACACTCGGTGGACTCCAGCGACATGGCCTTCCAGACCGCCGGCGCGCTGGCTCTCAAGGATGCAGCCTCGGCACAGACCGTGACGCTGCTCGAGCCAGTCGACTCAGTGTCCGTGGTCGTCGCCGACGAGTACGTCGGCGCGGTGATGACAGATCTGCAGATGCGCCGGGGCAGGGTCGTGGGGACCGAGCCCGATACCTCGGGACGCACCACGATCACCGCCGAGGTGCCGCAGACCGAGATCACCCGCTATGCCATCGACCTGCGTTCGGTCTCGCACGGCACTGGCATGTTCACCCGGACCCCGCACGGGTACGAACCCATGCCACCCAACCTGGTCAAGGACCACCTGCCCGAATGACCGAACGAAGCCGTGATCCGCTTCCTCAGGTTGGCTGATTCGGGTCCTCGACGCGGCAGGCAGGTGTCCCGCCGGGCAGCGCGTACCTGTGCTCGGCAACCCAGGAGTAGAGGCGCCCGGCCAACCACGAGAACCCGGGAGCCACGAGCAGCGTGCCGACGGGACGCCATACGGGATGACCTGCACTCAGGGCCGCAGCGATAGCGGCATGACCGCTGGCGACGTGACCGCTCTCGTCGACCCACTGCACTGCCGCCCGGCACCGATTCGCGGTGAGGCCGAGCTCGTCCAGGTTCAGTCGCTGCCAGGGAGCGACCGAGGTGGATGCACCCCTGACCACCCAACGTTCAAGGAACCGGGCGCACGTGGTGCAGAACCCGCAGTCCCCGTCGAAGACGAGGACCGGCAGGGACGGATGAAGGCCTACTGGCTTACCTGCTCGGTCAGTCACGATGTCCCTGAGTCAGCCGCGTGGCCACGCGTCGACGAGCCGCTGGCGAACGTCCTCGAGCAACATGGGGAGAGCCTTCGTCTGCCCGATGATGGGAAGGAAGTTCGAGTCGCCGCGCCACCGCGGGACGATGTGCTGGTGCAGGTGGGCGCGCACGCCAGCCCCGGCAACAGCACCCTGGTTGATCCCGATGTTGTAGCCCATGGGTGACGAAGAAGCCTCCAGCGCAACGATGCTGGCCTTGGTGAGAGCCCCGAACTCCAGCGTCTCCTCATCGGTCAGGTCGACGTAGAGAGAGACATGACGGAAGGGGCAAACCAGCACGTGACCGGGGTTGTACGGGAAGAGATTCATCACGACGTAACAGCTCTTGCCACGGTGGACGATCAGGCCTTCGGCATCGTCCTTGCCAGTGACCGAACAGAAGGGGCAGCCCTCACCGGCCTGATCGGTCGGGCGCTCTCCGTTGATGTAGACCATCCGGTGTGGGGTCCACAGACGCTCGAACCCGTCGTCGACGTAAGCGAACTCGTGCGGCGACTCGAGCTCGGGCCCCTGGTGGCTTTGTTCCTGCGTCATGGAGCCGATCCTATGCATCCCGCGTCAGGCCGCTGCAGCGACCATCCAGCGTGCGCCCAAGGCAAGTGCGCCCACCGTCACCGCGAGGAAGAACCCGACCCACACGAGCGCCGGCAGCTTGGTCAGCCGCGCGAGCTGATCGGCGTCAGAGCGCTGATGGTCGGCCCCCGTGCCACGTCGATGTGCCTGCAGCTCCAGGACCGGACGTGGCGCCGCCAGGAGCAGGAACCACGTCAGACCGTAGGCAAAGGCAGACTGCACCTGTGGCTGGAGCCACCACGAGACCCCGAACACCACGGCAGCGCTGAACAGGATCGACCAGAGCCCGAACCAGTTGCGCACCTGGATCAGCAACAACGCCAGCAGGATCAGCAATGCCCACAGCAGTCCAACGGCTCGGTGATGGGCCAGCAGAGCGGCAGCTGCCAGGCCGAGCAGACCCGGGCCGACATAGCCGGCCGCGGTCGTCATGATCATGCCCGGCCCGGTGGTCCTGCCGGCCGACACCGTCAGACCGGAGGTGTCCGAGTGCAGGCGTATGCCGTGCAGCTTTCGCCCCGACAGGAGGGCAACGAAGCCGTGAGCCGCCTCGTGCGCGATGGTCACGACGTGCCGGGTGATCGGCCAGGCGCGCGGAGCCCAGACCAACAACGCCGCGAGGACAGCGGTCAACGCGACCACCGAACCGGACGGAGCCGGCTGGGTCGCCAGGGCCCGATGCCACACCTCACGCACAATGTCCATGCCACCCACACTCTCCACCCCACGCACGATGTCCACCGTCAGCGCGCTCAGACCTGCCTACGGCTCTCGACAGCCTCCACGATCTCCGTGATGGCCTGGGCGATCGGCACACCATTCTTCTGCGAACCGTCGCGGTACCGGAACGAGACCGCGCCCGCGGACCGGTCGTCCTCGCCGGCGATGAGCATGAAGGGCACTTTGGACTTCTGTGCGGTGCGGATCTTCTTGGGGAAGCGGTCGTCCGAGGTGTCGATCTCGACGCGAATCCTCTTGGCCTTCAAACGATCTGCAACCTCGAACAGGTAGTCGTTGAACTCCTCGGCGACCGGAATGCCGAGGACCTGGACCGGTGCCAGCCACGGCGGGAACGCGCCTGCGTAATGTTCGGTGAGCACAGCGAAGAACCGCTCGACCGAGCCGAACAGCGCACGGTGGATCATGATCGGGCGCTGCCGAGATCCGTCATCCGACTGGTACGCGAGCTCGAAACGCTCAGGCAGGTTGAAGTCGACCTGGATCGTCGACATCTGCCAGGTGCGGCCAATGGCGTCGCGGGCCTGGACCGAGATCTTCGGGCCGTAGAACGCGGCCCCGCCCGGGTCGTCCACCAGGTCGAGACCGGAGTCGCTCGCTGCCTCTCTCAAGGCCTCGGTGGCCTTGGCCCAGTTCTCGTCGGTGCCGACGTACTTCTCCTCGTTTCGGGTCGACAGCTCGAGGTAGAAGTCGTCGAGGCCGTAGTCCTTGAGCAGGTCGATGACGAACGTCAACAAGTCCTTCAGCTCGGACTGGAGCTGCGCCGGGGTGACGTAGATGTGGGCGTCGTCCTGGGTCATGCCCCGGACCCGGGTCAGGCCGTGCACGACACCGGACTTCTCGTAACGGTAGACCGAGCCGAACTCGAACAGCCGCAGCGGCAGCTCACGGTAGGACCGGCCTCGCGCCCGGAAGATCAGGCAGTGGAACGGGCAGTTCATCGGCTTTAGGTAGTAGTCCTGCCCCTGCTTGCGGACGTTGCCCCCAGCGTCACGCTCCTCGTCCAGGTGCATGGGCGGGTACATGCTCTCGGCATACCAGTCGAGGTGACCCGACGTCTGGAAAAGGTGGCCCTTGGTGATGTGCGGGGAGTAGACGAACTCGTAGCCTGCCTCCTCGTGACGACGCCGCGAGTAGTCCTCCATCTCCCTGCGGATGACACCTCCCTTGGGGTGGAAGACGGCCAGCCCCGAGCCGATCTCTTCGGGGAAGGAGAACAGGTCGAGCTCCGACCCGAGCTTGCGGTGGTCGCGTTTCTCAGCCTCAGCCAGCCTTTCGAGATACGCCTTCAGCTCGTCCTTCGTCGGCCAGGCTGTGCCGTAGACCCGCTGCAGCTGCGGGTTCTTCTCCGACCCGCGCCAGTAGGCGGCAGCCGAGCGCATCAGCTTGAAGGCGTTGCCCAGCACCTTGGTCGTCGGCACATGCGGGCCGCGGCACAGGTCGCCCCAGGCTCGTGTGCCGTCACGGCGGATGTTGTCGTAGATCGTCAGCTCACCGGCACCAACCTCAGCGGAGGCGCCTTCCACCGACGACACCGCCCCCAACATGGCAGCCTCTGAGGTTCCTGACTTCAGCCCGATCAGCTCGCACTTGTACGGCTCGTTGGCCAGCTCCTTGCGGGCGGCCTCGTCGGTGACCACTCGCCGCTGGAACGTCTGACCCTCGTTGATGATCCTCTGCATGGCCTTCTCGAGGGCCTTGAGGTCCTCAGGAGTAAATGGCGTCTCGACGTCGAAGTCGTAGTAGAACCCGTCGTTGATCGGCGGGCCGATGCCGAGCTTGGCAGCGGGGTTGATCTGCTGGACGGCCTGGGCGAGCACGTGGGCGGCTGAGTGACGCAGGACCGCGAGGCCCTCGTCGGAGTCGGGACCCACCTGCTCGACGAGATCGCCGTCGGCCACGACATGGGCCAGGTCGCGCAGCTCACCATTGACGCGCGCCACGAGTGCGGTCTTGTCTTCGACGAACAGGTCGGCAGCCGTGGTACCCGCCGTGACCGTTCGCTCGCTTCCGGCGACGGACACGGTGATGTCGGCAGACGACAAAGACACGGCTGGCTCCTGCAGGTTGATGCGGGTATGCCGCCCGGCCGGGCGGCGAGGGTCGGTCACCTGCGCGAGGTGGCCGGGTCCGATGCTATCGGGCCCCATCTTGCCTGGGCTCAAGACGGTCGCCGACGCCGATGATGCCCGGTCGCAGGACCGAGGCATACACCCCAGGACAGTTCGAGGGCTTCCCGGTGATCTCGATCTCGGCGGCGCCCACCACCATCCGCTGCGCAATGAGACCGGTGAGCTGATCGGCTGTGGCGTCGAGCACCAGATTGGCGCGCGGCGCGAGCTCGACGGCTTCCGCCGCGCCCACCAGGTGCAGGGCGGACTTCTTGCGGCGATCCCCCTGCAGTCCCTCGGGCTCGAGCTCCACCGTGGGCAGGCAGACGCCCGGCTCGTCCTTGGTGGGGTAGATCCACAGGGCCATCACGGCGAAACCGGTCTGCTCAGTCACGGCGTCCACGCTACCTGTGTTTCGCAGCGGTGCCGATGGTGGGAGGTGGTCGATGGTGGACGTGAAGGGACTCGAACCCCTGACCTCTCGCGTGTGAGGCGAGCGCTCTAACCAGCTGAGCTACACGTCCGAACTGTGCGACCCGTCATACAGGTGGCGGAGAGGAGAATAGCCGCTCCCATCGTTCGACCGCTAATCGGGCCGACGTGACCCTTAGTGCTCCAGACCGGGGACCTTCTTGATCCACTCCTGGACAGCGTCGGGGAAGAAGCCGGGAACTCCGCTGATCAGGAACACGAGCCAGAAGATCACGGCGACGCTGACTGCGGTGACCAGGAGCGCGAGCCCCTGCACCCACCAGGGTTGGGGTCTGAGCCACTGGTTCCAGGTCATGAGGGTGTGCTTGGCGCGATGCAACAACCGCTGGGCCCACTCGAACTCGGAAGCCCAGACCGCCAGTCCGAGAAGGACGACGAACCAGCCGGGGCCGGGGAATGGCACCATGATCAGACCAACCACGACGATGATCAGTCCGACGACCCCCACGATGATCCGGTAGATCAGGTGAGAGTGCGGGTTCGCGCGGATCTTGCGCCGCCATTCCCAGTCGTCGTCGGCGGCGTCGAGCGTGACGTTGTGGTCGTCGCCACCATCGCCAGCATCCCTTTGGGGTCGCCGCCTCATGGGTCGGGACGCTCGCGGGACAGACGGGCAAATATCTCGGCAGCACGGGCGGTCACCGGGCCCCCGGCGTGCAATGGGCGATCGTCGACGCTGTGGACGGCCAGCACGTCCTTGACCGAGGAGGTGATGAACACCTCCTGCGCCTGCTTCAGGATCGACATCGGCAGCGTTTCCTCGCGCACCGTGAGTCCCCCCTCGCGACACCACTCGATGACGAGCTGACGGGTGATCCCGGCCAACGGTCCCGATTCCAGGTCCGGCGTGAGGATCTCGCCGTCTACGACCACGAAGACGTTGGACCCGGTGCACTCGCACAGGTTGCCCGCAGTGTTGGCAAAGAGTGCCTCCACTCCCCCACGCTCCTTGGCAAAGGCAAGCGCCACAACGTTTTCCGCGTATGACGTGGTCTTCAGACCGGCAGTGGCGCCATGTTCGTTCCGGGTCCAGGGGACCACGACCAGCTTGCCGGTGTCAGGGTTCGGCGGCTGCGGGCCTGCAGAGACGATATAGGTCAGCGGGGAGGCAATACGGTCGGATCCGAGTGGTCCTGCGCCACCGGTGACGGTGTAACGAAGTCGTCCGTACGCGATCGGCTCTCCCGCCAGCACTGCCTTGATCCCGGCGTCAATCACCGCGTGGTCAGCCTCCGGCAGTCCAAGTCCGGCCATCGAACGGTCCAGCCGTCTCGCATGTCGTTCCAGGGCGAACGGCACTCCGTCGACGATCTTGCACGTCTCGAAGACTCCATCGCCGACCGTGACGCCGTGGTCGAGCGCGGCGATCGACGGAGCCGCGGGGTCCACCTGTTGGCCGTTGACCCACACCCGGACCTCGCTGGCCGGCCTGCTCTGGCCCTCGCCCGTGCTCTTGATATTGCCCTTGACATTGCCCTGTTCGCTCACAGTCCCACCCTCCCAGATGCGAGCCCGATCAGGCGAGCGGCCTTGAGCTCTGTCTCGGCCCACTCCTGCTCAGGGTCCGACCCCCAGGTGATCCCGGCTCCGGTGCCGAACCTCAGCCACCGTTGTCCCGTGGCGTCTCGCTCGGCCCAGAACGAGCGGATGCCGACAGCGAGCTCCGCCTCACCAGTGTCCGCATCCACCCAGCCGACCGCCCCACAGTATGGCCCGCGCGGCACGGTCTCCAGGTCGACGATGACTCGCAGCGCCGACGACTTGGGAGCCCCTGAGACCGATCCGGGCGGAAACGTCGCGGACAGGACATCGGCCCACCGCACGCCGGGACGTAGCTCCCCCGAGACCGTGGTGACGAGATGCGTCAGCCCCGGATGCTCCTCCGGCGCACACAGGGCATCCACGCTCACGGTGCCCGGACGGCATACCGCTGAGAGGTCGTTGCGCACGAGGTCGGCGATCATGACATTCTCCGCGTAGTCCTTGGCCAGCATCGACGACATGGTCGTGGCGGTCCCCTTGATGGGACGGGACTCGATCCGCCCGGCACGCCGGATCAGGAAGGCCTCGGGTGACGCGCTCAGCACGTCCAGCCCGGCCTCAGGGACGTGAACACGGCCCGCGTAGGGCGCCGGATTACCGCGCGCAACAATGGTTTCCAGACAAGCGAGGTCGGCGTCGTCGGCCAGAGAATGACTCATGACCCGACAGAGATTCACCTGATAGACCTCGCCTGCCGCGATGCGATCGCGGATCTGGCTCACGCCCGCCCGGTATGCCGTCTCGTCCAGGGACGAGCTCCACTGACCTGTCAGGGGCGCCCACTCTCCTGCCCGCCGGGGCTGCCGGGGTTGTCGCTTGGCCATCTGCCCGCCGCTGACCTGCGCGAAGCGAACGCACCTGACCTCGCCCTCGAAGGTCACGACGACGGCCCAGAACCCACCCGTGTCCAGGCATTCGACGTGATCGACGATCTCGACCACATCGCGGGCCCATCGACTGCCAAAGCGCGCGTAGGCCACGCGCAGATCATAAGTGGACCAGGGCTCGGCACAGTTCAAGGCTCGGCACAGTTCAGCGCAGTGCGAAGTTCAGGGCAGTGCGCAGTTCAGTGCTGGCGTAGCTCAGGGCAACCAGGGCTTGCCGGCGAGCTGGGTGACGACCAGTGCGTGATTCACCCAGAAGAACTGCAGCCCGAGGCTGATGACGACCACCGCCCCGACCAGGGCAGCACGCTTGCGCGGGATCGTCCCTGGTGCAGGGCTGCCGACCAGCAGCAGCCCCAAGGGGAACGCGAGCAACAGGTACCGAAGCATCCCGGTGTGCACGCCGGCGACGAACAACAGGAAGACCGGGTATATCGCGAACCAGGTCCGCACCTCGGCTCCCCAGGTCCGGGTGAGCCTGCTGACCGCCACCACCACGAACAGGACCACCACGAGCGCCAGGCCGGCGACCCCGATCCAGCCGATGTGCTCGTAGGCGTTGGTGAACCAGCCGAACCGGCCGGCCACTACCGCGTCTGACACGCTCCCGCGGATGGCGCCGGTGTCCCTGACCCCGTTCGTCATGAGGGACGTGATGGTGGACCACAAAGAGACAGAGGACGCAGAAACCAGACTCAGCACGGTCATCCCGACGACCTCGCTGGGTCTGATCGGATCCTTTGCCCGGTCGCGGTAGCGAAGCACAGCATGGACGAGCACGACGATGGCCAACGGTGGCGTCACCAGCCGGGTCAGCGAGAGCAGGACCACGGCTACAACGGCCCAGCCGTAACGACGCCGGGCGACCAGCAACAGGACAGTGCACACGAGCAGCAGCGAGATGCTCTCGGAGTATGTCGCCTGGAACAGCGGTGCCGCCACGAACGAGCACGAGAGAAGGACCGCGGCGCCGGCCGCGAACCGGCCGGTGGTGCGCTCCACCAGCGCGAACATCAGGACCATCGCCGCACCACCGGCCACCAGGTTCACGGCCGTGGCGCACACGCCGAAGCTCAGACCTGTCACAGCCATCATCGCGCCCACGACAGTGGGGAACACTGGTAGGAAGGCGAACGCCCGAAGAGCGTCCCCGGCGCCGACGTCCCCCGGCCCGGGCAGGTGATACCCGAGGGTGGCGATCCGTTCGTACCACTGGCCGTCCCAGTTGGTGATCAACCCCAGGTAGCCGGGCGAGTCCGGATGTGCTGTGAACTGGTAGATGCCCGGGTGATCGGGTGACGGGAGGGCGACCTGGTGACGGGCTGCCAGGGCGATGATCACCAAGCCGTAGAGGCGGGTCACCGCGAAGATGGTGAGCGGCAGCCAGATCGAGAGCGGGATCGCGACCCGGCCAAGATGAAGGGTTGTCGATGCAGGGGTCTGCGCAGCTTTCGCAGCCATGGCACTCCCCGTAACCGTCATCTGGTGAACGCAGCGCAGGCTGCCGCAACACTGTCTGCGGCAGCCTGCGCTGTGTTTGTTGCTGTTCTTATCGTGCTGTTCTTATCGTGCCGTGACGAATACTGCTGTCACGAACACTGCGGGTTCAGCTCTTCCGAAGCCCGATCTTCGAGCCAAGCCACACCAGCGGGTCGTACTTGCGGTCCACGACCCGCTCCTTCATGGGGATGATCGCGTTGTCGGTGATCTTGATGTGCTCGGGACACACCTCAGTGCAGCATTTGGTGATGTTGCACATGCCGATCCCCTGCTCGTCCCGGGCGAACTCGGCCCGGTCCGTCCTGGCGTCCAGCGGGTGCATGTCCAGCTCGGCTGCCCGGATCAGGAATCGCGGACCCGCGAAGGCCGTCTTGTTGTCGTCGTGGTCTCGAACCACGTGACAGACGGTTTGGCACAGGAAGCACTCGATGCACTTGCGGAACTCCTGAGACCGCTCGACATCGACCTGCGCCATCCGGTACTCACCCGGCGCCAGATCCTTCGGTGGCGCGAATGCCGGGATCTGGAGGGCCTTCTTATAGTTGAACGAGACGTCCGTGACCAGGTCGCGGACGACCGGGAAGGTGCGCAACGGCGTCACCGTCACGGTCTCCTCCGGCACGAAGGTGTTCATCCGGGTCATGCACAGCAAGCTCGGCTTGCCGTTGACCTCGGCGCTGCAGGACCCGCACTTGCCGGCCTTGCAGTTCCAGCGCACCGCAAGGTCCGGTGCCTGGGTGGCCTGCAGCCGGTGGATGACGTCGAGCAGCACCTCACCCTCGTTGACCTCGACGGTGTAGTCCGCGAGGTCACCGCCGTCGGTGTCGCCGCGCCAGACCTTGAAATCAGCTTGGTAGCTCATGCCTGCTCCCCTGCAACGGTGGACGAACTGTTGGGGCCGTCAAGCACCGTGAGCTCGGCCGGCGTCAGGTACTTCTCGAGCTCGGAGCGCTTGAACAGCGACAGGAGCTCGACCGGAATGGTCGGAACCGGCTTGCGGGTCAGCACCATGTCGTTGGTCCCGGGAGTCAGGCTGCAGATCAGGTTCACAGAACGCCAGTTCGGGTCCATGATCGGGAAGTCCTCGCGGGTGTGCCCGCCACGGCTTTCCTGACGCTCCAGCGCCGCCTTGGCGATGCACTCCGAGACGTCGAGCATGCTGCGCAGGTCAAGCGCGAGGTGCCAGCCGGGATTGAACTGGCGGTGCCCCTCGACGGCGGCGTTCTCCGCGCGAACACGCAGGCCCTTCAGCTTCTCCAGCGCCTCACTGATCTCGCCCTCACGGCGGATGATGCCGACCAGGTCGCTCATCACCTGCTGCAGCTCGGTGTGGACGGTGTACGGGTTCTCCGGCGTGGCACTGCCGGCCGGCCTGGTCTGAGCGTCCGCGTGGAAGGGCTCCAGTGCGGCCTTCCCTGCAGCCTCGAGGTCCGCCTCGCTGGCTGATGGCCTCTTGTCGCCGAGCCCGGCGACATACTCCGCAGCGCCCGTACCGGCGCGCCGGCCGAACACGAGCAGGTCGGACAGTGAGTTGCCACCGAGACGGTTGGCGCCGTGCATACCGCCGGAGACCTCGCCGCAGGCGAACAGCCCGGGGACTGCGGTGCCTTCGGTGTCCGCATCGACCTCGACGCCACCCATCACGTAGTGACAGGTCGGGCCGACCTCGAAGTGCGTGGCGGTGATGTCCACGTCCGCGAGTTCCTTGAACTGGTGGTACATCGCCGGGAGCTTCTTGCGGATCACTTCGGGCGAAAGCCGCGAGGACACGTCGAGGAACACACCCCCGTGGGGGCTGCCACGTCCGGCCTTGACCTCGCTGTTGATCGCCCTGGCGACCTCGTCGCGCGGCAGCAGCTCAGGCGGGCGCTTGTTGTTCTCCTGGTCCTCGTACCACCGGTCACCCTCCGCCTCGGTCTTGGCGTACTGGTCGACGAAGACGTCGGGGACGTAGTCGAACATGAAGCGCTTGCCCTCGGAGTTGGTCAGGATCCCGCCGTCGCCTCGGACCGACTCCGTCACCAGGATGCCCTTGACCGACGGCGGCCAGACCATGCCGGTGGGGTGGAACTGCACGAACTCCATGTTGATGAGGTTGGCCCCGGCACGCAGGGCGAGCGCATGCCCGTCACCGGTGTACTCCCAGGAGTTGCTGGTGACCTTGAAGGACTTGCCGATCCCGCCGGTCGCCAGGATCACGGCTGGGGCCTCGAACAGCACGAAGGCGCCGGTCTCGCGGTAGTACCCGAAGGCGCCGGCGATGACGTCGCCGTCCTTGACCAGCTCGGTGACGGTCAGCTCGGCGAACACCTTGAGCCGGGCCTCTGCGTCGCCGTACTCGGCCAGGTCATCCTGCTGGAGGGAGACGATCTTCTGCTGGAAGGTGCGGATCAGCTCGAGTCCGGTCCGGTCACCCACGTGGGCCAGTCTCGGGTACTCGTGTCCGCCGAAGTTGCGCTGGCTGATCTTGCCGTCCTTGGTGCGGTCGAACAGTGCACCATAGGTCTCGAGCTCCCAGACGCGGTCGGGCGCTTCCTTGGCGTGCAGCTCAACCATGCGGGGGTTGTTCAGGAACTTCCCGCCACGCAGGCTGTCGCAGAAGTGGACCTGCCAGCTGTCCTTGGAGTTGACGTTGCCCATGGAAGCCGCAATGCCACCCTCGGCCATGACCGTGTGGGCCTTGCCGAACAGCGACTTGCACAGGATCGCGACGCGCAGACCCTGCTCGCGCGCTTCGATCGCTGCGCGCAGTCCGGCGCCTCCGGCACCGATGACTATGACGTCGTAGCTGTGCTTTTCGAGACTGCTCATCCGATGAACCTCAGATCATTGATGGTGCCGGAGGAGACCAGCGCGATGTAAGCGTCGGTGAAGACCAGCGTGCCCAACGTGGTCCAGGCAAGCTGCATGTGCCTGCCGTTGAGCCAGCTCGCGCGTTGGTACAGCCAGTAGCGCACCGGGTGCCTTGAGAAGTGGTTGATCCGACCAGCAGTGATGTGCCGGCAGGAGTGACAGCCGAGCGTGTACGACCACAGCAGCAGTACGTTGCCGACGAGGACGACGTTGCCCAGACCGAAGCCGAAGCCCTCCGTGCCATGGAAGGCCTTCACGGCGTCGTAGGTGTTCACCAGCGAGATGATGACCGCCATGAAGAAGAAGTAGCGGTGCGCATTCTGCATGATGAGCGGGAAGCGGGTCTCGCCGGTGTAAGTGCCGTGCGGCTCGGGCACCGCGCACGCGGGCGGCGACAGCCAGAAGGCGCGGTAGTACGCCTTGCGGTAGTAGTAGCAGGTCAGCCGGAAACCGAGAAGGAACGGCAGTGTGACGATCGCCAGCGGCACCATCGCGGGGAACTTGCCGAACCACGTTCCGAAGTGGCTGGAGCCCGGCAAACAGCTGTCGGTCACGCATGGCGAGGCGAACGGCGAAAGGTAGGAGAAGCCGGCGCCCTCCACAAAGTAGTTTGTCTGGGTGGCGGTCCGGATCAGGCCGTAGAGCACGAAAGCGCTCAGGCCCAGGAAGGTCACCAGAGGCGCGATCCACCAGCGGTCGGTGCGCAGCGTGGGCTCGGTGATGGACGCCCGCCCCGCTGTGTCGACCCCGTTCTCGGTAGCCACTCAGGCCGCCCGAACGGTCAAGCCGAGGCCCGGGTCAGAGAGGTTCTGCACCTCAACGAGGCTCTTCACCTCGACCGTGTCACTGGGACTCACCTGCATCAACTCCACGCGCTCGAGCAGTTGACCCACGTTAGGTTCCGCGGCCTCCATGTCATACCTCGCCGACATCAGCGCCCCTCTCATCTGTGGGGCGCCGCATTGCGCACCACAGGCGGCATTCTCGTCCCGACGGGCGCTGAGGTAAACAAGGGGGTCGGTGTGGCGCCGCTGCAAACACCCGAACTCGGGATGTGTACGACCCGGTAACTCCTGCGATTTCATGCCTTTGCAGGCGTTTTCAGTGGTTTGCGTCGTCCCTGTGCGCCTTGCTGAGGAGACAATCATCACGTCGCTGTCAGACGACACCGGGGTGTCCCGCACGTGGGTGCTCAAGCGGTGCGAACCAGCATCAGCCGCCCTCCCCGTGACCTGCCACGAACTGCCCTGTGGTGCCGAACGCAGCACGGCGGGTGCCGCGTCGGAGGCTGGCCAGCACTGGTCGTCCGGCGACCATCACCAGGACGGCCGTGAGCACCCCGCGCGGGAGGTCCCAGCCCAGACTGGTGGCCAGGTAGAAGGCGGCGTACCGGCTGAGGTTGGCCGCCACTGGGTCACCGGGCACGAACGCCGCACCGGCAGGGGCGCCTGACGTGAGGAAGGGCCAGAACCAGAGGTTCATGACCACCCCGTAGAGCAGACCCGCGACCAGCCCGTAGCCGGCCAGCATCACCCGCTCGAGGCGCCCGCTCGCCCTCGGCAGAGCGCCGGCGCCGAAGCCGACCCAGCCGGCGGCGATCATCTGGAAGGGGGCCCACGGGCCGACTCCCCCGGTCAGGAAGGCGCCGACCAGCACCGCGAGAGCGCCGAGCACGAAGCCCACGCCACGCCCGAGCACCCGGCCGGCCAGGACCAGCAGGAAGAACATCGGCTCCAGCCCTGCGGTCCCACCACCGAGCACTCGCAGCGCCCCGCCGGCTGCGGCCAGCACGCCGAGTACGGCGACCGTCTTGGCGTCCAGGCCGCCGCCTGAGAGCTCGGCCACGACCAGGGCAGTCAGCAGCGCGATGAGCAGCACGAACAGCCAGGGCGCATCCGAGCCGTGCGCCAGACCCGATCCGGGCTGTGCCAGGAAGGGCCACAGGAACGCTGCCAGCCCGACGAGGGTCGTCGCCCCCAGGGTGGCCGCGGCCCGCCACCGGACGGCAAGCACCGGCGCATGCCGGGCGAGCTGGCCGGTCATGATGCCGCCAGGGCGGCGGCGACGTCCGCGACAGTGAGCCAGGGCTGCGGGTGCATCACCTTGGCCACCTGCGGCGCGAACGCGGGTGACCCGGCGAGCACCGCGTCGGCGGGACCGTCGGTCACGAGCTCGCCGTCCGCAATGACCACGACCCGATCGGCCAGCTCGGCCACCAGCTCGACGTCGTGGGTAGCCACCAGCACACCGTGCCGCTCGGCCGCCAGCGAGCGCAGCGAGGCTACGAGCCGGGTCTTGGCGCCGTAGTCCAGCCCGCGAGTGGGCTCGTCAAGCAGCACGAGCGGTGGCTCCCCGGCCAGCACGATGGCCAGGGCGAGGGCCAGCCGTTGGCCCTCTGAGAGGTCGCGTGGGTGGGTGCGGTCCTCGACGTCAGGCGCGAGGTACACGAGCAGGGTGCGCGTCGTTCCAGGTGCCACGCGCATGTCTGTATCCGCGGCCCGGCACTCGGCGCTGACCGTCTCGCCATAGAGCAGCAGGCCCGGATCTTGAGGGACCAGCCCCACGCGCCGCAAGAGCTCTCGGGGCGGTAGAGACGCGGGGTCGAGGCCACCGGTGCGCACGCTGCCCACGCGCGCGGGCAACAGGCCGCAGGCCGCGGCCAGGAGGGTGGACTTGCCGGACCCGTTGCGACCCATGAGCGCCACGACCTCGCCCGCCCGCACCTCGAGATCTATGCCGCGCAGCACCGGCCGGCGCCCGCGGTTGACCACCAGTGCCCGAGCACTGAGCAGGGCCTCACCCTGCCCGGTCATGGTGACTGATCTGACGATCCGATTGGGGGCCCGGCCAGCGAGCTGTGTGCGCATCGGACCAACGACCCGGCGGGCGTCGCGCACCGACAGCGGCAGCGGGGACCAGCCGGCCAGGCGACCCAGGTCGACGATCGGTGGCGACACCGGCGACGTGGCCATGGCGGCCGCGGGCAGGTCCGAGCTGACCCGCCCGTTCTCAACGACGACCACGCGGTCGGCATACTGCACGACTCGTTCGAGGCGGTGCTCGGCGAGCAGGACGGTGAGCCCCAGGTCATGGACGAGCCGGGTGAGGGCGGCGAGCACCTCCTCGGCGGCGACCGGGTCCAGCGCCGAGGTCGGCTCGTCGAGCACGAGGACCCGCGGGTGCGCGGCCAGCACCCCGCCGATTGCCACGCGCTGCTGCTGGCCCCCCGAGAGGGTGCGCAGGGTTCGCTGGCGGACGTCAGCGAGGCCGAGCAGGTCGAGGGTCTCCTCGACCCGGCGGCGCATCACATCACCGTGGACACCGAGCGACTCCATGCCGTACGCGAGCTCCTCCTCCACCGTGTCGGTGACGAAGGCGGCGGCCGGGTCCTGACCGACGACGCCGACGACGTCCGCGAGATCGCGCGGGCGGTGGGTGCGGGTGTCCCGACCGTCGACGGTGACCCGGCCGCTCAGGGTGCCGCCGCTGAAATGCGGGACCAGCCCGTTGACGCAGCGCAGCAACGTGGTCTTGCCGCTGCCGGTGGCCCCCACGACCAGGGCCAGCTCACCCTCGTCGACCTGCAGGTCGACAGCGCTCAGCACGGGCTCGCCGCCGTCGTCGAAGCGGACACCGACGTCCTCGAACCTGATCATGACGCGCTCCGGATGCCCTTGGTGTGGATGACCCGGCTGTCGCCCACCCGCTCGACGGCCCGCAGCGGAGGTAGCGGGGAGAGCCAGGCCGGGACCAGCCCGAGCAGCAGGCCCACCACGGGTAACCAGGGCACGGTCGGCCACACCGCCGGTGAGGTCTGGACGACGATGTCCTGTACTCCGCGCTGCGCGGCCACCAGGACGAGGCCACCGGCGACCGCGCCGCTGGCCAGGACAACCCATTCCGGAGCCGCCCAGGGGTCGGGCCGGTAGCGCGAGCGCGGTTCGCGGCGGGCACCGACCGCGAGAGACGCGCTCGCAGCCGCCGAGCCCACAAGGAGCAGCGGCAGCCCGAGCAGGGGTGCAGAGCCGCCGTCCAGCAGGCCATAGACCCCGGCCACGACGCCGCCAAGGCCGACGAGGGTCAGCGTCGTGGCTTGCCGGCGTGAGCGGGCGTCCCGGTGCACCGAGCGCCCGTAGCCGCGTGACTCCATCGACGCCGCGAGGTCCAGCGCGCGCTCTAGCGCACTGTCGAGGACGGGGGCTGCGAGGCGGGCCAGCTCGCGTGGGCCACGCCCGGCGTGTCCACGGAGCCGTCGGGCCGCGCGCACGCGTCGGGCGTCTTCCACCAGCTGTGGGGCGTACGTGAGGGCGACAACCAGTGCCGTGCCGACCTCGTAGAGCGTGGCAGGCACGTAACGCAGCAACCGCCGCGGGCTGGCCAGAGCGTTCGCGGCACCGATGCAGGCGAGTACGGCGGCCAGTCGGGCCCCGTCGTAGGCCGCCGCAAGCACCCCCTCGAGGGTCACCGAACCGCCCAGGCGCAGGCCGCCCGAACCGGGTGGCAGCGGCACCTCCGGCAGGGTGAGGAGAACGGTCCGCCCGGGCACTCCGCCGCCGAGCAGCGCCTGGAAGAGCACCCGCATCGCGATCACGAACAGGCCGAGACGCAGGAACGCGCCGAACGGCGAAGCCGCGCCCAGCTCGCGGCGGGCGGCCACGACATAACCGACAACCGCCACGACCAGGGCGAGCAGCAACGGGTTGGTGGTTCGGCTGGCAGCCATCGCCAACCCGATCGCCCAAGCCCACCACGCTGCCGGGTGCAGCAGGCGAGGCAACCGGGGGTCGTGGTGGGCGCGGGTCACGGCGGTTTCCCGGCTCGCTCAGTCGTCCGTGATGTCGCGGCTACGGCGCCACGCCCCGAACCCGAGGGCAGCGACCAGTACGACGGCTGCCAACCCCCCCAGGACTACCCCGCGCGAGCTTGTCGAGCCGTTCTTCGTGGACTGCGCGCCGTGGCTGGCCGCGTCGCTTGCGGTGGCGGCGATGGTGATCTTGGTGTCCGGGCTGGCCGCCGCGGCTGACACGTGAGCGACGCTCTCGCCGCAGCCCGTCGTCGGCCAGCCGTCAATGGTGCAGGTCAACCCCTTGTTGTCCTGACGTATCTTGGCGCCCGCGGCCGCCAGGACATCTGAGCCGCTGGCCTTCTTGGGCACCGCGACGCAGGTCGCCCGCGGTGCGGGCACCTGAGCGGCCGTAGCACTGTCACTGTCGACAGCGTCCGCAGCGCGGCCGTAGTCGATGACCAGGCCAACTCGTTTGGTGTCCGCTGTCACCGCGGTGCCGGCGCATAGTGCCTTGAAGGTCAGGGTCGCGCGGGGGGTGCGGGTGGAGCTCTCGTCGGCGACGGCAAAACGCCAGCCATCAACCGAGCCGTCCTTCGGGACCGCTTGCGCCGGCCCCGTCTGCGCGAAGGCCCATGCGCCATTCGTGAGCTGGAAGTATCCCCAGAACCGGAAGGCCGCGGCCTGCGCCGGCGCGGCGACGACACCGCCAGCCAGGGTGACCAGGATCAGGATGATGGCAGCGCGCAGGATACGGGTATGGGGGGTGCTGCGGGCGGGCTTCACGGGTCGGACCTCTCTCGCGGCGGGGCGGGAGGTCGGGCTGGGTGCGCCACAACGACCGACTCCGGACCGCAAACCACGGCGGACGTTTGATGGAGCCTTGGACCCACGATCCGGTGCTCCGGCTCGCCGCGTGGCTCCGGTCGGCACCCGTGAGGGCACGATGACCGAAGGCGGCCTACGGTTGCGGGTCAGCGCCGGTGTCCGACCGGCTTACCCAGACCGCGGGTGTCAGGTGATCGAACGCTCCCACGCTGAACCGGGAATAGTCAAGCAAGAGTCAGCCAAGCAAGAACAGTCAGCCCGCCGAGCGGCAAGCCCTCGATCTGAGCGCTGCGGCAGATCTGGCCGGGCTGGCTCAGGTCACGTCGGCCAGAACGGCGGCGAACTGGTCAACCATCCAGTCCAGGTCTGCTGCTTCGATCACGATCGGCGGCGCGAGGCGCACGGTCGATCCGTGGGTGTCCTTGGCCAGGACCCCTCTGACCGCGAGGCGTTCGCACATCTCGCGGCCGGTCATCAGCGCCGGGTCGATGTCGACCCCGGCCCACAGGCCTCGCGTCCGCACGGCGATGACGCCGTGACCGACGAGGGCCTCGAGACGCAGCCGCAGCTGCTCACCGAGCACCTTGGCGCGTTCTTGGTACTCCCCCGTGGCCAGCAGCCTGACGACCGCGTGACCCACGGCTGCCGCAAGCGGGTTGCCGCCGAAGGTTGAGCCGTGGTTGCCCGGCTGGATCACTCCCAGGATCTCTCGCGACGAGACCACCGCGGAGACCGGCACGATGCCACCGCCCAGGGCCTTGCCCAGGATGTACATGTCCGGCACCACGCCCTCGAGCTCGCACGCGAAGGTCGTCCCGGTGCGGCCGAGCCCTGACTGAATCTCATCAGCAATGAAGAGCACGTTCTGCTCCGTGCACAGCTCGCGCACCGCCGGCAGGTAGTCCGCCGGCGGGACGATCACACCGGCCTCCCCCTGCACCGGCTCGATCAGCACCGCGACCGTGTGGGGGGTCACGGCTGCTCTCAGTGCCGCGGCATCGCCATACGGCACCACGGTGAACCCGGGGGTGAACGGCCCGAAGCCTGCCCGCGCCACCTCGTCGGTGGAGAAGCTGACGATCGTGGTGGTGCGGCCGTGGAAGTTGTCCGCGGCCACGATGATGTTGGCCTGGTCATCAGGGACCCCCTTGACCTCGTACCCCCACTTGCGGGCGACCTTGATCGCCGTCTCGACGGCCTCGGCGCCGGTGTTCATCGGCAGCACCAGATCCATGCCGGCCAGCGCGGCCAGGTCACGGCAGAACGGTCCGAGCCGGTCGTTGTGAAACGCCCGGCTGGTCAACGTCGCCCGCACGAGCTGATCCGCAGCGGCGGCCACCAGGTCCGGGTGGCCGTGGCCGAAGTTCAGCGCGGAGTAGCCGGCCAGTGCGTCCAGGTAGCGTCGCCCCTCCACGTCGGTCACCCACGCACCATGGGCTTCGGCGATCACCACGGGCAGCGGGTGATAGTTGTGCGCCATGACCGACTCGGCCAGCTCGATGTGCTCGGTGGTCGAGGAAAGGTTGCCCGGATCGACTGGGCGAAGATCAGTTGTAGTCACTGACAGGTCCCTTCAGGAAATAACTCGGTATGGCGGCTCATCGACAGGATGTACGTTGGCATGAGCGTGACTGTGCAAGCCCAGCGTATGCGCAGCGCCTCGGGCTCTTGTCCCTAGCTACTGGGACGGCTCCAGCCGCACCACAACCGACTTCGAGGCCGGGGTGTTGCTTCCTTCCGCCACACTTTCCAGCGGGACGAGAGGGTTCGCCTCCGGGAAGTACGCCGCCGCGCAACCTCGCGCGGTCGGGTAGGCGATCACACGGAAGTTCTTCACAGAGCGATCTGTGTCATCGTGCCATTCATTGTAGATGTCGACGAAGTCGCCATCGGCAATGTCCAGCTCGGCGAGATCATCGGGGTTGACGAACACGACGCGACGGCCCTTCTTCACACCGCGATAACGGTCGTTGAGGCTGTAGATCGTCGTGTTGAACTGGTCGTGCGACCGCATGCTCTGCAGGAGCAGACGTCCGGGCGGGCAGTCAATGTGCTCCAGCTGGTTCACCGTGAGCATGGCCTTGCCGCTCGGCGTCGGGAACGTGCGGGAGTCACGCGGCCCGTGCGGGAGGATGAAACCACCTTCCTGGCGGATCAGCTGGTTGTAGTTCGCACAGCCCTTGACGACGTGCGAGATGTGCTCGCGGATGAGGTCGTAGTTGCCCTCGAAACCGGCCCAGTCGACCGCCACCCTGTCACCGAGGACCGCACGCGCGAGTCGGGTGACGATGGACACCTCGGAGAGGAGACTCGGCGAGACCGGATCGATCCGGCCCCTGGATGAGTGGACGGCACACACCGAGTCCTCGACCGACACAAACTGCGGTCCGGAGGCCTGCATATCGATCTCGCTTCGGCCCATCGTAGGCAGGATCAGTGCTTCGTCGCCGACGATGACATGCGACCGATTAAGCTTGGTGGAGATCTGAACGGTCATCTCGGTGCTTCTCAGTGCGGCCTCGGCGATTGCAGTGTCGGAAATCGCCGCCGCCAGATTGCCGCCAAGGGCAATCCAGACTTTGAGGTGCCGGTCCCGCATGCTGCGGATCGCAGCGACGCTGTCGACACCGTCTTCGCGCGGCGGGGCGAACCCGAACTCCTTCTCGATGGCGTCCAGGAACGCGGGCGGCATCTTCTCCCAGATCCCCATGGTGCGGTCACCTTGCACGTTGCTGTGCCCGCGAATGGGAGAGGCGCCAGCGCCGGGCTTGCCGATGTTGCCGCGCAGCAGGAGCAGGTTGATGATCTCCTTGATCGTCGGAACAGCTTTCTTGTGCTGCGTGAGCCCCATCGCCCAGGTGATGATGACCTTGTCCGCCTTCAGGTATCGAGCGGCGAGCTCGTCGATCTCCTCGGCGCGCAGGCCGGTAGCCGCCAGCACGGCTCGCTCGTCAAGGCGCGCGAGATGGGCCGTGAGCTCCTCCAGCCCATGACAGTGCTCCTTGAGAAACTGATGATCGAGCACCGTCCCGGGGTGGGCGGTTTCGGCATCGAGTACCCGCCTTGAGATGGCCTGCATGAGCGCCATGTCACCACCGAGACGGATTTGCAGGTACTGGTCGGCCAGTGCGGTGCCCTTGCCCAGGATCCCCTTCACACGCTGCGGGTTCTTGTAGCGGATGAGGCCCGCCTCCGGCAGTGGGTTGATGGCGACGATGTCCGCACCGGCCTCCTTGGCCTCTTCCAGCGCGGTGAGCATGCGCGGATGGTTGCTGCCCGGATTCTGACCCATGATGATGACCAGGTCGGCCTTGGCGAAGTCGCCGTAGCTGACGGTGCTCTTGCCGATGCCGATCGTCTGGCCCATGGCGTAGCCGGTCGACTCATGGCACATGTTGGAGCAGTCGGGCAGGTTGTTGGTGCCGAACGCGCGCACGAACAGCTGATAGATGAAGGCGGTCTCGTTGGCAGTACGGCCACTGGTGTAGAAAGCCGCCTGGTCCGGCGAATCCAGACCCTTGAGCTTCTCGGCGATGATCAAGAACGCGTCATCCCAGCTGATCGGCTGGTAGTGGTCCTTTCCCGCTGGCTTATGGACCGGCTCGATGAGACGACCCTGCATGCCCAGCCAGTACCCCGACTTCGTGAGCAGGTCTGCGATCGAGTGCTCTGCCCAGAAGCTCGACGGAACCTTGACCGGTGTGGCCTCCCAGGTGAGCGCCTTGGCACCGTTCTCGCAGAACGAGAGCGTCGTGCGATGGTCCGGATCCGGCCAGGCACAGCTCATGCAGTCGAAGCCGTCCTTCTGGTTCATCGCCGTCAGCGTCTTCAGGCTTCTGCGCACGCCCATCTGCGTGAGGGCTGGCCCCATCGAGTGGGTGATACCCGGCACGCCAGCGGCCCACGTGCGTGGCTTGCCAACCTCGATGTGGTCGTCGGTGACGTCATCCACCGGGGGCTTGGTCGTCATGCTGGGCTACCTCTCACACTGCACTGCCTCTCACACTGCACTGCCTTCGCTCACCCTTACCTGTGTTCCGACGACGCGCTCGTGGCCGGCATAGATCACCATCGAGCTTCCACGCAGGAAGCCGACCAGAGTCATCCCCACCTCTGTGGCCATCTCTGCGGCCAGGGAGGAGGGCGCCGAAACGGCTGCCAGTACCGGAATGCCGGCCATCATGGCCTTCTGGGTCAATTCGAAACTGGCCCGACCAGACACCATCAGGACTGTGCCCCGGACCGGCAACCGGTCCTGCCTCAGCGCCCAGCCGACGACCTTGTCCACCGCGTTGTGACGCCCAACATCCTCTCGGAGCACGAGCATCTTTCCGGTGACGCCATCGAACAGCGCTGCTGCGTGCAGCCCGCCAGTCTTCTCGAACACGGTTTGTCCCGCACGCAGCATCTGAGGAAATGTGGTGAGGACCCCCGCGTCCACTCGCAGCGCGTCATCTCGCACGTCAAAGGCCGACCGGGTGCGCACCATATCGATGCTCGCCATGCCACACAGTCCGCACGAGCTGGTCGTGTAGAACGAGCGTTCCAAGCTACGGTCGGGCGGCGCGACTCCGGGCGCCAGGCCGACATCCAGAACGTTGTAGGCGTTCAGGCCGTCGTCGGTGGCGCCGGCGCAGTATCGC
>DHJN01000223.1:0-16993 GCA_002404345.1 Actinobacteria bacterium UBA4719 | reverse complement strand
ACGCGAATCTCGAGCGGCTCTTCAACCGCCAACACATCTTCCTGGGTGACTGGGCAATCGCCAACCGTCATGCGGGTCACTCGTCGTCGAGCCGTGATTCTGCTCACCCGCAAGGCCTAGCACCTGTGCGAGAGCACCACAAGCCTGTGTGAGCGGCAGGCGGCGCTCAACGAGCTCGAGCCAGCGAGAGGGCGAACCGTCCTTCGGGGTCCGTCCACCAGGAGTCCAGACCGAAACCGGCGGTGGCCAGCTCGCGTTCGACACCCTTCCTGCGGAACTTGGCCGAGATCTCCGTCCGGATCTCCTCACCCGCTTCTAAGACGATGTCGAGGGCAAGTTCCGAAAGGGTTACCTTTGCGGCGGCGGTGCTCCGAAGCCTCATCTCTATCCACTCGTTCTCGGAGTCCCAGAGGGCGACGTGCTCATAGTTCTCGATATCGAAGTCTCCGCCCAGCTCCCGGTTGAGGACGGCAAGGACGTTGCGGTTGAACTCCGCGGTGATGCCGGCCGCATCGTCATACGCCGGGACCAGGACGCCGGGGTCCTTCACCAGGTCGGTGCCGAGCAGCAGCCAGTCACCCGGGGCGAGGGTCTCGTGCAGCTCGCTCAGGAAGGTGGCGCGCTCGTCCGGAAAAAGGTTGCCGATCGTGCCGCCGAGGAAGGCGACCATCCGTGGGGCCTGGCCGGGGATGCGGTCCAGGTGTTTGGTGAAGTCTCCGACGACCGCATGGATCGCGAGCATCGGAAAGCCCTCGTGCATCCCGGCGATCGCATCACGCAGCGCGGTCTCGGAGACGTCGAGGGGCACGTACTCGCGCAGCGTGCCCTCCGCGCGCATGGCACCGAGCAGGAGGCGGGTCTTCTCGGAGGAGCCGGACCCGAGCTCCACCAGCGTGTGAGCGCCGGTACGTCGGGCGATGTCCCCGGCGTGGGTGACCAGGATCGAGCGTTCTGCCCGGGTGGGGTAGTACTCCGGAAGTCGGGTGATCTCCTCGAACAGCTCGCTGCCCCGTGCGTCGTAGAACCACTTCGACGGGAGCCACTTGGGGCTGCTGGTCAGCCCCAGGCGGGCGTCCTCCCGCAGCGAGATCTCCGCGTGGTCGGCGGTCAGGTAGATGTCCACTACGGGCGAGGTCATAGCCATCCTTGGTCGAGGTACTGAATGTCGAGGTGGTGAATGTCGAGGTGACGGTTCTCGAGGCTGTGGATCGAGTGGTGAGTGGCCGTCGCCTCGAGCAGGCTGAGGTCCGGCACCGGCTGCCAATCCTTGTCGTCTGGGTCCAGGGGCTCGGAGCTGACGGTGATGCTGCCCTCGCCGTCGCGGATCCACAGGGCATGACCGACGGTGGTGGCAGCGATGTGCAGGCCGTCATGCAGGAGCAGGTTGAGCCTGGAGCCGGGCGCCAGGGCCATCACGTCACCGACGACGCCGGTCAGTGCCGAGGCAGCCGAGCGTCCCTGCCGCAGGTGCGCTCGCACCAGGGCCCACAGGAAGGCGGAGTCCGTGGGCGCATCCAGCGTCATCAGGACCGCCGCCGGGAGCGCTTCGGCAAGCGGAGCGACAGAGTCGGGCCATCCGTCGATCACGCCGTTGTGGCTGAACATCGCGGCCCCCTCGACGAAGGGTGCGCAGGCGGACTCGGTCACGGGCATGCCCGCCGTGGCGCTGCGCACCGCGGCCAGGATCGCGCCCGAGGAGACCGACGCCGCCAGGTCCGGCAGGGAGGCATCGGACCACATCGGAACGTCGCGCCGGTAACGACGAGCGAGGCCTGGCCGGCCGAAGTCGCCGGGGTCGCCCGGATCGCCGACGAGCCAGCCGATGCCGAAACCGTCGGCGTTGACGGTGGCCCCACCACGCATGTCCGTGGGCGCAAATGACTGTCGCAGAAGCGAATGTGGTTGGTGCAGCACAAGATCCGCCAGCGTGACGGGTGGGCCGAGGTAGGCCAGGTGACGACACATGCCTCAGCCGGCCTCCCCCGGTGCAGGGTCGCGAGCGCAGCGGAAGCCGGCGAAGATCTGTCGCCGGATCGGGTAGTCCCAGTTGCGGAACGTGCCCCGCACAGCCACGGCGTCCGAGCCGAACGACCCACCTCGCAGTACCTTGTAGTCGGAGCCGAAGAAGACCAGGGAGTACTCGGGATACGGGAAGGCGCTGAAGCCCGGATAACCGTGGAAGTCGCTCGAGGTCCACTCCCAGACGTCACCAATGAGCTGGTGAACGCCCAGTGGTGAGGCTCCCCGGGGGTAGGCGCCGGCCTCCGCAGGACGTAGGTGGCGCTGACCGAGGTTCGCGTGCTCCGGCCCTGGGTCCTCGTCACCCCACGGGTATCGCCGGGACCGGCCGGTGGCCGGGTCCCACCGCGCAGCCTTCTCCCACTCGGCCTCCGTGGGCAGTCGTCTGCCCGCCCAGGCGGCGTACGCCTGCGCCTCGTGGAAGGACACGTGCATCACCGGCTCCTGTGGTGGCACCTGCTCACGTATGCCGAACCGCCGCCGCCACCACGTGTCACCCACCCGTTCCCAGAACTGGGGAGCGGTCAGGCCGGCCACGCGATGGCGATGGGCCCAGCCCTGGGCACTCCACCACCGCGGCTCGTCGTAGCCGCCGCCGTCGATGAAGGCCAGGTAGGCACCGTTGGTCACGGCCGCGGCGTCGATGAAGAAGGGGGCCACGTCCACCACGTGGGCCGGGCGCTCGTTGTCCAGGGCCCATGGCTCGGTGGAGGTGCCCATCGTGAATGGCCCGCCGGGCACCAGAACCTCGGCGGCAGGAAGGCTCATACCCGGCGGTGGCGGCGGGGCAGCCAGTACTGCGGCACTGGCGCGCAGCTGGTGGGTGGCCAACATCGTCTCGTCGTGCTGCTGCTCGTGCTGGGCCACCATGCCGAACGCGAACGCATTTTCTAGCAGCGGCCGGCCCTCCAGAGGGCTGTGCGCCAGGACGTCGAGAACCTTGTCGCGAACCTCGCGCACATAGCTGCGGGCCTCCGGCGGACCGAGCAGGGGAAGGGAAGGCCGGTCGGCGCGCGCATGCCTGAACGCGTCATACAGCTCATCGATGTCCTGGCGCACGGGCGCAAGGCCACCGACATCGCGGACCAGCCACAGCTCCTCCTGGTTGCCGACGTGGGCAAGATCCCAGACCAGGGGCGACATCAGGGGCGAGTGCTGGCGCACCAGGTCGTCGTCGTCGACGGCGTCGGTCAGGAGGCCGCTGCGGTCCCGTGCTCGGGTGAGCACCTCCGCGACGCGGGAGCGCCAGTGCTCGGGGGTGAGGTCGGGAACCGGCGGGCTCGTCGTCATGCCGATCGCCTCTGGCTCGTCGCAATCGTCTCGACGCGGAGCTCGAGGTCGTGGAGCACCCGCGCCTGCTGGGCTGCGGTGAGGTCCAGCTGGTCCAGGGAGTCGGCGCCGAGCTGGACGACCTTGCCCGCGGCCTCTCGCAGCACCGGGTCGGAGAGGCCGTGGCGAGCGGCCTCGAACCACCGGCCCGCTGAGGCTTCGGTCAGACCCAGCACTGCCTCGATGGTGGATGGTCGCGCCATCAAGGCAGCCAGGAGGGCAAAGGGCGTGACCCACTGGGCACCGGCCTGCATGTCGAGGTAGCGGATCTCGAGGTAACCCTTGGGACGCACCGGCGGAAAGAGCGTGCTCAGGTGGTAGTCGAGGTCGTCGAGTGTCGGGTACCGACCGACCGCGGCGGGCTCGGCGATCCAGGCGGAGAAGGTCAGTCCTGGCGGTGCGGCCCAGGAAGGCCCGTCGCCGCGGACACAGATCACGGGGGCATCCATCGCCATCCGCGCCCACTGGTGGGCCGGGTCATCGGTGGGCTCGGGCGGCAGGGTGAACGGTGGACAGGTGCCCAGGGTCGCCCTCAGACGTGAGGAGGCCCAACCGGTATGACGTCCGTCCAGGTCGGGTGAGTTGGCGAACAGCGCCACCAGCGCCGGGCCCACAGCGTGGGCTGCCCGCCACCGCGTGATGACCTGGTCGGCTTCGCCGGCATCGAGACAGACCTGGATCGACGCGGTGCTGCACATCATCTGCGCACCCTGCGGACCGATGAGGTCGAACGCGGCCTGCATGGCTTCGTATCGAGGGACCTGCAACAACCGGGTCGGGGGACGGTGCGGGTCGGCGCCGTGGCGGCCGAGCACGAGGCCGCTCTTGTCGAGGAGATCCGCGAGGGTCGCTGCGTCAGCGGTGGCAACTGAGACCAGGTCGGCGGCAGAGTCGGACGGTGGCGTCGAGATCTCGACCTGACCGCCGGGCTCTACCGTGACCAGGCAGCCTGCGGGCAGATGAAGCTGGGCATTGTGGGGATTGATCGTTTGCGGTGAGTACGGTCCAAGAGCACGACTCAGCTGGCTTGCGTCCAGAGGGCGGCTGGGATCGGCGCGGTGGTGGACGGTCCACTCGAGCTCAAGCCCGTGCAGCCGAGGAGGTCCATGCTTGAAACAGACCATGGCCACATAGCCCTCGGCCTGCTCGCGGTCGCGCAGCGCGGTCGAAGGCGGGTCCGGCAGGGGTGAGACAGTCACACCGGTTGGAGTACCCATGACCCGAAGAACATACCGGTCCTACCGACAATCACAACCCCTTTGCGGGGTACGAAAGCCGAGAGCCTGACTTCGATCGGACGCCCGGTGATGCGCCGCGAGCACCCTGGGGTTTACCCGACCAGCACGACGCGCAGGGTCCGCGGGCCGTGCACGCCTTCGACCCGATCGAGCTCGATATCGCTGGTCGCACTGGGACCGCTGATCCAGGTGAGGGGCTGCCCGGCGTTTACCGATGAGCTCAGCCTGGCGACGGCCTCCGGGACGTCGCCGACGACCTGGTCCGCGGTGACGACGCACACATGCACGTCCGGCACCAGGGTCAGCGCCCGCCGGCCCTGACCTGCGGTGTGGTCAAGCACGATCGTGCCGGTCACCGCGATGCCAACCACCGCGCTGGTGACCACGGCTTCGACCGCGTCGAGCTCGTCGGCGCGCAACGCCGGTTCGTCCAGGACGATGTCGAGTCCCTGCGGAACCCACGACGGGTTGAAACCGCGTGGGACGACCACTCTGCGCGCACCGACGAGACTCTTGGCGACGGCCGCCGCGACGTCGTCGGGGCGGGTGCGGATCACGCTGGCCTGGTAGTCCTCGACGCGCTCCACGAATAGGGCGAGCCGGTCAGGCAGATCACGGGTGTGGGCATAGCCCCGGCTTGTTCCCTGATCTTTTTTCCCCTGGTCGCCGCCCGCGTCGCTCGACCGACCCTGCCGGTCTGCGACAAGCGCGGAGCGTACCCGGCGCAGAATCTCCTCGCGGGCCTTCATCGGGGCTCCCCTCCTTCGTCAGTGGTATCCGAAGGTGACCCGGCAGCAGTGGACCCGGCAGCAGTGGACCCGGCACCGGAGCGCCCGCCGTCGGTGCGCGCCCACCAGGCACGAAATGACTCGCGCGACGGTGCGGGGGCGTCTCTGGCATCGGTCCAGCGACTCAGCGGCGGGGGCATCCGACCGATCAGGCCGCGCCGACCGAGCACCCGGCCCGAAAGCCCGGCGAACCTCTGCGCCAGCGCGAGCCGGCTGCTGCGCCGCAGCGTCCACGATGCTCCGGTCATCGCGGCCTGCAACGCTCCTGGGACTCCTCCTCGATGGGAGTCCACGACCTTGCCTCGCAGGTGGACCAGCACCTCGGGGATGTCGATGAGCACCGGGCACACCTCGTAGCAGGCACCGCACAGGCTGGACGCGAAGGGCAGTGCGTCGGTCGCCTCGTCCGTGCCGACGCCACGCAGCATCGGCGTCAGGATCGCTCCGATCGGGCCGGGATAGATCGAGCCGTATGCGTGCCCACCGACCCGCTCATAGACCGGACAGACGTTGAGGCAGGCTGAGCACCGGATGCAGCGAAGCGCCTGGCGGCCAACCTCGTCGGCCAGCACTTTGGTGCGACCGTTGTCGAGCAGGACGACGTGCACCTCCTGTGGTCCGTCGCCTGGCGTGACCCCGGTCCAGGTCGAGGTATAGGGGTTCATCCGCTCGCCGGTCGACGAGCGTGGCAGCAGCTGGAGGAAGACCTCGAGGTCGGTCCAGGTCGGCACGACCTTCTCGATCCCCACCACGGAGATGAGGACCTCGGGCAGTGTGAGGCACATCCGCCCGTTGCCCTCGCTCTCCACGACGACCAGGGTGCCGGTGTCCGCGACCGCGAAGTTGGCGCCGGACACGGCGACCTTGGCCCGCAGGAACTTCTCCCGAAGGTGCCGACGGGCCGCCCCGGCCAGCTGCGCCGGCTCGTCGGTCAGGTCGGCCTCGGCCGGCCTGCCGACCTTGCCCATCTCGCGGAGGAAGATGTCTCGCACCTCGGAGCGGTTTCGGTGGATTGCCGGCACCAGGATGTGGCTGGGCAGGTCGTTGCCGAGCTGAACTATCAGCTCGGCCAGGTCGGTCTCCCAGGCGGAGATCCCAGCCGCTTCGAGCGCCGCGTTCAGCTCGATCTCGCCGGTCACCATCGACTTGACCTTGACCACCTCATCAACCTTGTGGCTGCGAGCGATGTCGATGACGACCTGGTTGGCCTCCGCGGCGTCCCGGGCCCAGTGCACGGTGGCTCCGGCTCGGGTCAGCGACTCCTCCAGCTGCTCGAGGTAGCCACCCAGATTGCCCAGCACGTCGTCCTTGATGGCAGCGCCGGCCAGCCGCAGCTGCTCCCAGTCGTCGAGCTCTTCGACGACGCGCGCGCGTTTCGAGCGGATGGTGTGCGTCGCGTGGCGCAGGTTGCGGCGCAGCTGGCTGTTCGCCAGTGCCTCCCGGGCCGCGACCGGGAAGGGCGGCATACCCAGGAAGGTTGCAGTGTTGCTCGTTGCCGGCTTGTTCATTCGACCGCCTCCGTAGCGGCAAGGACCTCGGCAAGGTGCATGACGCGGATCCCCGCCCGTTCGCGGGTCAGCAGGCCGCCGATGTGCATGAGACAGGAGTTGTCTCCCGCGACGAGCACCTCGGCACCGCTCTCGCGAACGTGACGGGCCTTGTCCGAGCCCATCGCCACCGACACGTCGGAGTTCTTCAACGCGAACGTGCCACCGAACCCGCAGCACTCTTCTGCCTGCGGCAGCTCAACCAAGGTGATCCCGCGCACCGCACGAAGGAGCCGTTCGGGTCGGTCCCCCACTCCCAGCAGCCGACTTGAGTGGCAGGTGGGGTGCAGGGTGACTCGATGCGGGAAGTAGGCACCCACGTTCACGACGCCGAGCACGTCGACCAGAAACTCGCTGAGCTCGTAGACGCGTGGTGAGAGCGCCTCGACTCCACGCACCAGTGCGGGGTCGCCCGAACGTTGCGCCACGATCTTGTGCTGGTGGCGTACCGACGCCGCACAGGAGCCCGACGGGGTGACCACGGCGTCATAGCCTTTGAAGGCGTCGACGAACGTTCGGACGACCGGGATCGCCTCGGGGACGTACCCGGAGTTGACGTGCATCTGGCCGCAGCAGGTCTGGGCGCTCGGGAAGTCGACGTCCACCCCGAGCCGGCGCAGCAGTCGAACGACCGCCTGACCGGTTCCGGGGAACGCAGTGTCGTTCAGACACGTCACGAACAGGGCCACCTTCATCAGGGCAGCATCCACGACAACACCGTCGACTGCAGGTAGACCAGAAGACACAGGCCCAGCAGCAGACCGAAGCTCCACTTGGCCACCGCGCGGAAGATGTCCGACTCCTTGCCGGCCAGGCCGACGGCCGTGGCGGCGATCGTCAGGTTCTGCGGACTGATCATCTTTCCGAGGACACCTCCAGAGGTGTTGGCCGCGACCAGAAGCGTGGGGTCGATCCCGGCCTTTGTGGCCGCCGACTGCTGCAGGGTGGCGAACAAGGCATTCGAGCTGGTGTCCGAACCGGTGACCGCTGTGCCGAGCCAGCCGAGGATCGGTGAGAGGAAGGCGAAGAGTCCGCCGGTGCCCGCCGCGAGCCACTGGCCGATGGTGATCGTCTGACCCGACAAGTTCATCACAAAGGCCAGGGCCAGGACACTTGCGACGGTGAGGATGGCGAAGCGCATCTTGTAGACGGTAGCGCCGAACTCCTTGGTCGCGTCAACAGGACGGACCTTGTAGATCAGCGCGATGATGACACCGCTGAACAACAGCAAAGTGCCCGGAGAGGACAGCCAGGACAGGGTGTAGACCGTCGCGGCCGCCGGCTTGCCGGCCAGGTTGAGGACCGCACCGTCGATGCCGGGCCAGTGAATCTTGATGTCGGTGCCGATGTCTCCCTTCACACCCGTGCCGACCAGGAACTGCTTGACCGGGGCCGCCAGCTTGGCGACGGAGAAGACGACAATCACCAGGATGTAGGGCAGAAAAGCCATCGCCCTGCGCGCCGGGCTCAAGGTGGTTACCGGCAGGGACGTGGGTGCGGGCAACGTGGCGGTGGCCATGGTCTGGCGGGTCCCGCTGGTCTGGCCGTTGGTGGTGGTCGCGCTGTTCGTGGTGGCTGTGGCAACCTTCCCGCCGAGCGGCGGTATACCGCCGCTCGGCTCCGGGCCCGCGGTGGCCAGTGCGATCAGGTCCGCTCGCGCATCCTGGCTACCGGTCGGCGCCCAGATCCGCAAGAAGGCCACCAGGGCGGCGAGGGCCACCAGTGAGGCGATGATGTCGGTCAGCTCGACAGACAGGAAGTTGCTGCTGACGAACTGAGCGACTCCAAAGGCCGCGCCGGTGACCAGGGCCGCGGGCCAGATCTGGCGAATCCCTCGGCGGCCGTCGACGAGGAAGACCAGGAGCAGCGGGACGAGCGACGCCAGCAGCGGAGTCTGCCGGCCGACGATGGCACCGATCTCGTTGTAGTCGATCCCTGTGAGCGTGCCTGCGGTGAGGATCGGAATCGCAATGGCACCGAACGCCACCGGAGCGGTGTTGGCGAGCAGGACGACCGTGGCCGCCCGTATCGCGGGGAAGCCCAGCGCTACCAGCATCACGCCGGTGATGGCCACCGGTGCGCCGAACCCGGCCAGCGCCTCGAGCAGCCCCCCGAAGCAGAAGGCGACGATGATGGCCTGGATCCGCGGGTCGTCGGAGATGAGATTGAACGCCGTGCGCAGATCCTCGAACCGCCCGCTCAGCACCGTGATCTGGTACAGCCAGATGGCCGTCAGGACGATCCACATGATCGGCAGCAGGCCGAACACGGCCCCCTCGGAGGCCGACAGCAACGCGTCACCGACCGGCATACCGAACGCTGCGACAGCAACCACCATCGCGACGGCGAGCCCGGCGAGCCCCGCGAGATGTGCCTTCACCCTTAACAGCCCCAACAGCACGAACACCGTGGCCAGAGGGAGCATGGACACGAGCGCCGTCGCTAGGAGGCTGCCGCCCAACGCGCTGGTATCCGGCTGATATGCAAAGATCATCGGTACTCCAATCATGTGGTCTTACCAAATCCTTGGGTTGACCTTAGTGGTACATTTCACAACTGTCGAGGGTTTTCGGCGACAGACTTCGTGTGGAGGTTTCACGCGACCTGGATGTTGGCGTGACCCCGAAGTTGAAGCGGCACGGACCTTGGGAGTGACATGGCCGATCTGACCAGGAGGCTGACCGACCCTGCTGCCCCTGATCCAGTGCGCAGCAGCCGGACCGACGAGTGGCAGCCGGTGTCGCGCGTTCGGACCTACGAGCTGGTGCTGGATCGGATCGAGACCCAGATCGTCAGCGGCGCCCTGCGCGCGGGCCAGCGACTGCCACCCGAGCGAGAGCTTGCCCAGATGCTCGGTGTGAGCCGGCCAGCCGTGCGGGAGGCGCTGCGCATCCTTGAGGCGCAGGGGGCCGTCCGGTCACAGGTGGGCAAGGGTCCCGACTCCGGCACGACCATCGATCGGGTCCCCCGGGACGCCTTGGCTCGCCTCCTGCGGCTGCATGTGGCCCTGGGGTCCTTCCCGCTCGAGGACGTCGTCGAGACGCGGGTGTCGCTCGAGAGATCAAGCGTGGTCCTGGCCTGCCGCAACGCCCGACCGCAGGACCTTGCGCGCATGCGAGCAGCCCTCCTGGCCATGGACGAGCCAGAGGTCGACCGGGAGACGTTCAACCAGCGCGATACGGACTTCCACGTGGCGCTCGCCGACGCTGGCGGCAACCGCCTGATGTCCGATGTGACCCGCGCAATCCGCGAGTCGGTGCGGACGCCGATCCTCGCCAGCCTCTCCGCGATGCCAGAGACCGGTGAGCGGGGCTGGCCCGGCGTCCGTGACGGCCTGCGAGCCGACCACCACGCGATCTTCACGGCTGTCGAAGCCGGTCAGGCCAAGCAGGCCGCCGACCGACTGGAGGCCCATATCCGTGGCTTCGCCCTGCATCTGACCACTCGAGACTGACGTTTTCGTCCTCGCCGAGCCGGAGATCCGGGCGGGCGCGGCGTACATCCGAAGCCGGACCGGTTCCTTTGGTATGGAGTCCGTAAAGTCTCTACCCACCGCTGCGACGTGCCAGTACTTTCGACCAAGCTGCGCCGATGGAGCGCGCCTTCGCCGTGCTCTCAGAGGTCATGAAAATGCCACGAAATCACAAGTCGGTCGCCGCGCTCGCGGGGGTAGCCACGATCATCCTGATGGCGACAATGGTGACAATGGCGAAAAGCGGCGCCGTGGCTGCGCCGGGAGTCCAGCCGGGCAGTTCGGGCAGTTCGGGCAGGTCGAGCACGGACGTCGGCAACGCCAGAGACCTGGTTCACCGTGGGCACTTCGACTCCCGTCGCGACGGACGAGCAGGTGAGGTCCTGCAGTCCCGCGCAGCCCAAGAGGCAGCCAAGCCCGCCACCGCCGTCTTGGCCATGAAGAAGTCCCTCGGCGTACAGGGTCTGGTCACGATCGACCCGCTGACCGGGTCGCCGCGCCAGATCGCCCGCGCTAACGGCTTCCTGACTGGCCCGTCGCGCGCCAAGCCCAGCGACATCGCGATGTCCTACGTCCGTGCCAACCGTGCGGTCTTCGGACTCGACGACTCCGCCATGGCTGGGTTGCACCTACCCTTTTCCACGAGTACACCCACGGCCTGTCCAACCGCCTGGTCGTCGACGCCAACGGCAACTCCACCCTCGGCGACGTCCAGGCCGGCTCGATGGGTGAGGCGTGGAGCGACTGGTACGCCATGGACCTCCTGGCCAAGGAAGGCTTCGTCCGTGACACCAGAGCCGACGGCGACCTTCGGGTCGGTCAGTACGTCGGCGTCGGCAAGGACCTGATCCGTATCCAGCCACTGGACTGCGCCGTCGCCAGCACGTCACCAAAGTGCCCGGGTGTGCCACGAGGCCCGGGAGTGTCGGCCAAGCACGGCGGTTTCACCTACGGAGACTTCGGCAAGATCGTGGGCGGACTGGAAGTCCACACCGATGGCGAGATCTGGGGCGAGACCCTGTGGGACCTGCGCACCAAGATCGGCTCCGATGCGGCCGAGTCGCTCGTGACTCGCGCGATGGAGCTGTCACCGGCCAACCCGTCATTCCTGGACATGCGCAACGCGATCCTGGCGGCCGACGCGGTCCAGGGTGGCAAGCGCAACACCGCGATCTGGCAGGTCTTCGCTTTTCGCGGCATGGGCTACTTCGCCTCGGCCCTCAACGGTGACGACAGCACGCCGTTCGAGGACTTCTCGATGGCGCCGTTGCCGAACGCCCCGAAAGGATCAGTGACAGGCACACTGACCGACGACGCAACCAGGGCGGCTCTGCCGGAGGCGGTCGTCGGCATCGGTGGTCACGCCTCGGCTCCCGGCTTTACCGAGTACCTCGCCGGCACGACCAACTCGGCGGGCAAGTACACGATCCCCGGCGTCTTCTTCGGCACCTACCACGAGGTCTCGGCCACCAAGGCCGGCTTCGACGACAAGGTTGACTCGCTCACTGTTCGGGCGGCTCTCACCACACACAGCTACAGGCTGCGTCGTGACTGGGCGGCCAGCGGCGGCGGCGCCGGCATCGCGGCGTTCACCGGTCCGGACTTCACCGAGTTCGGCTGTGGTCCAGCAGCGGCGATCGACCAGTCGCTCGGCAACGGCTGGAGCAGCACGTCGGCAGAGTTCTCCGACGGCCCCGGCGGCATGTCGATCACGCCGAAGCTCGTCGTGGTCAAGCTGTCGCAGGCAGTGGACGTCAGCGCGATAGCCGTCGACCCTGGCAACACCTGCGGCGACGACGGCAGTGCCTCCACCAAGGACTACAAGATCGAGACGACCAGGTCACTCCACCTCGGGACCGCGACCTGGCGGGTGGCCAAGCAGGGCAGTTTTCGCGCCGTGGACCGTCACCGTCTCAATCGGCTGACGCCGGCTGCCGGCACCGCATCCGCCGTCACCTTCCTGCGGTTCACGATGATCAACCCACAGGTTCCCGGGGACTTCACGGCGACGTGCACCGACAGCGGTCTCTCGGGCTGTGTCTTCATGGACATGAGCGAGCTGGAGGTCTACGGCGCACCCACCAGATGAGGCCCAAGAGCCTGAGAGGTGCTACAACCCGACAAGCTCGGAACGCAGGTCCCCCAGTCGTTCATAAGAAGCCAACACGTCGCGTTGGTCGGCACCGAGGTGGCGCACCAGCACATGGCTGTACCCGAGGTCGCCGAGGTCGGCGAAAGCCCGGCCGACCTCCGCGGCTCCCCCGACCACGAGCGACTCACGAGGCAGTCCTCGGTAGCCGTGGGACAGGATCGGGTCAGCGACCCGCCAGGCGTCGGCCCGGTCGGCACCGAGGTGGACGTCCCGCCTGATGGCGGTCACGCCCACGGGACGGCCATGCGCGGCGCAGCTCGAGCGGTACTCCTCGATCTTCTGAGCCGCCTGCGCCGGGGTCAGGTCCGGTGCGGCGATCCAGCCGTCCCCGAGTCGGGCTGCCCGGTCGATGGCGCCCGGTGCGGAGGCGCCGATCCACACGTCAACCGGCTCCGGCGGCAGCGGGCCACCTCGGGCGGCCCGAAGGGGCAGTGGCTCGTCCGTGGTGACCTCCTCGCCGGCGAGCAGACGCCGCAGGACCGCCAGGGTCGACTCGAACCGGGCAACCCGCCCGCGCAGTGGGACCCCCATGCCCCCGAACTGGTCGTCGCCACCCCCCAGGGCGCACTGCAGGATGAACCGGCCCGTTGTCATTGAGGCGAGGGTGCCGACCTGTTCGGCCAGCAGGACCGGGTGCCACATCGGCAGCAGGAAGAGCGCGCCAGCGGGTCGGTCCCCCACTCGGCCAGGAGCCGGCCCAGCATCGGCGCATTCTGGTAGTAGGTGCTCCCGGTCGAGTGGTGTTCGCCGAGGAACAGCGACTCCATCCCTGCATCGCGCGCGGCCCTGACCCGCTCCACCATCCAGCGCGCGCCGGTGCGCACGTCCGCCGCTCCATAGCCACTGCGTTCGGACACCCCGATATGCATTGACCCAGTATCGCTCCTCGGATCCCGCTACACCCCCGCGAGGACCCAGTACGGCAACAGGTGGGTATCGCGGGGTACAACGATGCCGCCGTGCACTGTCCGACCTACCTGGCACTGTGCACAGCGTGACGGTGCGCATCAGTTCCGACCTAGGGGTGACCCAGGTCGTGAAGCTGCGCCTGAACCCGTCCGGTGCGCAAGTCGAGCTGCTTCGCGGGTACTGCGGCACGGCCCGGGCCGCGTACAACATTCTGCTGTTCCAGGTGAAGGCGAACCTCGGGCAGCGGGCCGCCGAGAAGACCTACGACATCCCGGACGCGGACCTCACACCCGGGCTGTCGTGGCATAAGTTCGGGCTGGAAAAGCTGCTCCGCGCCAATCGGGACACCTGGCTGCCCTGGCACGCGCAGGTCCCGTACCTGGTGCTGGACCGGCAGGCCCATCAGCTGGCCGCCGGGCTCGCGAAGTGGAAGACGGGCGCGGCGCACTTCCCCCGGTTCCGCAAGAAGCGCGGAGTCGGCGCCGGGCTGGTGCCGGTCACGTTCAAGGAGACCGGCGCCGGCTGGCTCACCGACGGCGGCCGGGCGCTGGCGCTGCCGCTGTCGAAGGCTACCCGCCGCGAACTCGGCAGCGCCGCAGTCACCGCGCTCGCCAGTGTTCCGGTCGTGAAGGACAACCGCGGCCGGCGGGCCGCCAAGCTGATCACCGGCGGCCGCGGCCAGGTCCAGGAGGTCACCTTCTCGTTCTCGGGCGGCTACTGGTGGGCGTCCTTGCGGATGCGGGTCCTCCCGGCCGCCAAGACCCAGCCGACCCGGCATCCGGACCAGTCGCGCGCGGCAGCGATGGGGGTGGATGCGGGCATGGGCCGGCACTTCGCGACCCTGGCCAAGCCGCTGTCGGGCGTGACTGACGAAGTAGGCCACCTCGACGCTCCCCTGTTCCTGCGCCGTGCCCTGAGCGACCTCGCGGTCGCACAACGCGCTTACAAGCGCACCACCCCAGGATCCGCTCGGCATGCGAAGGCCCTCGCCCGGGTGCAGCAGCTGCACGGCCGGGTCGCCGCCCGGCGCGAGACGTGGCAGCAGCACCTCGCCATCACCCTCACCGAACACGCCAGTGTCATCGGCGTCGAGACCCTCAGCCTGCGCGGGATGGCGCGCCGGACGAGAGGCTTCCGGTTCGGCCGGTCCGTCGCCGACAACGGGTTCGGGCTGTTCGTCGAACTCCTGACCCGGCAGGCCGCCAAGCGCGGCGCGGCCGTGGTCAAAGCCGACCGGTTCTACCCGTCGAGCAAGACGTGCTCGGACTGCGGCGCAGTGAAGACCAAGCTGCCCCTGTCCGAGCGCGAGTACGCCTGCACGGCCTGCGGTCTGAGGTTGGACCGTGATGTGAACGCAGCCCGGAACCTGGCAGCTCTTGCCAGCGCCGGACTCACCCGCCCCGCCGGCTCGGGCATCCCGCCCGGGCCGACGGGCGCGGATCTTGTTCTTGCGGCGTGAGCGACGCCGGCGAAGCAAGCAGCCGTCAGACACCAGCTCCTCTAGGTGCAGCTGCGCTGGAGACTCCGGTCTCCTGAAGCGACGCGTCCCCTACCCCGGCCTCGGCTGGGTGGGGAGTGGCACGGGGGAACCTGTGCCGACGGAACCGGAGGGTTGTGGGGACTTGTACCCCGCGAGTACCCACCAGTTGCCGTACTGGGCAAGGACTGATGACGCGCCCGTCGCGGCGGAGTACCGTTTCTGCAAGAGCATCCATGACGAACGAGCATCCCGACGCGCGGGTGAACGGCACTGCAAAGTATGCCGTCCGCTCACCTTTGTGACCTCCGCCGAGAGCCTGTGACCAGAGCACGAGGAAGGCGGAGCTATGAGCGGTTGGAATGCCATGACATATGAGGGGCGCGACACCATATTGCGTGTCGTCCGTGAGCAGGCCGAAGGATTCTTCGAACTGGCCAGCCCGCCTGAGGCGTGGGAGCGGCCGACTGCCTGCACGAACTGGCAGGTTCGAGATCTTGTGGGGCACCTGGTTGACACGACAGAGTCGTACTTCGTCGCCTTCGACGCCGCGCGCGGCAAGGGCGAGGTCGACCCGGCATACGGCCTGCCCGGCATGGCGTCAAGGGCGGACGCACAGGCCAGGGCCTTCCGATCCGTTCCGCAGACAGAGCTGTTGGAGCGTGCCCAGTCCGACTTCGCCAAGATGGCCGGAATCCTCGAGGGGCTGGGACCGGACGACTGGACCGGGTTCGTCGTGCCCCACTTCTACATGGGCCCACTGCCGGCGTTCTTCTACCCGGCCTTCCAGCTCATGGACTACGGCGTCCACTCCTGGGACATCCGGGAGGGCACCGGGCTGGCGCACGGGCTCTCCGCAGAGGTGGCGGACCTGCTGGTGCCGTTCATGTTCGGGCTCTGGCAGGGGCTCGCCGCGATCCCTGAGGGCACGGCACCGGGCGAGCTTGGCATCCGGATCACCAGCGGTGCCAACGCGGGTGACACGCGGGTGCGGTTGAGTGCGGACGGCCTCGCCTTCCAGCCAGGTGACGTCAGCGACCTGCCGACGGTCATCGAGTTCGACCCGGCCAGCTTCGTTCTCACTGTGTTCGGCCGCTACAACGCCGGAACCGTCCGGGGCGACCCACTCGCCGCGCAGCGCTATCTCAACCTGTTCTTCCGCATCTAACCCTTGTTCTTCTGCACAACAGGAGGCCGACATGGCAGACCTCGATTTGGCCGCGATCGAGGCCGAACGTGCACGGATCCGCACCACGTACCTGCGCTCCCCCACCGAACGGCCCGGCCCGTCGGCGCGAGGCGTGCACCACGTCGCGTTGCTGTGCGCGGATGTCGAACGAACCGTCCGGTTCTACCAGGAGGTGCTCGAGTTCCCGCTGACCGAGATCTTCGAGAACCGCGACTACAAGGGGTCCAACCACTTCTTCTTCGACATCGGCAACGGCAACGTGCTGGCGTTCTTCGACCTGCCCGGACTCGACCTCGGTCCGTATGCCGAGGTGCTTGGTGGGCTGCACCACCTCGCCATCTCCGTCGAGCCGCAGCGGTGGGCACGGCTGCGGGCGAACCTCGACCAGGCCGGCGTGGACTACCAGGAGGAGAGCGGCACCTCGGTGTACTTCCGCGACCCCGATGGTGCTCGCGTAGAGCTCATCGCCGATCCGCTCGGGCAGATGTACGGAACCACGGTGCTCTGAGCCAGGCGATAGCCGGTACGAAGTCACCCGGGTGTCTGGACTCCGAGGCGGTTGCAACACTCCGAGGCGGTTGCAACGTGGTTGCAACCTACGCACGTCTAACCTCTTCGAAGGTCTAATCGTCGGGGTCAAGAGACGACTGACGTCTTCATCTGCCAAAGGAGCCAGTGCATGACTGTCTACGCGCAACCCGGTCAAGTAGGTGCAAAGGTCGAGTTCAAGGCCCGCTACGAGAACTGGATCGGCGGGGAGTGGGTTCCCCCCACCACCGGCAAGTACTTTGAGAACGTCACCCCGATCACCGGCAAGCAGTTCACCGAGGCGGCGCAGGGCTCTGCAGCCGACATCGAGCTGGCCCTGGACGC
>DHJN01000110.1 GCA_002404345.1 Actinobacteria bacterium UBA4719 | reverse complement strand
TACACCGTTATTTGTACAGTCCCTGCGGCATTGTGGACTGCGGCGACGAGCGTCCGGAGTGGCCGGGCACTCGGGGGCCATCCTGCGCAGGGGCGGATCGAGGAGTGTCAGGTGTTCGTTCCACGCCCAGCGGGATGCCTGGTGGACACGCCGCGTGCACAGCCTCCCCGGCGGGGTCTTCACGGTGCGCAATGCTTGAACCTCTGGCGCGATGATCGCGTGCGGTATCAGGGCTGTGCAGGCCGCGGCCGCATCTGCGGGCTCCCCGAGGGCGAGGACCCACGTTTCACACGGAGGGTGATGTGAAGAGATCCATGGTGGCGGGATTCACCGTGTGCACGACCACGGCGGTCTTGGCCCTTGCCTCTGCGGCCTCGTTCTCAACCCCGGCGGCGGCCGCAGGGGGCCCTTCCGGCAGAGTGCTGACCGATGCTCAGATCGGGGCGATGGCTCCGGCAGCGCAGGCCGCCCTGCTGAATCCGTTGCGAGCGATTGCCGGGGCGCTCAGCGATGTCGGCAGGGGGCGGGGCGCCGATGTCTTCACCAGTGTGGGAATTGACGCCAACCATGACGTGGTGAATTTCTACCTCACAGACACGAGCCGGGCAGCCGGGTTCATCCAGGCGGCCAGGTCCGCGAATCCGTCCATCAACACAAACCTGATCCGGTCGCACAGGGCCACCTACACCATGGCGGCCATGAACAGGGCCGAGCAGGTCTACCTTGCTGCGCGGCACCCGTATGCGGTGTATGCCGTCTCCGCGGCGCCGGATGGTTCCGGATTCACCATCGAGGTGGCCAGCACCGCCGCCGTCGCGGCGGACAAGACCGACTCAACCGTCACGGCGGCCAGTACGGCGGCTGCTGGCACGACGGCGGGCCACCATCTCGCGGCCGGGTCGGTCAGCGGAGGCAAGAACTTTGCCAGAACTGCCGCGCCCAAGACCTCTAGGCCGGCCGGCGTGGCGCGTTCGTATACGAAGGGATCGCCGCGTCTGACCAAGAGCGCCGCGTGGAACACTGTCAAGTGGCACGACAGAGCACCCTTCATTGGTGGCGACGTGATCACTAACGGAAGCGGGCACTGCACGACCGGGCTGCCTGCCGTGCGCATCAGTGACGGTCGCTCGGTCATGGTTACCGCCGCTCACTGCTTCCCGGTGGGGCAGCGCATCTATACGGCAGCCGGCGCGACGTGGAGCTGGTCCAACAAGCTGCTGGGCAACTACGTCGGCACGGTCACCTCCCGCAACTATGAGTGGGATGGCGAGCTTTTGGTGGGAGCCAGCAACAATGCCGATGAGAGCGACGTCAGCCGGTGGATTCCGCTGACCAGCGTCAGGTACTCCTACCTTGGTGACTATGTCTGCCAGTCGGGGGCGAGGTCTGCCTCGCTCGGGCACAGCACGCCCTGCGGGATCAAGGTCACCAACCAGGACCTCTGGTTCCGCATAGCCGGCCACTATTCACACGGCGTGGAAGGCGTGGACGTGGTGCACGGCTGGGGCTCGGTCAGCGGCGACAGCGGCGCCACTGTGTGGGCGGCCACCGGGAACGCCAACGCGAGGCAGGCACGGGGGATCATCTCGTCCGGCGGCCTCGACGGTACGGGCGACCAGGGCAGGGTTGACTGGACGGAGGCGATCGACATCTTCAGGGCCTATCGCCTCAGGCTGAACCCGGTGAGATGAGCGCCCCCGTGACTGTGGTCGCCTAACCTGGCCCCACTTCGGCCGTTTATCCGCTCGCACCGACGTCGTGGGCATCTTCTCCGACCGCACCAGTGTGATCCGCCTGGTCGGGGCCGTCCTGGCCGAGCAACACGACGAATGGGCTGAAGGGCGCCGCTACCTCGGCCTCGACATCCTGGCCCGAATCCGCCTCGACCTCATCGACAACCCCGACCACAGCCAGGAGAAAACCACCGCCATCGGCCCTGAGCGCGTAACCCACCCTGAAGGATCACGTCGAACCGTTACACCACTCCAATGACTTCACCGCTCTCGCGCGGACTCTTTCCTTCGGCCGTGTGGCGGTCGACGTGGGCCCGGGTTCATGTGGTGGTGGAGCATCGGCCAGTGCTTACCTTCTGGGAGAGACTGCCCGCATCTGTGACAGCGAGAGCCACCTGTTCTGCGGGCGTAGCCGACAGTGGGGTTCTGAGGGGACCGGGCGAACACGACTCCGATGACCTTGCCGGTGGGGGTGATCAAGGGCCCTCCGGAGTTGCCCGGCTTGATGATCGCAGCAAGCTGATAGATCTGCTGCGTGCTCTGGCCGAGGGTGCCCCGGGCCGGTGTCGCGGCGGCGATGGTGGACTTCACCACAGCGGGCGCCAACGTGAGAGGACCGTTCTGGGGGTAGCCGGCAGCCTCGGCGCCGGTGCCCGCCGGCTGAGCTGCGGTCGACAGTGGCAGGGGTCGAGCGGCCAGGTCCGGCACGTCCAGGATGGCGACGTCGATGGTGGGGTCGAACAAAACCACTCGGGCCGGGAGCCTGGGTTCACGCCCGTCCGCCTGGACTGTCGGCCACCTCACCCCAGCCACGACGTGGGCGTTGGTCAGTACCCGATGTGGCGCGACGACGAACCCTGACCCTTCCTGTGTCCTGCTGCAGGACGGGGCGTTACCGAGAATGCGCACGACGCTGGCGGCGTCCCGCAGTACAGCGTCGGTCACCTCGGGGCCGACGGGCGTGATCGCGGGCGCTGTCGTCGCGGTGTGCTGTGTCGTTGCAGCGCTGACATGCGGTTCAGTCGTCTTTGTAACCGCTCGCAACCGCGATGGCTGGTTGTTGTCGGTCGCGTCATTTGATGATGGCGGCGTCCCCGTGGGTGAGGACGTGTTGAGGTGAAGAAAGGCCCCGCCGGAGGGGTTCCGGCGGGGCCGTTATGGTCATGCTGTCGCGCTGGTGGTCACTCTGTCGTGACTTCGGTGACGGCTGCTCTTGCTGAGGACTCGTCGACGATGGTCTTGTTGGTCGCGAATGCTGCGACGAGGGCTTGGGCGGCGAGGTTGTTGACTGCTCGGGGGATTCCTCGGCTGACTTGGTGGATCAGTGCGACTGCGTCGTCGGAGAACAAGGTGTCGGAGCGGCCGGCGAGTTTGAGGTGGTGGGTCAGGAGCTTTTGGTTTCGGGCTCGCTCATCCCGGGCAACGCGATCCGTTGGTCCAGCGCGGCGAAGGTCCCGAGCTTGATCCGCCTGCGCAGGGTGGGCTGGCCGACCAGTAGGCATGCGAATGGTGAGTGGGAGTCCATGTCGGCGTTGGCCAACAGGCGGAGCTCTTCGAGCTGGTCGATGCCCAGGAGGTGGGCTTCGTCGAACTATGCCGACATCGGCATAGCTGGACCTATGCCGACCCCGCAACTATGCCGACAGTCGGTGACGCCCTGGCCGATGCTCGCGTGAAACGGGTCCTTTCGGCAGTAGCGACCGCGCGGCTGTCGGCATAGTTACAGGTCCTCGAGGAAGGCCAGGAGGGAGTCCGGAGGCCTGTAACGGCCGGGCCGACCGAGCTTGGCGTGGTCATCGCGAGGGCTCGCTCCTTGATGGTGAGGTCGGCGTGGACGTAGGGATCGGTTGAGCGGAGATCGGCGTGGCCTAACCACAGTGCGATTACTGCTCTGTCGACCCCTGCCTGCTGCAGGGACATGGCGCAACTGTGGCGCAGAACGTGGGGGTGCAAATTCTTGGTGCGCAGCGACGGGCAGTGCTGGGCGGCTGCCTCGGCGTGGGTGGCGACCCGACGCTCGACGGCGTCACGGCTCAGCCGCCTGCCGGTGCGGGTCGGGAACAGCGGGTCGGTCGGGGCGCCGGCCCGCTCTGTCAACCACACCCGGAGCATGGCCTGGGCCTGGCCCGTCAGGGGGATGGCGCGCTGCTTGCGTCCTTTGCCCATGCAGTCGACGTGGGCCCCGGTGCCGAGAACGATATCGCCGCAGTCGAGCCCGATGAGTTCGGAGACGCGCAAGCCAGTCTGGACGGCTAGTACGAGCATGGCCCGGTCGCGTCGGCCTTCCCAGCGGGCCCGGTCGGGGGCGTCGGTCAGCGCGCTGGCTTCCGTTGCGGTGAGGAAACTCACGAGCCGTTTCTCGAAGCGCTTGGCCGGGATCGACAGGACCCGCGCGATGATGGCGGCGTGTTCGGGATGGCGTAGGGCCGCGTAGCGAAACAGGGACCTGATCGCGGTGAGGCGCAGGTTGCGGGTTCTCGCGCTGTTGCCCCGATGGGTTTCGAGGTGGTCCAGGAAGCCCGAGATCACCGCCTCGTCGAGGTCGTTCCAGTCCAGCACTGCCGGTGCCTTGCCGGTGGTCTGTTGCACGAAGGACAACAGCAGCCGGAAGGTGTCCCTGTAGGACTCGATGGTGCGCGGACTGACCTGACGCTGCCGGACCAAACGGTCGGTGAAGAACGCCTGCAGTGTCGGGCCGAGCGCGGTCATGGCGTCACCGCCCCGGCGGCGTCGAGTCGGGCAGCGGCATATCCGAACAGTTCCGGGGTGGCGGTGAGATAGCAGTAGGTGAACCTTGGCTCGCGGTGGCCGAGGTAGGTCGACAACCGGGGGAGCAACGCCTCGACATCAAGCCCGGACCGATGCCAGCCCAGCAGGGTACGCACCGCAAACGAATGTCGAAGGTCATGAATCCGCGGTCGGACCGCGGGATCGTGTCCGATGCCGGCCGCCGTCACCGCGTCGCGGAACGTCGTGCCAAAGTTCGTGTAGATGACCGGGGTGCCGGTCAACGACACGAACAGGCGCGGTGCCGATTGCCGCGGCCGGTCGCGATGTGCAGCGTAGGCATTCAGCGCCTCGATTGTGGAGGCTGACACCGGCACGTCACGACCTTTGTGGAACTTGGTGTTCCGGACGAGGATCACTGCGTTGTCCCAGTCGATGTCGCCGACTTCGAGACGGAGGGCCTCGCCGACTCGCATGCCGGTTACCACCAACAGCCCGATCAGCGTGGTCAGCGTCTCGGCCCGGAACGGGAAGGGCGTGGACGCTCGCGCGTGCCGCACCACCGCCGCGACGTCGTCATCGGAGAACAGATGTGGGGTGCGGCGCCGGGCGCGGTAGGAGACCAGTCCGGCGGGCGGGATCTCGGTTGCAGCGTCTATCCCGGCGAGGTAGCGGGCGAAGCCGCGGACCGCTGTCGCCCGCCTTGACGGAGTGATGCTCACCGGGTTGAGGCCAGGATCGAACACGAACCCCAAGACGGCGTCCATGGTGACCGTCTCGGCGCCGATCTCGTTGAGGTAGACAACGAACCGGGCGAGTTGGCGACCGGCGTCGTCGAGTTGGTGGCCCAGACCCCGGCGCAACTGAAGGTAGTCACTCAAGGCAGTTTCAAGGGGGCTCATCGGGTCGCCGCCGGCCATGGCAGCGCGAGCTCCCGCAGCGCCGAGTAGTCCACCTTGGCATAAATAGCGGTCGTGGCCAGATCACGTTGGCGGAGCACCTGGGCGATCTTGGGCAGGGCGACGCCGTGATCGAGCAGGTCGGTGGCCAGGGCGTGACGAAGGCGGTGGGCCCGCACCGGCGGCAGCCCCGCCCGGGCGCACTGGCGCCACACCATCTGGCTCACGGTCGTCGGCAACATCGGCCGCGGTGGCGCAGCAACGGTCAAGAACACGGTGCGGGACTCAACCCGAGGGCGTGCCTGTATGAGGTAAGCGCTCAGGGCCGCTCCCACGTCTGTGGGCAGCGGCATGCGGTCCTCACGCCGGGCCTTGCCGCGAACCACGAACTCGCCGGCGCGCCAGTCCAAATCGCCGAGCTCAAGCCCGGCGACCTCCGCCGCCCTCAGCCCGAGGCGAGCAAGCAGCAGCAGCATCGCGAAGTCGCGCAACCCCGTTGGCGTGGCGCGGTCGCAGCTGTGGACCAGGATCCTGACCGAGGCGGCCGCCAGACGTGGGGGCACCGCGGTGTCCTTCCACCCAGGGATCGGCGGTACCGACTCCGCCAACGCCGAACACGTCAGCCTCCTCGAGTGCAAGAACCTCAACAACGAACGAAGTTCGGCGACCCGGCCTTGGAGCGAGCCGCGCGCGAGGCCTCGTGACGCTTCAGCCAACAAGAATGCCGTCACCGCCTGTCCGGTCAGGCCTTCCGTCCCTGTCGCGACGCCTGCGTTCTCCACCCGCCCGACCAAAAACCGCCTGGCCGTAGCCGCGTAGCGCCCGACCGTCCGGGCTGCTAACCCTCGCTCCGTGACCATCCACTGGCGGTAGCCGTCCAACAGATCGTCCACCGGCTGGCGGGGAGCCGGCGGCTCGCTGCCGATCACCCCCTGCGTGAACAGCCAATCCAACAGAGGCTTCATCGCCCTCAACGTCGGCACCCGGCGGACGCCTACCCACAATCGGCCAAGAACGCCTCCACCGACGCGGTGGCGACATCGCCGGCACGGAGCCCTCTGCTTTCGAGCCACCGGCTCAGGAGTGACATCTCGTTGACCTTGAATTCTCTCGAAGCCGGCGTGTAACCCAGCCGCTGCAACTCAATCCGGAACTCCTCGGCGTACGGCGCCAACGGCCCCGAAACCCTGGCCCATCGAACCTTTCCCATCACGGCCTCCTCCCGCCCGGACACGGTGTCCGGACATACAGAGGATCCAGCGAACAGCCCAGAACTATGCCGACAGCCGCGCGGTCGCTACTGCCGAAAGGACCCGTTTCACGAGAGCATCGGCCAGGGCGTCACCGACTGTCGGCATAGTTGCGGGGTCGGCATAGGTCCAGGACCAGGACGACGGTGCGGCCGCGTTCGTGTTCCTCGGCGGCGAGCATCTCGGAGGTTTGCGGGATCAGCGCGGACTTGTGAAAACGAGGGACCCCGCCCAGTGCGGTGATGATCCCGTAGTAGAGGCCTCGGCCACCGACTGCGGGGTTGCCCAGGTAGATGGTGGTGTGCTGGGACGGGTCTAGTCCCAATGGCGTTAACTTAGA
>DHJN01000022.1:22383-23528 GCA_002404345.1 Actinobacteria bacterium UBA4719 | reverse complement strand
CGACAAGTCGAAAACGATCCCGCACAGCCAGACCCCTGACCGGCCTATTTGCGCGCGCTCTAAGTCTTTCTTTTCGTATTCCGGGGGCGCTAGCCTTTTCGCGCGTGGCGACCGTCCCTTGAACGTTGGCTGGCGCGGCGTTTGGCAGCAACAAAACTGATCCACCTCGGTCCTGGAAAGCTCTATCAAGGAGAAATGCCATGCCTGGTGCAGACATCATCAAAGTCACGCTGTCGGAAGATCAGGTCGAAGGGAAGCGTCTCGGCCGTCACGTCAAACACGATTCGCGCTCACGCGAATTCCCGGCCCCGCGGGCACCACAGATCGTCAGCGTGACCCATCAGGCGACGGGGTTGCCGCTCGACCAAGGCAAGCTGGGGTCGTGCACCGCAAACGCGTTGTGTGGTGCGCTGGACTCCGCACCGGATTTCGTGGGCGGTGCGACGCTCAACGAGGCCGACGCCGTCCGACTCTACGAGCTCGAGACCAAGCTTGAAGGCAAGCCGTACCCACCCAACGATCCCGGCGGCACCGGGCTCATGGTTTGCAAGGCGGCGAAGCAGCTCGGGATGATCCGCTCTTACCATCACGCATTTGGCATCCAGCATGCCCTCGAAGCGCTAGTCGTACGTCCGGTCATTACCGGCATCAACTGGTACAGCAGTTTCGATAGTCCCGACACGCAGACCGGCCTGGTCGAGCTCACCGCAGATGCCAGGGTCCGCGGTGGCCACGAGATCGTCGCCGACGGGATCGACGCTGAAAAACAACTCGTCTGGTTCTGGAACAGCTGGGGCACCCAGTACGCCCTCGATGGACGCTTTTGCATGACCTTTGACACCTGGGACCGGCTGCTGCAAGAACAAGGTGACGTCACCGTCCCGTTGACGTAGCCAGGCCTGGTCATGAGGACCTCGAGGAGCGGCGCTCACCGAGCGTGTCGGCGGCGCTCGTGTACACCGTCCTGGGCCGGTCCATAAAGCTCGCCCTCGCGGCGGGGTACGTGGTTTCCGCACGTGGCGCAGCGCCACCCGGTGTCATAGGCCACGTAGGCATGGCCGCTGATGCGGCACGACAGCGCGACGTTGCGGACGTGTTCGTTCGGGGCAGAGGCATCGTCCCGCGCAGGGAGAGCCTCGGCCGGC
>DHJN01000022.1:7189-22309 GCA_002404345.1 Actinobacteria bacterium UBA4719 | reverse complement strand
CCGGCGCAGGGAGAGCCTCGGCCCTCGCCTTGTCAGCGGCGATGACCCTGCCGATGCCGAAGACGATGGCGATGGCGATGGCGATGACCGCGAGGAGCGCCCAGACGAGCGTGGGGGTCATGAGGGTCGGTCCGTCGTGCAACAACCAAGAAAGCTCATGTCCCAACCCTTTCTTCCGGCTCTCTCGCGACGCCGTGCGGTGAGGGTCGCCTACATAAATTTAACGCACCGGTGATGGTCACGACCCGGAAACGAGTCGTGAACCCGTCCTCGAAAGATTGACGTGTGCTGCGGCGTTGGCGGCCACTGCGACCTTGGCCCTCCAAACATCCCAGATGTGATCGTCATCACACCTGCGGGCAAGCTCCCGAAAAGTGCGCACCAGCCATGGCTGTGGCTGTCGCCGGGCCAGGCGATCTGGCCGTCCGAGGCTCGGCGGGATTCGAGAACGATCGGGGCATATATCAACGTCTGTCCCTATTTGTATGAAGTACTCAAGTCGGAGCGCCGACCTGGGGGCATCTGCGGCGCGTCCATCGGTGAAATAGCGACCAGATGACGTCCACTCGGCGGAGCCGTCGCGCCTCTGCGCAGGGCACACAAGCGACCCGGGGCGCGGGCACTCCGTGGCCCGCAGACCGGGTCGGCTCACCTTTGGTCGGGCATCCTGACCCAGCGTTGAACTGTGTGCGAAAACACTCGCTGACCTGCAGGTTTGGGGTGGGGCTGGTGGCACCCGGCGGGAGCTCAAACGGCAACGGAAACAAGAGCCTGAGAACCCCAAGGGGTCCCATTGCCGACGAGCAGGTCAAGCGGTTTGGATGCGTTCTGGCGCATTCCGCCGTTCAGGTTGAATCTCGAGGACGGAGCCCCAGGACGGACCCGCCGGAGCCTTGTCTTTACCGGGTGGAGAGCTCCTGCTCGTGCCGTTATCCACGCCGGTCGAGCATTGTCCACGGGGTTGGATAACGGCACCCGGTGGAGGAGGCGTTCGGTCGTGTCGTCACCGGTCTTGGCGTGGTCCGGGTTGTGGCGTTGGACAGGTGGTCGCCGAGACGTGTGACACGGGGTTGGGACGTAGGTCCCTATGGGCACTGGTCACCGAGGAACTCGCTGCCCAAGGCAAACCCGCCACCATGAAAGGTCAACACGCAACCCACGCAACGCAAGCGGATACCACCGGCCTCGCCGCCGCCGCCGTAGTCCTAGCCGCCGTGACGTTCACGGCGGGCGCGCCGATCGCCTCCGCGGCGACCCACACAGTGCAAATCCCCTCCGGCCAGAACCTGTTCGTCACCCAGAACCTGGGCAACGTCAACGTCGGGGACACGATAACCTGGCAGAACAACGACGCACACAACGTGGTATCGGCCAACATCCCGGCCGGTGCGACCCCATTTGCGTCGCCGATCATGTCAGGTGCCGCGGCAACGTTCAGCGTGACAGTCACGGTCCCTGGCAACTACCGCTACCTTTGCACGCTGCACTCCTCAGCAACCGCTGCGAACGCAGCGCCTCAGAGTACGAGTGCGATGGTCGGTCAGTTCACTGTCGTCGCCGCGCCCGCGCCGGTCCCGACTGTTGAGCCGACTGTTGACGCCCACGGTGACGCCTGCAGTGACCCCTGCAGTAACCCCGGCTGCGACGCCCCGCACGATAAGCGTCGTCTCCGGCCAGGAGTTGTTCTCTCCCCAGAACCTGGGAAACATCAACCTTGGCGACTCGATCACCTGGCTGAACAACGACACCCACGACGTCGTATCGGCCGACATCCCGGTCGGCGCGACACCTTTCGCGTCGCCGTTCCTCTCCGGTAGCGCCGCAACGTTCACCCAGACGTTCACGGTCCCGGGCACCTACCGGTACTACTGCACGCTCCACGCCGCGCTAGGCGATGCGAACGCGACTCTCCTCAGAGTACGAGCAAGATGGTCGGCCAGTTCACGGTCGTCGATGCCGTGACCCCGGCCGTGACCCCGGCCGTGACCCCGGCCGTGACCCCGACCGGGACACCCGCGGTGACCCCGACGGTGATCCCCACCGGGACACCCGCGGTGCCCCCTGTGACCCCTGTGCCCCCGGTCGTGCCGGGTACGAACGTCCCCTCGTTCAGGGTGGATGTCATTTCGGGACATCACGGTAGGGCGATCGAAGTGCTTGCTCAGATGCGTGGTCGTCACGACCATGACGCTCATCAGCGGTCCAACCGGGCGGCTTTCACCGCCTCCGCCGTGGCCAACCTGACGTCGGGACCCGTGACGGTGCAGCTGCGCCGAACGGATATCGCCTGCGTCGCCATGGGCATCATCCAGGTTCCGGCGAGCGAGACGGCCAGTACTGTCACGGTCGACGTCACCGTCGTCTATAGCGGTGTCACGCAGCCAGTGATCCACACATCAGTGCGGATCAAGGAGTTCACCAAGATCCACGAGTAACTCGCACGTGGTCACCTCGGCCCAACGGCCGATGCGCAGACCCCCGCCAATCTCCAGTTGGCGGGGGTCTGCGTCTTCTTTGGGGCGGGGCGAAAACGCGCAGAAGGACGACGACGTTCACTAACATCTGAAGGGACACAGAAGGGCAACTCATGACCGGACCGCAGTCCTCGACGATCAGACTGGGCGCTCGCGAGCTGCTGGACCTTGTGCTCGACCCGGGCAGCTGGCAGAGCTGGGACGTCACGCCGCAACAGGTGGCTGCGCCCGGGAGTGCGTATGGCGATGAGCTGGCTGCCGCCGCGGCCAAGGCCCGCACCGACGAGTCCCTCATCACCGGGCAGGGAACGCTGCATGGGCGCCGGGTGGCTGTCGTGGTCGGAGAGTTCCGCTTCCTGGCCGGGTCGATCGGTCACGCCGCGGCCGAGCGCCTGGTGCTGGCGGTTGAACGCGCGACCCGCGACGGGCTGCCGCTGATCGGAGCCCCCGCCTCGGGCGGAACCCGCATGCAGGAAGGGACGAGCGCCTTCGTCGGCATGGTCAAGATCTCCGCGGCCGTCACAGCTCACAAGAATGCCGGGCTGCCCTATCTGGTCTATCTGCGCCACCCCACGACAGGCGGGGTCCTGGCCTCCTGGGGGTCGCTGGGTCACGTCACCGTGGCCGAGCCAGGCGCCATGATCGGGTTCCTGGGGCCGCGCGTCTATGAGGCCTTGTATGGCGCGCCGTTCCCCGCAGGCGTGCAGGTGGCAGAGAACCTCTACGAACGCGGGCTTCTCGATGCGGTGCTGCCGGTCGACGCGCTGGCCGAGGTCGCAGCCCGGGCGCTCAACGTGCTGATGGCCCCCCGCGAAGGGCTGCCGGAGGTGCCCGAGCTACCCGACGAGACGCCGCCTGAGGTCCCGGCCTGGGAGTCCATCACCCGCTCGCGCCGGACCGAGAGGCCAGGCGTGAGAACGCTGCTCAAGCTCGGCGCCACTGATGTGGTCCCGCTGCACGGCACCGGGCAGGGGGAGCAGGACCGGGCCTTGTTGATCGCTCTGGCTCGCTTCGGCGGTGCGCCCTGCGTCGTCCTTGGCCAGGACCGTCGCCATCAGACCCTGGAGCGTCCCCTCGGCCCGGCCGGGTTGCGCGAGGCACGTCGGGGGATGCGGCTCGCCCTCGAGCTCAAGCTGCCCTTGGTCAGCATCATCGACACGGCCGGAGCGGCGCTGAGCCAGCAGGCCGAGGAGGGCGGCCTGGCCGGTGAGATCGCCCGTTGCCTCTCCGAGCTGGTGATGCTTGATGCGCCCACCCTGTGTGTGTTGCTTGGTCAGGGCACTGGCGGGGGAGCGCTCGCGCTGATGCCCGCCGACCGTGTCATCTGCGCACAGCACTCCTGGCTCTCGCCGCTGCCGCCAGAGGGCGCCTCGGCGATCCTGTACCGCGACATCGACCACGCGCCCGAGCTGGCCGCTTCACAGGGAGTTCGCTCCGTGGATCTGCTGCGGGAGGGCATCGTCGACCGCATCGTCGCCGAGCACCCCGACGCGGCCGATGAGCCGGGCGAGTTCTGCGCCCGGATGACCCAGGTGCTCGCACACGAGCTGGGCATGCTGCTGCGCGCGGACCCCGCCGAAAGGCTGGCTGCACGGCTGGCGCGTTACCGTCGACTGGGGTGAGTCTGACGAGCTCCGGTTCGTCCGGCGCAACCCGGTGACCGCTGGGAGAGTCTGCTCCCGTCGTGCGTAGTCTTCGGCTCGGTTGGTCCTCGCGCGACAAACGGAACCAAGGAGCAGGCATGAGTCACGTGGTCATGGCGGAAATGGTCGCAAGCGTCTTTCAGATCGTGGCCGAGGCGGGCGACGCCGTGGAGCCCAATGACACGCTCGTGATCCTGGAGTCCATGAAGATGGAGATACCGGTGCTGGCCGAGGTCGCGGGGGTCATCAAGGAGATGACGGTCATCGAGGGGGACGTTGTCAACGAGGGCGACTCGATCGCCGTGATCGACGAGACCTGAGGCCGGGTCGGGAGGTCGGGGAATGCGTTGACGGAGGCGGGCGTTTCAGGGATAGTTGAAAGCGCAACGAACTAGGGAGCCTGCCATGCCCGCGATCACCGTTCCTGACCTGACCGTTCTGCCGCGCGTGCCCGCGCTGCCGCCGACCGTCATACAGCGTCCCGTGGTGTCCATCACGAGCGCGCCATCGGCCTTCGAGGGCCTGGGGTTTCCCGTGAAGCGAGCGTTCGCCGGGGTTGACCTGATGTTGCTCGACCCGTTCATCCACCTGGACGAGATGGGCGAGGTCGAGTACGCCCCGGGCGAGCCCAAGGGGACGTCCTGGCACCCACACCGCGGTTTCGAGACCGTCACCTACATCATCGACGGCATCTTTGACCACCAGGACTCCTTCGGTGGGGGCGGCACGATCACCAACGGTGACACCCAGTGGATGACGGCCGGCTCGGGGATCCTGCACATCGAGGCGCCGCCAGAGCACCTGGTCGTCTCGGGGGGCCTGTTTCACGGATTCCAGCTGTGGGTCAACCTGCCCAGGAGCGACAAGCTGATCGTCCCGCGTTACCAGGACCTCCACTCCGGCGAGGTGTCCCTGCTCACCTCGCGCGATGGCGGCTCGCTGGTCCGCGTGATCGCCGGTGACGTTGCCGGCCACGCGGGCCCCGGTGCGACGCACACCCCGATGTCGATGGTCCACGCGACCATTGCGCCCGGTGCCGGGCTCGAGCTGCCGTGGCGCCCGGACTTCAATGCTCTCGTCTACGTCATGAGCGGTGACGGCTTCGTCGGCCCGAACCAGTCGCCGATCGGCACCGGTCAGCTGGCGGTGCTGGGAGCCGGCGATGCGCTGAGGCTGTCGGCGGCCACGTCGCAGCAGGCGCGCTACGGCTCTGGCGTGGAGGTGCTGATCCTTGGCGGTGCGCCGATCCGTGAGCCCATCGCGTGGGCCGGACCTTTTGTGATGAACACCCGCGCCGAGGTGATGCAGGCTTTCGAGGACTACAACGCCGGGCGTCTTGGTCACCCGGTCCCGCACGGTGACGTGGGCGGAACCGCCTGAGGCGTTGCGGCGTTCCCACTTTCGCTTGTTGCGTATGAACCACCGATGGAGGCCGATTCAGGTCCTCAGATGGTGGGTTCCGCGCAACAAGGCGAGAGGTTCGGTCAGTTCTTGGTGAGCGCGATCGTCAGGTTCGTTGCCGTCGCGCTGTGGTCGCGGTTCTCGGCGATGAACGTGATGCGGTAGCGGTCCTTGTGTGCCGCGTCCGGCCGGTCGAAGCTGAAGCCGTGGGAGACGTAGAACGCGGTCGTCGACCGGTCGACCTGGGCGGCGCCCTCGGCGAGGACGAGCAGCACGCTCCAGTGCGGCGCCACACCGGTGGACCCTTGGAGGGTGCCTGCCGGTAACGGTACCGAGGCCGGCCAGTCGTTGGGCAGTGTCGCAGCATTCGCTCTCCCGTCCCGGCCCCCACCGCCACCTCCTCCGCCACGGCCGCCGGTCGCCTGGTGGGCGGGCGTGGCCTGGGCGGCTGCGCTCTGCGTAGCGGTGGGCCGGGGGCGGGCCTACCAGGGAGTCGGAACCAGGGCCTCCGGGTTGGCGGTGTTGGAGGTCGGGATGGCACCGGTCAGTGCGTCGCTGCGCAGGAACGGCAGGTGCCACAGGTCGTTCGGCACCAGCACGTCGCCGGGCTTCACGTTCTCCGGGAAGATGTACTCGAACACCGGGGCGACGTACTGGCCCGCCTTCAGACCGTTCGCGAACGTGGGGGCGTTGGCGAAACAGGCGTCGAGCGCGGCCTGGTTGATCGTGGTCTGGAGGGGGTCGACCGCGGTCGGTACGCACAGTGACCGGACCGCGACCCTGACCGTCCGTGATGGCTGGCTCAGCAGACCGGCAGGGGCCTTGGTGGCCCGGAGTCGGGCGCGCTGTGGCTGAGCTCCGGTGTTCTGGGTGGTGATGCCGCCGGTCGGTCCCGAGAGCGGAGTCGCGTTCTCACCGGTCATCTCGAACGGGGTTGTCCAGCGGTTACGCACCGACGTCGTGATGACTCCGGCGGCGTCCTTGGTGTTGCTGGCGTCCTCGTAGTAGATGTCGACCGGGGTCTTGACGTCGGTTGTCTCGGCCTCCAGGAAGATCCGGTCCTGGGTCTCCTGTGCGGCACCGTTGACTGCGGTGGCCAGCGGGTCGGCGGTGCCGACCCCGAACTCACCGATCGCCAGGTAGCTCGGCTGGCTGCCGGGCTGGGTGTAGATGCCGACGTTGGCCTCGATGGTGTGTGCCGAGACGTATTCCGCTCCGTTGCTGGGAGTGATGAGGGTGCCCGAGTAGTTGACGAAGTCACCGACCTCGAACGGCGCTTGCTGCTTCGCGTTACCGCCGACGGTCGACACCGCCGGGTTTGGCATCACGTACTGGCTGCAGTACTTCTGGCCAGCGACCGGAGGGCTGAGCTCACCGCTGGCAGGTAGGAGAACCCCTGCGACGCTGAAGTTACGGCACCCCGGGACAGCGGGAACCGGGTTAGGTACTGGAGGTGCCAGCGGCCGGTTGGTCTGCGGGCACAGCGGGTCATCCCCACCGGCAACGCTCGGGTCGGTGCGCGGAATACACATCGGGTAGCGGCGTGGATGGTCGGGTTGTCCTGATCGACGCTGAACCGGGGATCGGGGGACTGCCCGGCGATGTGCCGAGTGCCGACCATGTTGCCGACCGCTCGCAGCTCCAGTCCGGTGTTCGGGACCGCGCCGGTGGCGGAGCCGTTGACGAAGTCCGCCCAGGACAGGGTGTTCGCCGGCATCTACACGATCAGGTGGCACGTCGGAATGACCCACGGGGACACCGCGCCCTTCGGCGGTTTCGCGGTACCGCCCCCGGCCTGCGCGACCCCCGCTCCCACAGCGAGCATGCTTCCGGCTGCCAGGAGGGCGATGAGCGGACGAATCCGCGGCCTCCCCTTCGGATTCGTTGTCATCGATCCCTCATTCAGTGCATTGGGCGGGACAACTGAGCTCGTGACCCGCTGCGCAGAAGGTAAAGCGTTGACCTTGAGAAAAACATGGACCCACGACCCGGCCGCGGCCGACCGGTCTGTTCGTTGTATGGAGCCGCACATTTGGCGACGGGACACATGGGAGCGCGTGTCGCCGACGGGACAAATGGGGGCATAGCTGGCTGCCCAGAAGTGCGGAGCTGGGGAGAGTCGGTGCGGAAGGGTGTTCGGCTGCCGGGTGACCGCGTGCCTGGCTCGGGAAAGGGCTCAGGACTCGTTGAGGTGTGACTCCCACCGCTGCTCGATGCGGCCGAAACGCCATACAGCCAGCGCAGCTGCCCAGGTGGCCACGAACATGCCGACGATCCAGTAGCCCACGCTGTTGAGGTTGACCGAACCGATCCCAGCCAGGAGACCGGTGGTGATGCCGAGCTTCTCGGTGAGGATGGAGATGAGCTCGATGCCGCCGATCAGAAGGGCAACGGCCACGGACAGCGCCGTGATGATGATGTTGTAGTAGATCTTGCGGACCGGCTTGGAGAACGCCCAGCCGTACGCGAAGTTCATGAACGAGCCGTCGATGGTGTCCAACAGCGACATGCCGGCGGCAAACAGGATCGGCAGCGTCAGGATGGCCCACCACGGCAGGCTCCCGGCAGCCGCACCGCCGGCGACTACCAGCAGTCCTACCTCGGTGACAGTGTCGAAGCCGAGACCGAACAGGAGCCCGACCGGGAACATGTGCCACGGCTTGGAGACGGCCCTGGTGACCGGTCGCAGGATCCGGTTGAGGAAGCCGCGCTTGTCCAGCTGCTCTTCGAGGGCGGCCTCGTCGAAGTGGCCGTGGCGCATCGCCCGGAAGACCTTGAGGATGCCGATCAATGCGGCCAGGTTGATCAGGCCGATGAGGATCAGGAAGATGCCCGAGACCGACGTGCCCCACACGCTGGTGACGCGTTGGACCGCGGACCGGTCGTCGCCGAGCTGTGTGGCCAGGGCGCGGATGCCGAACGCGAGCAGCGCCACCATGACGAAGACGACCGAGCTGTGGCCCAGGCTGAACCAGAACCCGACGCTGAGTGGACGTTTGCCCTCGCCCATCAGCTTGCGGGTCGAGTTGTCGATGGCTGCGATGTGATCGGCGTCGAATGCGTGCCGCATGCCGAGCGTGTATGCCGTGACGCCCAGTCCGACCCCCAGCAGCTGCCCGCCGACCGCGTAGCCGTGTGGTATCACGAAGCCGACCAGCACCCCCCAGCCGACGACGTGCAGCAACAAGATGAAGCCCCCCATGCCCAACAGGCTTCGACGCTCGTCGCCTGAGACTGCGGTGTGTCCGAGGGAGTTCATGGCAGCACGTTAGCCATCGTGAGCCCTTGCTGCAAGTCATTCGCAATAGTCGCTTTGGCTGAGCGGCCGTCCAGCAGCGTGGCCTGCGACCCGCCGGGACGGTGACCTGGGACCCAATACCGGCTAGGACACCGGGGGGCCATAGGGTCGGCACATGTTGGTCTGTGTACCTGCCGAAGTCCGACCTGGTGAGCGCCGTGTCGCCCTCACCCCTGACGCCGTCGCGACCCTGGTCAAGGGGGGTCATCGGGTCCTCGTCGAGTCCGGCGCCGGCAATGGCGCGATGGCCTCCGATGAGATGTATGGCACCGTCGGCGCTGAGGTCCGTGCCGGCGATGTGCTGGCCGACGCGGATCTGGTCGCACATGTCCGTCCCCTGCTTCCCGAGCAGGTGGCGCGGTTGCGACGCGGCGCCGCAACGGTGGGCTTTGTGACCGGACCGGGTGAGCTGGACGGCATACGGGCGTTGCGGGACAACGGGATCAGTGCTCTGGCGATGGAGCTCGTGCCCCGGATCTCCCGGGCTCAGTCGATGGACGCGCTCAGCTCGCAGGCGCTCGTGGCCGGTTATCGCTGCACGCTTGAGGCGGCGATGCGGCTGCCGAAGTTCTTCCCGCTGTTCATGACCGCCGCGGGCACCGTGCCACCGGCCAGGGTGCTGGTGCTCGGCGCCGGCGTTGCCGGGCTGCAGGCGATCGCGACCGCCAAGCGACTTGGCGCGATCGTCGAGGCCTATGACGTGCGGCCGTCCTCAGCCGATGAGGTCAAGTCGGTGGGAGGCAAGTTCCTGGACCTCGGCCTTGACGCGGTCGAGGGCACCGGCGGATACGCCAAGGAGCTCAGCGAGGATCGTGCCGTCCGGCAGCAGCAGGCGCTGGCGCCCTACCTCGCCAAGTCCGACGTGCTCATCACGACCGCTGCGGTGCCCGGGCGCCCGGCGCCGCGGCTGGTCACCGCCGCCATGCTCGCCGGTATGGCGGCCGGTTCCGTCGCGGTTGACCTGGCCGCAGAGAGTGGCGGCAACATCGAGGGATCCGTTGCGGGACAGGAGATCTGGGCCGGCGGCGTGCGCTTGTTCGGCATGGCTGACGCCGCCTCGGCCATGCCGGTGGACGCCTCACGGCTCTACGCCAAGAACGTGACCAATCTGCTCGCCCTCGCACTGACGCCCGAAGGGTTCTCCCTGGACCTCGACGACGACGTGCTCGACGGGGCCTGCATCGTCCACGACGGCGTGGTCCGCCACGCCCCCACTGCTCAACTCCTGGAGGCGTGATGGATGGCATCGCCATGTTGACGATCTTCGTGCTGGCGGTCTTCGTCGGCTTCGAGGTCGTCTCCAAGGTCTCGACGACCCTGCACACCCCGTTGATGAGTGGTGCCAATGCGATTCACGGCGTCATCATGGTCGGCGCGATCATCGTGACCGGCCAGACCAAGTCGACGATTGGTCTCGTCCTCGGCCTAGTTGCCGTGGTTCTGGCCACCATCAACATGGTGGGTGGCTTCGTGGTGACCGACCGCATGCTCGAGATGTTCAAGGGCCGAGGTCAGAGCCGGCGCCCTGGGGACGACAAGCCTGGCGCTAACAAGGTGGAGGCCGGTCGATGAGTCTGCTGTCACCAACCTGGACCGCAGTTGCTTATCTGGTCGCCGCAAGCTGCTTCATCCTCGCGCTCAAGGGTCTGTCCGCGCCCGGAACGGCCCGTCGCGGCAACCTGATCGGTGCCGGCGGCGGCGTGCTCGCGGTCCTGATCTCGTTCATCTCCAACGATCTTGACCATGTGGGTCTGATCGTCGGCGCGATCGTCATCGGGTCTGCGGCCGGTGTCCCCGCAGCCCGTCTGGTCGCGATGACGCAGATGCCGCAGCTGGTCGCGCTGTTCAACGGTGTCGGTGGCGCTGCTGCTGCCCTGGTCGCCGGTATCGAGATGGCCGACGCGTCGGACGTGTCGGCGATCGCCGCCGCTGCGGGAGGGTTCACGGTGCTGGTCGGCACGGTCTCCTTCTCGGGTTCGGTGATCACGTTCATGAAGCTGCAGGGGCTGATGACGACCCGGAAGGTGACCTACCCCGGCGGCCCGTTCGTCTTCGGCGGATCCCTGCTTGCCGCAGTCGCGCTGGCCGCCGCGGTCGTAGTCGACCTGGCGGACGCGACCCTCAACCCTCCGCTGCTGGGCGCTCTGGCTGCGGTCTCGCTGATCGTCGGTGTGCTCTTCGTCCTGCCGGTCGGCGGCGCGGACGTGCCGATCGTCATCTCGCTGTTGAACGCTTTCACCGGCCTGTCGGTGGCGGCCAGCGGCTATGTCCTCGGCAACGTGCTGCTGCTCGTCGCGGGCACCCTCGTCGGCGCAAGCGGCACCATCCTGACCCGCCTGATGGCGGCGGCGATGGGGCGTTCCCTGACATCGACACTGTTTGGTGCGTTCAAGGCTCACGCCGTCGTGGCTGCCGGGTCCGTGGAGGACCGCCCGGTGCGCTCCGGGTCGGCGGAGGATGTCGCGATCCTGCTCGGTTACGCCCGCAAGGTCATCATCGTCCCCGGCTACGGGTTGGCCGTCGCCCAGGCTCAGCACACGCTCTGCGAGCTCGCCGAGCTGCTTGAGTCCCGCGGCATCGAGGTGCTCTACGGCATACATCCGGTGGCGGGGCGCATGCCCGGACACATGAATGTCCTTCTGGCGGAGGCCAACGTGCCCTACGAGGTGCTCAAGGAGATGGATGAGGTGAACCCACAGTTCGCGACCGCCGACGTGGCGCTGGTGGTCGGTGCCAACGACGTCGTCAACCCGGCTGCCAAGACCTCGCCGGGTGCGCCGATCTACGGCATGCCGATCCTCGAGGTCGGCGATGCCCAGCAGGTGGTCTTCCTCAAGCGGTCCATGCGTCCCGGCTTTGCCGGCATCGAGAACGAGCTGCTCTACGACCCGAAGACGATGCTGCTGTTCGGCGATGCGAAGGAGTCGCTTTCCAAGGTCGTGACCAGCGTCAAGAACCTGTGAGGCTCGGGACCTTTTCGACCGCGGGCACCCGACCATCGGACTCGGCGACCGCCATCCGGCTGCGCTTGCGGCCGTAGAAGGTGTAGATCAGGAAGCCCAGCGCCATCCAGATGACGAACCGAAGCCAGGTCTCGACGCTGAGGTTGAGCATCAGGTAGAGGCAGATGAGCGCCGCGACGATCGGAACAACGGGGGAGAAGGGCACCTTGAACGGCCGCTTCAGGTCGGGGCGTCTCCGGCGCAGGATCGGGACCGCGATCGAGACGAGGGTGAAGGCCGCCAACGTGCCGATGATCAACGTCAGCTTGACCGGTGTCCCCGTTCGGGGGTTGACATGAGCCAGGCTCTTGGGCAGCAGCCAGTCGCGGCTCATCGCAAACACCACGCGGGTGGCACCGATCATCAACGTCATGACCACCGTGGTCAGGCCGGCGACCGCTCCGCCGGCGATCAGCGTGGCATAACCGCCCTTGCCCACCGACTCGAAGGCACTTGCGAGTGCGGCGGAGGGGTCGATCTTGTCGTAGCGGACCATCCCGGTGATCACCAGCGCCACAGCGATGTAGAGGACCGTGCAGATGGACAGCGACGCGATGATGCCAATCGGCATGTCGCGCTGGGGGTTCTTGGCCTCTTCGGCGGTGGTCGCGACGACGTCGAAGCCGATGTACGCGAAGAACACCAACGAGGCGCCGGCCACGATTCCACCGACGCCGAAGGTGGTGGGTGTGAGCCCGAACAGCAGCTGGATCAGCGGTGCATGGATGCCACTGCTGCTGGCCCCCGATATCGCCTTGGGGATGAACGGGGTGTAGTTGGCAGAGTTGATGAAGCCGATGCCGGCAATGATGACGAACAGCACGACGAACAGCTTGACCCCAACGAGGACCAGGTTGACGCGCATCGACTCCTTGATGCCGATCGCGATCAGGACGGTCACCACGGCCACCAACAGGAAGGCCAGCAGGTCGAAATGCGAACTCGGGCTCGTCGGTTTCTTGGATCGACTGCTCGATTGACTTGGTCCGAAAGACGCTCATGAGGGATCTCCTCGTCGCTCGACGGTGACGGGGAAACCCCCGGGGGCGGTCGCCCGCGGCCACCATAGACCGGCCACCCTTGAGGCGCCCAATCGTGACGTAACTCTCAGTGGCGCGTCGTCAGCCCAGGTAGTTGTGCAGCGTCAGATCGGGATGGGCCCGGTGTCGGCCTCGTGGATGCCTGCTTCGTCCAGGGTCGGGTCCGGGTGCCACGAATCGCTGTCGTCCTGCTCTGGTTCGGCCGGCCGGGTATGGGGGCCCGTCGAGTGGTCCGTCGTGTCCGGTCCCTTGGCGGGAGCCGGAAAACCGGCATACCGGTTGTGAGTCTGTTGACGTGGCCCGCCCTCGGAGTCCTGGACGTCCGTGTCGGTCCCGCGCTGCTGGTCGACGAGGCCGAAGATCGCAGCGCAGAGCTTGGCGTAGGTCTCCTCGGGTCTTTTCACCCACCCGACCTCGCGCAGGGATTGGTTCTGGCCTGCGCTCTCCCGCACGAACGTGCCATAACCGAGCAGATACCCCATCGTTGAGCGGGTGTAGGACAGGTCGACGACCTTGCTCAACGAGAGCATGGCGACGTTCACGTTGATCAGCCCATAGTTCAGCAGCATGCGCTTGTCCGTGGCGACGAACCAGTTCTTCCGCCACATGACCCACTTCAGGGCGCCCCGCACCAAGAGATAGGAACAGGGCAGCAAGAGAACAACGAGAAGGACGTCAAGGTTGGAAGGCAGAGAGGAGTCGACTGCGTAAACCAGGAAGACGGTAATGACGGCAACGACGAGCCCGGCACAGCCGGAAGCGACCGGCTCGGCAACCTTGGCCCAGTGCTGGCGTTCGGCGATGACGGGTCGCTCGCCGTCCAGGAGGTAGCGTTCCATTCCGCTGCGACGTAGCCGTTCCTCGAGGTCAGGTCGCGCCATCGCGGCCCCCTACTTCTTGTTCAGCACGGCGTCGAAGAAGCCGCCGATGCCCTTGAGGCCCTCCAGGACGATGTCCCAGACCGTGTGGACGAGGCTGGCAGCTTGGGTCGGCGACGTCACGATCGCGTAGACAAAGAAGGCAAGCAGAGTCCAGGGCACGATCTTCTTGAGGCGTGGCATGTCATCTCCTTGGTAAGGCATCCTGCGGTGGTTCCAACTCGGCCTCACTATGCCAAGGCAGCAACAACAATGCCAAAGCAGCACCCCGTCGCGGGTGAGGCGCGCCGGTCTGCGCTCAGACGATGCCGTACAGACGGTCTCCTGCATCACCGAGACCGGGCACGATGTAGCCGAGCTCGTTGAGCTTCTCGTCCATGGCGCCCGTCACAATGCTGATGGGGACGTCGAGGTCGGCCGTGGTGGCCTCGAGCCTCGCGATCCCCTCGGGTGCCGACAGCAACGTGATCGCAGTGATGTCGTCGGCGCCCAGGTCGACCAGGTAGTGAATGGCCGCAGCCAGGGTGCCGCCGGTCGCGAGCATGGGGTCGAGCAGGTAGCACTGGCGCCCGGACAGGTCGTCGGGCAGACGGTTCGCGTAGGTCGTGGCCTCGAGCGTCTCCTCGTTGCGCACCATGCCGAGGAAGCCGACCTCGGCGGTCGGCAACAACCGCACCATGCCGTCGAGCATGCCCAGGCCGGCGCGCAGGATCGGCACAACCAGTGGCTTGGGGCTCGCCAGCTTCACGCCGCGAGTGGGGGCGACGGGAGTCTCGATGTTGACGGGCTCGACCCGGACGTCGCGAGTCGCCTCGTAGGCCAGCAACGTCACCAGCTCGTCGGCCAACCGGCGGAAGGTGGGGGTGTCGGTGTTCTTGTCCCGCAGCGCCGTGAGCTTGTGGGCGATGAGCGGATGGTCGGCAATGTGGACGCGCATGGGCGAAACTTATCGCGTGAACGAATATCCAGGGCCGGCCCGCCACGGCGTCGACCAGCGGTATGCCGGGTGGATGGGGCAGGCGCTCGATGTCGCGTTCGGGGCCCTCGCCGCGGGCGACGTGCCCGTGGGTGCGCTGGTGTTCTCCCCAGAGGGGGAGGTTCTCGGCGTCGGGCACAACCAGCGGGAAGAGGAGGGTGACCCGACCGCCCATGCTGAGGTGGTCGCCATACGGGCGGCTGCTGCGTTGCTGGGTGGGTGGCGGCTTGAGGACTGCACGCTGGTCGTCACTCTCGAGCCCTGCATCATGTGCGCAGGAGCGTTGATGCTGGCAAGGATCGGGCGTCTGGTGCTGGGGGCATGGGACCCGAAGGCCGGTGCGTGCGGGTCGGTCTGGGACGTCGTACGCGACCGGCGGGCCACGCATCGGGTCGAGGTGATCGGTGG
>DHJN01000022.1:6519-7035 GCA_002404345.1 Actinobacteria bacterium UBA4719 | reverse complement strand
GGAGCACGCCTCGAAAGCGTGTGTGGGTGAAAGTCCACCGTGGGTTCAAATCCCACCGCCACCGCTCGTAGTCGTCCGCGACCGTTCGTGACAAGGACGGTTGCGGACGGCATCACACACGCTTGAGGGTAGTTCTGCGGGCACTCGGTGAGCGGCTCGACTTCGTCCAGGTCGCCCAAGCAAGGTACGTCGGCCACACCTTCGATTGCCGATCCTTCATCGGTCCTGAGACTGTGGGAGCCCCACCTCAGTTGAGTACACGCTTGTTACACCTAAGGTGTACTCTTGGTGTATGGCCAAAGTGAGGACAAACATCGAGATCGAGGACAGCTACGTCGAGGCAGTCATGGACCGCTACGGCGTACGGACGAAGACCGAAGCGGTCGACTTGGCCCTACGCCATCTAGCCGGACAGCCGATGTCCCGCGAGGAGGCATTGGCCATGCGCGGCGCGCACGCCATCGGTGAGACGCCGTCCGAGGTGGCACCTACTCCGGCAGCATGATCCTCGCCGAC
>DHJN01000022.1:0-6378 GCA_002404345.1 Actinobacteria bacterium UBA4719 | reverse complement strand
CGCATATACCGACGGTGCCGGCGCACCGGCGTCACACCCCGAGGTCTCATTGACTGTCTCATCGCCGCGGTGGCATGGCGGCGCGGTGCCGCCCTGTTGGCTCAGGACGTCGACCTCCACCGGGTTGCCGAGGTGATCGGAGTGGCGATAGATGTATCGCCGGGCCGCTCGTGACGGGCCGATAGCCGATCGCTACCCCGCTCACGACGCCTATGCGGCGGTCCCGGGTCCCAGCGGTTGCGGCGGTCCGGCGGAACCGCGGCCGGGCCAAGGAAGCCACCGACCTCCTGGACATCGTCCGACTGACCCTCGATCCCGTTACCGGACCAGTCGTGCGCGAGCAGCTCACTGGCGCGGCCAAGAGAATCCGCGTCGACGCCGACCGGGACGCCAAGCTGTGGTTCACCGACAAAGCAGCCAGGACGGGCCGCCTTGTTCGCGAACTCCCACAAGGAGACGACATCGACCCCGATCTGATCGCCCTGGTCAGCCAGCTCCTTCGCGGCGCACTCTCTTGAGCGGATGTTCCCTCGACAGAGGGGGATTCGAAACGCAGCTCGCCGGCACTGTCCCAGATGAAGGTCACGTCCAGGCAGGGTCTCTCCTGGTAGTCCTGTCGGCTTCACCCAGTCGCCAGCAGCGCATGCGCCCGCCGGCCCTTGCGCTACCTGCGTCGCAACCGAGCGGGTGCCGCTTGAGCCGACCCGGCCTTCAACGGTTGGCTCGCCGGCTTCGAGACGGTGCGCCCGTACCACCGGTTCGCCGACGGCAACCCGAGTTGGGGAGTTCATGGCAGGATGCGCCGGTGGGAACAAGCAGGAATCGGCCAGCACGGCGCGGCGTGACCGGGAAGCCGCCCGCTTTGTCAGTGGTGAGCAGAAACCCGCCGTCGGGTGCAGGGTCTGACCCGGTCGCGGGCGGGCTCGCCCGGGATGACGCGCCGGCTGAGCCGATCGCCGCAGTGACCGCCTCATTGTTGGCGGGGATCGCCGAGGCCCGCAGTCCGTTGGCTGCGGAGCTGGTGCTGTGCGGGGCGTTCGCGGCGGCGGAGGCCGGTCTTCCCGACGATGCCGATGAGGAGGAGCGGCTCGAGGCGCTGACGCTGCTGCTGGGCCAGGTGATCGGCCATGCGCAGGCGCTGGCGTCTGTGGACGCGTTGGCGTTGCTGCGGGTCTGCTCGGTCCTGGGACCTGCGACAAGCCGGGCCGCCGCGGGTGAGGGGGCTGGTCAGTTGGCGGCTGCCGGTGTGGCGGACAGTCCGTGGGCGGGCAGGGTCGGCCATCCGACGATGCTGCGAGCGTGGCGCTACGGGGACGTGTTCGGGGCCCAGTCCTCGGTCGGTGTGCTGTTCGACTACCGAGGCCGCGAGCATGCCTTGATGGTCCTGGTCGATCATCTGCTCGGTGGCGGCATCAAGGACTGCTGGGTGGCTGAAGGGCGGCCCGCGAAAGAGATGCGGAACACCGTCGCGGCCGCGATGGCGAGCGAACCAGACACGTTCTTCGAGGACATCGACGCCGTCGCTGTCGCCGGACTGCTCGGATCGGCCCTGACCAATCCGCCGTGCCCTGAGCAGGCCGACCAGATCGAGGACGTCGCCAACCATCTCTACCTGGTGCGCGCCCGCGTCGAACATGTCGCCCAACTGGCCGGGTAACGCCGGTCGAGACGGCAGAGGGGCGGCCATCGTGACCGTTCCGAACGTCCTGCAGACAGCGTTCGGCTGGACCGACAGCCACCTGAACGGCTTCGAGGTGAACGTCGGCGGACGGCATCCCCGGCTCATCGAGGGCCCGGCGCTGAGCCGGATCCGGCTCGAGTCGCTCGCCGGCACCGTCGGCGACCAGCTGGTGTATCGGTGAGGACTACGGCGACGACTGGACCCACCTCATCAGGGTCGAGGCCCGTCATGCTGCCCCGCCACCGCCATTCACCTGCGGAAACGCCGGTCCAGCCCTTCGGGGTCGGGCCGGCTTTTTCGCCACCAGCAGGCGATAGCGGCCACGATCAGTGCGCTCAGACGGCGCGCAGCACCAGAAGGAACTGCCCGCCGCCCGCCTCGACCTGCGTCGCCACCGCTAGCTCCGGCGCGAACCGGGACAGCCGATCCAACAGCCATACGGCAGCCTTCTCGGCGTCCGCCCGGCTGGGGCAGCGGGCCACCACCTCTCGGCCGCCCTTGCGGGTCAACCGGTCGACGGTCGGCACGATCGGGGCCGGCTCCACGACGAACAGCTCCGGAGACCAGGCCACGATGGGCTTGACCGCGCCCTTGCGCGTGTTGCAGGCACGGTGCGCAAGGCGCTCCGCGCCCACGGCAGCCTTCTTGCCCTTCGGCGAAGCGCCGCTGTCGACGCTTGGGCCGCGGGCTGTGTTGACGGATGCGTCGGGGTCGACCGGCTGATCGCATAGCCAACAGCGCCAGGCATCGCGCTCGCCAACCTCGTTGAGGGTGCTCATGACCAGAGGCTACGGGTCGCCCGCCGCTGATCCAACACGCTGACGCCTTGCCCCTCGAGGCCTTGGACCGGCGTACTCGTGTCCCGGTCGAACTCAGCATGAAGTCGGCGTAGGACTGCCTCGCGCGAGCCGCGACGGTGGGCCGCATGTCCGTCGCGATCTGCGACGTACAGGGCCGTCTAGATGCCGAATCTTTCCCTCAGTCCGCCAATGAGGGTGCGGGCCGCTGAGATCGGGGTGAAGGCTTCGGCTGCCTCGGTGAGCGCTGCCTTGGAGGGTGCGTCGAGTTCGAGGTCGGCCGCAGCGACATTCAACTCGAGCTGCTCGACGCTGGACGCGCCGGGGATGACCACGACCTGGGGCAGGCTGAGCAGCCAGGCCAGCGCCACCTGCGCGGGCTTGACGTCGTGAGCGTCGGCCACCTGACGCAGTGTGTCCAGCAGCGGTGCGACCCGACGCAGGTTCTCCGTGCCGAACAGCGGATTGGCCGCCCGCACCCCGCCGGGCCGGTTGTCCACCGTGTACTTCCCGCCGAGGAGTCCCTGCGCCAGCGGGCTGTAGGCAATCACGATGCGGTTCTCTCGTTCGGCGAACGGCACGAGGTCTTCGAGCGGGTCGGGGTGCGCCAGTGAGAATTGGACCTGGTTGCTCACCACCGGCTGCCCAAGTGCGTCATCGGCTTTGCGCCATCGGTGCAACGAGTAGTTCGACACCCCAACCGCCCCGATCCGTGCGTCCTGCAGAAGGCTGCGCATCCCCGGCATGATCACCGAGTCGGGCACGACCGGATTGGGCTGGTGGACCTGGTACAGCGGAATACGGCGGAGCTGCAGCCGTCTGGCGCTGGCCTGCTCGCGGCGCCGGACCAGCGTAGGAAACGGGGCCACCGGAAACACCTTGCTGGCTACCACGACCCGGTCACGGTCGGCGCCCAAGGCCTGGGCCAAGATCCGCTCGCTCTTGCCGAAGCCGTAGACCTCGGCCGTGTCGAACAGCGTCACCCCCAGCTCACGGGCCCGCGCGACGATCTCGAAGGCGGCACCCGTGGCGTAGCCCTCCCCGTACCCCCACTCTCGCGACCCGAACTGCCACGTACCCAGCCCGACCCGGCTGACCTGGCCCAAGCCCGGCACTTCGAGAAACCTCATGCCACCAGTCTGCCCCCCCACCGGCCCCAGCAGTCCCCTGACAGGGGTGTCCGCTGCAGCAGCTGCCCTCGTGTCCGATCTAGTAGCAATGTGCGCCGACGGTTGAGGATCCACCTGCGGTACATGCCGTCAGAGGGTGAGTTGATGACCTCCTGGGTGACGACGTGGGCGAGGACGAGGGTTGCTGTTACGGGCGTGTCGGGGTCAGTGGCGGAAGCCCGATGGTCCGGTGGCGTTGCCCAGACGGCTGTCGCTGTTGAGATGGTCGACGACAGCGCGGAGGTCGGCGAGCAGCAGATCAGCGAGGTCGTGGCTGAAGCCGTTGCGGCACACGATCCGCAGTACGGAGAGGTCCTCGCGGTCGGGGGGGAAGGCGTAAGCAGGGACTTGCCAACCACGTTCGCGTAGGGCTCGTGACAAAGCGAAGACATCCCAGCCGGAGACGCGTTCTGTGGTCGTGAACGCGAAGACGGGGAGCTCATCGCCGCGGGAGAGCAGACGGAATTCCGGCATGGCCGCTATGCGGCCGGACAGAAACACGGCGACGTCTCGCGCGGCTTGTTGCACGGCGCGGAAGCCGTTTCGGCCGAGGCGAAAGAATGTGTAGTACTGCGCGACGACTTGAGCGCCGGGGCGGGAGAAGTTCAATGCGAAGGTGGGCATATTGCCGCCGAGGTAGTTCACGTTGAAGATCAGTTCTTGGGGCAGCGAATCGGAGTCGCGCCACAGGACCCAACCGACACCGGGATAGACCAGCCCGTACTTGTGGCCCGAGGTGTTGATGGACGCGACCCGAGGGAGCCGGAAGTCCCACAGCAAGTCCTGGTCGAGGAATGGGGCGATCATCGCTCCTGAGGCACCATCGACGTGAATCGGCACGTTCGGCCCACCGTTGCTGGCCAGCTCATCGAGCGCGGCGGATATGTCGGCGATCGGTTCGTAGCTGCCATCGAAGGTCGAACCCAGGATCGTCACGACCCCGATGGTGTCCTCATTACAGCGGGCCACGGCCTGTTCCGCGTCAAGATGAAAACGCTCACCGCTCATCGGCACGATGCGCGGCTCAACGTCCCAGTAGCGACAGAACTTCTCCCAACACACCTGGACATTGGCGCCCATGACCAAGTTCGGTCGCCGCGTGCGGTCATTGACGCGGGCGGCCCAGCGTCGCTGCAGCGCGAGTCCGGCCAGCATGCACGCCTCACTCGAGCCTGTGGTCGAACAGCCGGTGGCCTGATCGGGGGACGGGGCGTGCCAGAGGTCGGCCAGCATCGCCACGCACCGTCGCTCCAGTTCGGCGGTCTGCGGGTACTCGTCCTTGTCGATCATGTTCTTGTCGACGCAGTCGGCCATGAGCTGGCGCGCCTGGGGTTCCATTCCCGTCGTGACGAACGTGGCGAGGTTCAGCCGGGCGCTGCCATCGAGCAGCAGCTCGTCGTGGATCAACTGGTAGGCGACGTCGGCCGGAACCGGATCCTGCGCGAGGCGACTCTTCGGGGACGTCAGGCGTTCCCCGAGTGCGGGGTTGGCCTCGGTCAGCAACGGATTGGAGCTGCGGGTGGTGGACTCGGGCGAGCTGGAACCACTGTGCAAGGCCATAACTGACACTATGCCTGTACGGTCTGGGCGACGGAGCGGACTCGCGGCGGTCTGCTATTCCGAAGTCACGGGGGGGGGTTGTGCCGACATGTCGGCTTTCTGGTGACGTCGCGCCCGCTTTTTTTCGGGAGTTTGGGCCAGCGGGCGGCCCCTGAGTGCGATCTGGTCGTCGCCAGGAACGCTGGACACACGTTCGCACAAGTTCGACCAGCTGCACGCGCTGCGCCTGTACCTGCTCGTGGACTTCGGTATTGCGCTCGCGGCGTCGCTCGCAGGTCAGCGATCGGGGTCCCCGTCACCAGCACGGACCAGCGGTGCCGGCGCGGCTGCGGTCCGCGGGGGGAGCGTCGCCGTCCGACAGCGAGGTGCTTGATGTGAGCCTCCCCGCAAGGGGCGACTGGACGTTGCGGCTTTTGGTCCAGATGATGCCGATCGACGCTACGGCCTTTTCGACCAAGGTATCCGTGTCATGAGCGCCGATCCGCAAGGTCTACGTCCCTGAAAAGTCGAAGGGAACCCCTAGATCTTTGCCTTCCCGTCCCGCCTGTAGGCGTGAGCGTTGGCCGGGACCGTAGGGCAGGTCGACGTGGTGGGCGCTGATCTCGATGAGCCGGTTGTACTTGGCGACCCGCTCGCCCCGGGCGGGTGCTCCGGTCTTGATCTGGCCGCACCCGGTGCCCACCGCGAGGTCGGCGATGAAGGAGTCTGGGGTCTCGCCTGAGCGGTGGGAGACCATCTGGGCGTACCCGGAGCGGTGGCAGACGGCCATGGCCTCGAGGGTCTCGCTGACGGTGCCGATCTGGTTCAGCTTGATCAGGGCAGCGTTGGCGATGCCGTCGGCGATGGCCGTGGTGATGATGGCTGGGTTGGTGCAGAAGTTGTCGTCGCCTACGAGTTGCACGCGCTCACCGAGCCGGGCGGTCAGCTTCTGCCAGCCGTCACGATCGGACTCGCCGAGGCCGTCCTCGATGCTCCAGATCGGGTAGCGCTCGACCATCGCTGCGTAGCGCTCGATCATGTCGTCGCTGGTCAGCTGCTGGCCGCTCACGCGGTAGCTGCCGTCCTGATCACGAAACTCAGAGGCGGCGGGGTCCAGGGCGATCGCGATACCGGAGCGTCCAGCGGTGTAGCCGGCGTCGGTTATTGCGGCGACGATCACCTCGAGCACCTC
>DHJN01000145.1 GCA_002404345.1 Actinobacteria bacterium UBA4719 | reverse complement strand
CCTATCTGCGCGCGCTCTAAGCACCTTTTTGGCACGACCGAACTAACGATCTAGGTCAGGCCAACGATCTAGGTCAGGCCAACTAGGGACTTTGGTCAGAAAAATAGGTATGGATTTGGTATTGAACTGGTCAAGATTTCGGTATGTGACCCATATCACATTGTCGCCAAGAGTTGTCAACATTCATGGTCGGCAGGGACCGGGGTTGGCCAGGGTTCCGGACAGCAGCAAGCCCCGCGGCCACGGGGGCGGCACGGGGCTTGTCGGTCGATGCGACTGTGGTGGGGTCAGGCGGTGCGCTTGCGGCGCGGCTTCTCGCCTCGCGATGCCCGCAGCAACGCCAGTCGCTCCTTGAGCAGCTCTTCGAGCTCGGGAATGGACCGACGCTCCAGCAGCATGTCCCAGTGGGTGCGAACAGCCTTGACGTTCTTGTACTCCGGCTCGGGTCCGTCCACGAGCCGGGCCTCCACGCCGCAACGACACTCCCACACCGATGGGACGTCCGCCTCGACAGAGAACGGTAGCTCGCTGATGTGGCCCTCAGGGCACACGTATCTGACAATCTGACGCTCGCTGAGCACGACGTTTGTGTCAGTCTCCATGCTGAGTGCACTCAGATTGGTGCCACGAAGTGATCGTTCGGCCATTACGGGGGTACTCCCAACGTGCTGCCCACACAAGATTTTGCGCGGGGATTCACTGGGCACAACGCCGTCGTCAGGCTCAATGTTCCGGTTCGGCGGATGTCCACCGCCCCCCATCTTACGTCGGATGGGGGAGTGAGTCATATGACCGCCGGAACCTGGTTGCCGGCAGCAGTGATCCCCTCACGCATCCGCACCCTGGACAGGAGGAGGCCACCCAGGACGAAGAACACGATCAAGGCGATGATGGCCCAGCGGTAGGAGTGGGTGAACTGGTGCACCAAACCGAACACGAGTGTCCCGAACCAGCTCGTACCACGTTCCATGGCCTGGTACAGGCTGAAGAACTCGGCCTCGTGCCCGCGGGGGATCAGCTGGCTGTATATCGAGCGGGAGAGAGCCTGACTTCCGCCCAGCACGATCCCGATCAGCACGGCGAGTCCGACGAAGATCAGGAACGCGCGTGCGGGGACGAAGAAGGCGATGGTCACCACGAGGGTCCAGATCATGAGGCTGTTCAGCACCACCCGCCAGGCACCGAACCAGCTGGCCAGCCGCCCGAACAACAACGCACCGCCGAAGGCCACGAACTGGACGAGCAGGATGATCTGTATCAGCTGGCTGTTGTTGAACTTCAGCTCCTCAGCACCGTAGACGCTCGAGACGCTGATGACGGTCTGGATGCCATCATTGAAGAACAGATATGCCAGGAGGAAGAGCATCGTCTGCGGATAGCGCCGCAGCTCGCGGAAGGTCCTGGCCAGCTGGCTGAGGCTGCCACTGACCACGCCCGCTCGGTCGCCGGTCGTCGTCGCGGTGGCGCCATGCAGGTCGCGCAGGCCAATGACCGGGATGATGGTGAACGCGGCCCACCACAGTCCTGCTGAGAGCAGGCTGATCCGCACGGCCAGTGCCCGGGAGATCCCGAGCTGGGTGTCGAGGGTCAACAGCCCAAGGTTGACCACGAGCAGGAGGCCGCCACCGAGGTAGCCCCAGGCCCAGCCTCGACTGGACACTCGGTCGCGTTCGTCGGGCGAGGCGATCCGGCACAGCAACGAGTCGTAGATGACCAGGGACGATCCCAGGCACAGGTTGGCGAAGACAAGGAGCAGCACTCCCAGCGTCCAGTTGTCGCCGCTGACCAGGAACATCGCCGACGCGGCCGCCGCTCCGGCCCAGGCGAAGGCGGCGAACAGCCGCACGGGCCTCGGTGAACGGTCCGCGATGGCGCCGATGAAGATCAGGACGATCGCGGAGACGATCGTGGAGACGGTCAGGACGTAGAAGACCAGCGATCCGGGGTCAACCGGTATGCCGATCACGTGAAGGTTGGTGGGGCATGCGACGTCACTGGGCAGGGTGGGGCAGGCCGCCTTCTTGGCGATGACGGTCAGGTAGGGAGCCATGAGGACGGTCAGGGTCGTCGTGACATACGCCGAGTTGGCCCAGTCGTACCAGTACCAGGCCCTTTGGTGAGGGGTGTCCCTGGGACGTCTGGATGTGGCCGAGGAGTCGACGGCGCTCGTCATGGGCGCAGCCTCCCATACGCTGGGTCGGTCCCCATGAGTATCCCGCCCTATTTCAGCCTGCGAACTCGGGTTGAGCTTGCGAACTGGGAGCTCAGCTTGCGAACTCCCAGTGCCAGGGTTCGGGCAGCACACCCGATGGTTCGGCCCAGGCGGGGTGGAACCATCCGTACAGCGGGGCATGTCGCTGCAGCCACAGATGCGCGGGGTTGGCGAAGCTCTGGACGCCTCCGCAGAGGTCGACCGCAAGGCCGAGTCCGTGCTGGCTCGTTCCGGGTGCTGCCGCCAGCTTCGGGCGTGCCAGCTTGACCGCGACCTGCTCGGCGTAGGACCGGTAGCTGTCGGTCACGCACAGCGCCGATCCTGTCTGCCTCTGGTAGGCGTTGCTCATTGCGTTGAACGCCATTGCCGCATCGCGCGCCAGGCTCTCGCCTGCCGCGGCATACAGCGGGCACAACGCACTGGCCGGCCTTCGACCGTTGGGGTAGTTTGCCGAGTCCTTGCCGCAGCTCGAGCTTTCGTCGATCAGGAGCTTGAAGTCCTGGCCACCAAGGGCCTCGGCGAGTCGTCGGTCGGCTGCCCTGGCATCGGCCTCCTCCGAACGCAACAAGGCGCCGCGCAGACCCGCTGCGTGGCTGACCTGGGTAGCCTCGGCAGCCTGGAACCCCGCCAGGGCTGCGCGTTGCGCGACGATGACGGTGTCGAGCTCAGACTTTGCCTCGGCGGCCTGCTTGGCTGCGCCAGCCGCTCGGCTGCTGGCTTCTGCGGCCCTTGCCGAGGTTCCGACCTGTTGGGATTGCAGTCCCTGCAGCCGATTGAGGAGCCGCCCCCGGGCATCGACAAGGTAGTGAACCGTCGCCAGGGAGTCGGTGTTCTGGTCCGGCGAGGGCGAGGTCAGCGCCTGCATGATCGCGACAACGTCACCCAGCGGACCGCCGCCCCGGATGTAGGAGTCACTGGCCAGCTGCCCCAGCGCATCATGGGCCGCCTGGACCTGTATGCCGAGCTTGACCAGCCGGGCCCTTTGGGCCGCAGCCTGGGTCTCGGCGTCCACCTGGGCGGTCCTGGCCGCCGACAGGTTTGCCAGGACAGTGTTTGCCTGGGCGGAAAATCGTTCGAGGCGTGAGTTTGCCGCCGCCACCTCGGCACCGGACCTCATCAGGTCGGCGCGCAACGCGTCGGCCGCCTTGATCTGGCTGGTGAGCTGCGCGGGTGTCAGGGTCTCCGCATCCACCACAGTGGGAGCAGGTTTGACTCGGGCGCTTACCGGTGCAGGTTTGACTCGGGCGCTTACCGGTGTGGGTTGGGCTGGGTTCTTTGCGGAGCTGGTCGACGGCCTTGGAGAGGCGCTTGCCGGCGTGAGCTGGACTCGGGCGTTTGCCGGTATGGCGGCCGTGAAGAGGCCGTTGGCCACCAGGGTCGTCGCCAAGGTAGCCACCACGAAGCAACGCCTGATCCCGAGGCATTGCCAGATAACCCGGCCCTTGCCCACCAGTTTCGCCTGCGCATTTCCTGAGTGGCCCGGCTCTGAGTTACCCAACCTCGTTGAAGCCTAGGGACCAGGCGTCAGCTGCCAGGGGAGTCCGCACGAAGATGGTCAGAACGAACTAGTCCTGTGGCCACGCCGAGCATCCGTGTGCTGCTTCAGCCGTCACTCATGGTGAGCCGGCGCAACTGTTCTTCCCGTGCGCGCTGGTCCTGGTGCAGGCCCCGTTCAGCCAGCCGGCCGGCCACGCGCTGGCGGTGCTCGGCCGGCTTGTGGTCGTCGTACTTGAACTTCGCGGTCACCCCTACGACCGTCAAGCGACGGCCCCGGATCCCCGCCAGCATTCGGGCGTAGGGGCCGACCTCGACTTCCATCTGGCCGTAGTCGCCGTCAGGCTGGAAATGCGCCAGCTGTCGACGCAGAAGCTCGCTTTCTCATGAGGGTCGTCGATGAGACTGGCGGTGCAGGCAAGCTGCACGGAGGTCCAGACCGATCGGGAATCGAGAAGCGCCGGTCACCGAGCCGCAGCTAGCATGACCGCCATGGACATCACCACCACGACTTCAGGAGTGACCATGACCGGCTCTTCCACCCAGGGAATCAAGACCGTGCTGCATCCCGTTTCCGACCTGGCGACGGCCAAGGAGGTGTACGCGGCCCTGCTCGGCGTACCGCCGCAGACCGACGAGTCCTACTACGTCGGCTTCGAGGCCGCGGGCCAGCACATCGGGCTGGTGCCGGGCGGTGGACCGCAGGGCATGACCTCACCGGTGGCCTACTGGCACGTGCCGGACATCGAGGCGAAGCTGGCCGAGGTGACCGCCGCGGGTGCCACCGTGAAGGAGCCCGCGCACGACGTCGGTGGCGGCCGCCTGGTGGCCACCGTCACCGACCCCGATGGCAACGTCCTCGGGCTGCTTCAGGACCGATGAGTGCCGACCCCCCCCTGCGCTCAGCGTCGTCGCGACACCGAGCATCGGCTCACCCACGACATCGATGTCTGGGTGGCCAGTGCCTCGGCGGACGGTGCGCCGTATCTGGTACCGCTGTCCTTCGACTGGGACGGCGAAGCGCTGCTAGTGGCCACGCCGACGGACAGCCGGGACCGGCAGGAACCTGGCCACCACCCGAACCGTTCGGCTGGGGCTGGGCCACACCCGCGACGTGTCCATGATCGATGGCGAAGTCGAGGTCCTCGAGATCGACGCGCTGCCGCAGCAGCGGGGTGACAGGCTCGCCGCGCGCACCGGCTTCGACCCGCGTGTGCTGGCCACGCGTACCACTGGGTCCGCATCTCCCCGCGCCGACGAAGGAGAACCAGACGTACTGCTCGAAGCTGTTGAGATCGAGCCAGGCGACGCCGGCGGAGACCGCGAAGGCGGCCCCGCCTCACAGATGGAGACACGATGAGCATGGCCACGAGGACGGA
>DHJN01000254.1 GCA_002404345.1 Actinobacteria bacterium UBA4719 | reverse complement strand
GAGCGACTTGCGCGCCGCGTCGTCGAATTCCAGCGTCTTGGCCATGAGCTTCCCTAACTACTAACGGTTCGCGGGTGTTGCCCGGGCATTTTGGCTGGGGCAACGGGCCGGCATACGGGCAGGTATGCCGGGTCTTGCGGAGTGCGGTTTGGCAGGCTCACCTCGGGTGAATGACGGTGCCCCGGCACGAACCTGTGACAGGCAACGTCGCCGGGGCGCGTCATGCGCGCGGCTGAGCTCAGCGAGTGACGACCGCGAGGACGTCACGAGCGGACAGGATGAGGAACTCATCGCCGTCGTACTTGACCTCGGTGCCGCCGTACTTGCTGTAGATGACCTTGTCGCCGACGGCAACGTCGATCGGAACGCGGTTGCCGTTGTCGTCGATGCGGCCAGGACCGATCGCCAGGACCTCGCCCTCTTGGGGCTTCTCCTTGGCGGTGTCCGGGATCACGAGGCCAGAAGCAGTGGTCTGCTCGGCCTCACTGGACTTGACGACGATGCGGTCTTCGAGGGGCTTGATGGAAACCGACACGATGTGACCTCCCCTTCGGGAATGTCGAAGATGGACAGGAAAGAACGCTGTGGGCGATCTGTTGTGCGATCGATCGTGCGATTGATGCGCCGGCCGCCGTCGCGGGGGTCGACCTGCTCACTGCTCGCGGTTAGCACTTGCGCATGGCGAGTGCTAATCAGAATCTAGGTCGCCGATTAGCACTCGGTCAACTTGAGTGCCAGAAACGACCAACGCCTCAGGGTCGCCTCGGGGTCATGGACGGTCACCGACGGGTCGCCCACGCGCCTGCAGCCCCCGTGCCCTCATGGTGGAGGATGTCCGTCATGGACCTCGCCGCGGTGAAGAAGCTGATCTCCGGCGAGGGCTGGGGTCTGCTGCAGTCACTGCCCCCCTATGACGAGTCCGCCGCCTTGGGGCTGGGCGAGCAGCTGCGCGCGGCCGGGTTCGACACCGACCTGGTCGCGGCGGCGCTGACGCAGTCCCGGCTACGGGCCAAGGGCCACGAGAAGTTCGGGGACTTCGCCAAGGGGATGTTGTTCACCGCCGACGGTCTGGAACAGGCCACCAGGCTGGAGATCGCAGCCCGCCATGCCCAAAGGTTCCGCGCGGCCGGGATGCGTGAGGTGTTCGACCTCGGGTGCGGCATCGGCGCCGACGCCATGGCCATCGCAGGGCTGGACCTCAAGGTCACTGCCGTCGACGCCGACGAGGTGACCGCGACACTGGCCGGAGTCAACCTGCGGCACTGGCCGGGAGCCTCGGCGTTCATCGGTACCGTCGAGGGGACCAGCCTGCCCACCGGGGAGAGCGCACGGCATACCGCAGCCTGGCTCGACCCGGCCCGGCGCACACCCGGCGTCACGGACGCACTGGGCCGGACCCGGCGCGTGTTCAACCTGGACGCCATCTCACCCACGTGGGCCACGGTGCAGTCCATCGCACGGTCGCTGCCGGCCACCGGCGCCAAGCTGTCGCCATCGTTCCCGCACGGCGCGATCCCGGCCGGCACCGAGGCACAGTGGACGTCCCTGGCCGGCGAGGTGCTGGAGTGCGCGATCTGGTGGGGTCCCCTGGTGAAGCGGGCCGGGCGGTCAGCGCTGGTGATCGGCTCACACGGACGGTCGTGGACCGTGCGTGAGGCCGATACAGGCGCTGCCGGTGGTGCTGTTCCGTTGGCTTCGTCGCTGAGACAGATCGGCTCCTGGCTGTACGAACCCGACCGGGCCGTGATCCGGGCCGGACTGACCGGGGCGCTGACCTCCGTCGTGGACGGCGTCGAGCTCGACTCGGGCGTGGGCTACGTGACCTCGGACAGATGTGTCGATGTCGGCTATGCCCGCCAGTTCGCCGTGACCGAGTCGATGCCGTTCAACGTCAAGGCCCTGCGAGCGTGGCTGCGCGATCGCGACGTCGGTCGGGTGACGATCAAGAAGCGCGGAGTGACGCTGGATGCCGATGCGCTGCGTCGTCAGCTGCGGCTGTCCGGGTCGGTCGAGATGACCCTGGTGCTGACTCGCGTGAAGAACCAGCAAGTGTGTCTGGTCGTTCGCCCGGCCTGATTCAGTCCTGTCCGCATCATGATGCGAAAGCATGATGTTATGATGCGTCGGTGAGAACGACCCTGACAATCGACGACCACCTCCTCAGCGAGGCCAAGGCGGTCGCTGCCCGAACGCATCGCACGATCGGCTCTGTGTTCGAGGATGCGCTGCGGCAGATGCTAGCCCGCGTGGACGACCCGCAATCGCCGACCGGGGCGGTGTCCCTGCCCACCGACGGAGGCTCTGGTCTGCAGCCGGGGGTTGATCTCGAGAACAAGGAGCAGATCGCCGAGCTGCTCGGCCACGAGGAGATCCGTGCTCCTGCTTGACGTCAACGTCTGTGTCTACGCCTTCCGTCGCGAGAGCGGTGGGCATGAGAAGTTCAAGGGCTGGCTCGAACATTCGCTGAACGGGCCGGAGCCTGTCGGGCTGCCGGAGCAGGTTCTGGCAAGCGTGATCCGGCTAGTCACGAACCACCGCATCTACCAGGATCCGTCGACCCCCGCGGCGGTCCTGTCGTTCTGCGACGCGCTCCTCGAGGCGCCCGCCGTGATGAGGGTGCGGCCGGGCGAACGCCATTGGGAGATCTTCCATGGACTCGTGTCGCAGCACGGACTTCGCGGCAACGACATCCCGGATGCCTATCTCGCGGCGCTGGCTCTGGAGCAGGGGGCGACCTGGGTGACGACGGACCGCGGGTTCGCGCGTTACGAAGGGCTGCGGCTGCTGGACCCCTTGGCGCCGTGAGGTCGCAAGCCGGTCAGTAGCCGGTCAGTAGCCGGTCAGTAGCCGGTCAGTAGCCGGTCAGTAGCCGGTCAGTAGCCGGTGACAGCGGACCACCCGTTCGCGCCACCATTGCTCACGGTCCGCGGGCGCCTGCCAGCGACTCAGCAGCTCAGGGTCGACCGTGAGGTCCCGCAACGCAATTGAGCCTGCCTGCGGCACGTGTGAGTCATGGGTGACGTCGCCGGCCAGCAGCTCGACCGTGCTGAGCCCGCAGGCGAACGGCAGCTCGGGCAGAGCCGCGGCGAGGGCGAGACCCGCCCGGATGCCGACGCTCGTGTCCAGCGCGCTGGAGACCACGGTCGGCAACCCACACTCCAGCGCGATCGCGAGCGCAGATCGCACTCCCCCCAGCGGCGCCACCTTCACCACGAGGACGTCCGCGGCCTCCTGCCGGACCACCAGCATCGGGTCGGCGGCTCTGCGGATCGACTCGTCCGCCGCCACCAGGACGTCAATGCCGTTGCGTACCAGACCAACCCGTAACGAGCTCAGCTCCTCGACACTGGCACAGGGCTGCTCGGCATACTCCAGCCCGTATGCCGCGAGCCGGGCGAGCGCGTCGCTCGCCTCGGCGACCGTCCAGCCCCCGTTGGCATCCACCCGGATCCGCGCCGCCGGCCCCATCACGTCCCGGACCGCAGCCACCCGCTCAACATCGTCGCCGAGCCGTTGGCCCACCTCGGCGACCTTGACCTTCGCCGTCGTGCACCCGTCATACCGCTGGAGGATGCCGGCGACCTCACCGGCAGGGACCGCGGGCACCGTCGCGTTGACAGGCACCGACCAGCGAACGGGGTCCGGCCAGCCGACCCACGCCGCCTCGAGGGCGGCCGCGAGCCAGCGAGAGGACTCGACGTCGTCGTACTCCGGGAAGGGCGCGAACTCGCCCCACCCCAACGGACCGCGGATCAGCGCCGCCTCGCGGGAGGTCACGCCCCTGAACCTGACCCGCATCGGGATCTGCACCACCGACAACGTGGCCAGCACCTCAGCGAGATCAGGCGGTGCAGAAGGGGTCATGCTGCCATTCTCGGCCATGCGCATATCCTCGCTGAGGTGAGCGAAAACAGCGTGAGCGAACCCAGCGCTAGCGAACCCAGCGTGAGCGAGATCTTCGACCCGACCGCGTGGACCGTCGTGGAGGGCTTCGGCTTCACCGACATCACTTACCACCGGGCGACTCTGGACGGGCCGGCGAAGGGCACGGTGCGGATCGCCTTCAACCGGCCGGAGGTGCGCAACGCCTTCCGCCCGCACACCGTCGACGAGCTGTATCGCGCGCTGGACCACGCACGCATGTCCCCCGACGTCGGCACCGTGCTGCTGACCGGCAACGGCCCAAGCCAGAAGGACGGCGGCAGGGCCTTCTGTTCCGGCGGAGACCAACGGATCCGGGGGCGCAGCGGTTACCAGTACGCCGACGGCGACACCGTGGAAACCGTTGACACTGCTCGGGTTCAGGCCCAGGGCGGGCGTCTGCACATCCTCGAGGTGCAGCGTCTCATCCGCACGATGCCCAAGGTCGTCGTCGCCGTGGTCAACGGGTGGGCAGCCGGCGGCGGACACTCGTTGCACGTCGTCTGTGACCTGACGATCGCCAGCCGCGAGCACGCGAAGTTCAAGCAGACGGACGCCGACGTGGGCTCGTTCGACGCCGGCTACGGCTCGGCGTACCTTGCCAAGATGGTCGGACAGAAGTTCGCCCGGGAGATCTTCTTCCTGGGGCGGACGTACTCCGCAGAAGACATGCAACGGATGGGCGCGGTCAACATCGTGGCCGACCATGC
>DHJN01000023.1:19384-24949 GCA_002404345.1 Actinobacteria bacterium UBA4719 | reverse complement strand
CGCACCTTGCGCCACAGCACCGGCGAGACCTCGTATCCGTAGAGGCGGTCAAGGATGCGGCGCGTCTCCTGAGCGTCCACCAGACGGGTGTCGAGCTCGCGGGTCTCGTTGGCGGCGCGGATGATCGCCTCCTTGGTGATCTCGTGGAACACCATGCGACGCACCGGCACCTTGGGCTTGAGCACCTCGAGCAGGTGCCACGCGATGGCCTCGCCCTCGCGGTCCTCATCAGTGGCCAGCAGGAGCTCGTCGGCGTCCTTGAGCAGGCGCTTGAGCTCGGCCACCTTCTTGCGCTTGTCCGGGTCGACCACGTAATAGGCGTCGAACCCGTTGTCTACGTCGACAGCGAACCGGCCGTAGGGACCCTTCTTCATGTCCGCCGGCAGCTCACTGGGGTTGGGCAGGTCCCTGATGTGCCCAACGCTGGCGTCGACGTCGTAGCCCTTGCCGAGGTACTCGCCGATCTTCTTGGCCTTGGCCGGCGACTCGACGATGACGAGCTTGCGTCCGGCGGTCTTCTGTTCAGAGGTAGAGCCCACGTTGCGTCCTCAACTTCCCATCACCACGTGCAGCGGATTCGTCGCTGCTCCGACATGGCAATGCGCCTAGACCGTATCGCCTTCTGGTCGATTCACTCGAACTTGAGACGACGGCGGCAAGGCAAGAGGCGATACTTCAGATGTAGTTGAATATTGAACTTGTTAGGAGTACTGTCAGGCCATGACCTCAATAGCTGACCCGCAAGCCAGCTCGGGCCGGATGCCGGTCCTGTACCTCAGCCACGGCGCTCCCCCGCTTGCCGACGACCGTACCTGGACCCAAGAGCTCGCTTCCTGGTCGGCCGATCTGCCCAGGCCGGAGAGCATCCTGATGATCTCCGCCCACTGGGAGCAGGCGCCGCTCGCCCTGTCGGCGACGACGAAAGTGCCCCTGATCTACGACTTCTGGGGCTTCCCGCAGCGCTACTACGAGGTGACGTACGACGCTCCGGTAGCCCCCGCGCTCGCAGCCGACGTGACGAAGCTGCTGCACGCCCCCGGCACACCGGTGCACCAGGATCAGAGCCGGGGCCTGGACCACGGGGCCTATGTGCCGCTCGTGGAGATGTTCCCGCAGGCCGACGTGCCGGTCCTGCAGATGTCGATGCCGACCCTGGATCCCCAGAAGCTGTTCGAGATCGGCCGCAAGATCGCGCCGTTGCGCGACCAGGGCACGCTGATCGTCGGGTCCGGGTTCACGACCCACAACCTGCGCTGGTTCAACCCCAGTGCCGGCCCACAGGTCCCTGCACCCGTCCCCTCCCAGGAGTTCGACGCCTGGGCCCGCGAGACCATGGCGTCCGCCGACATCGACTCATTACTCGATTTCCTGCAGAAAGCACCCGCCGCCCACGAGGCGCACCCGCGTACTGAGCACTTCGCGCCGCTGTTCGTCTCACTCGGCGCGGCCTACGAGAGCGGCGAGCTGGCGAACCGCAGCGTCATCGAGGGCTTCTGGTACGGCCTGTCCAAGCGGTCCTGGCAGTTCAGCTGACGTCTGACACGTCCAGCTCAAAGACCGGTGGCCGGTCACCTCGGATGAGGTGACCGGCCACCGGTCATGTATCTCGCTGCTTCAGTGCCAAGCCTTTAATAGCGCTCAGATCTCAGTCTGCGATCAGACCGACACAGGCTCGGCGTTGACGACGGGCTGGGCGTCGCCGTCCCCGTCCAGGTCGCCCCCAAAGGAGATCTCGCGATTGCGGCTGATGGTCACCGCGACCACGACGATCGCAAGGGCGGCCAGCGCAATACCCCAGCGGATCATGGGGTTGGCGCCGTCGCCGACCGAGAGGGTGACGACCGCAGGAGCAATGAGCAGCGACACGAGGTTCATGACCTTGATCAGCGGGTTGATCGCCGGTCCGGCCGTGTCCTTGAACGGGTCGCCGACAGTGTCGCCGATGACCGTCGCAGCGTGGGCGTCAGAGCCCTTGCCGCCGTGGGCGCCGTCCTCGACGATCTTCTTGGCGTTGTCCCACGCGCCACCTGCATTGGCCAGGAAGACGGCCATCAGGGCGCCAGTGCCGATGGCGCCGGCCAGGAACCCGGCGAGCGCGCCGATGCCCAGTCCGAAGCCCACCACGACGGGCATGAGCGCAGCCAGCAGGCCTGGCGTCGCGAGCTCACGCAGCGAGTCCTTCGTGCAGATGTCCACGACGCGGCCGTACTCGGGCTTCTCGGTGTAGTCCATGATTCCGGGGTGCTCGCGGAACTGGCGGCGCACCTCGAAGACGATGGCACCGGCAGCGCGAGTCACGGCGTTGATGGCCAGGCCGGAGAAGAGGAAGACGACCGAGGATCCGATCAGCAAGCCCACCAGCGTGTTGGGCGAGACGATCTCGAAGTCGAACATCGACTTGACGAACGGGGTGGCCTCGATCGGATGACCGAGCTTTGCCTGCACGTCGTTCAGGGCCGACGAGACGGCGTCGGTGTAGGAGCCGAACAGCGCGGTGGCGGCCAGCACGGCCGTGGCGATCGCGATGCCCTTGGTGATGGCCTTAGTGGTGTTGCCGACCGCGTCGAGCTCGGTCAGGACCTGCACTCCGTCGCCGTGGACGTCACCGGACATCTCGGCAATGCCCTGGGCGTTGTCCGAGACCGGGCCGAAGGTGTCCATCGCGACGATGACGCCAACCGTGGTCAGCAGACCACAACCTGCCAGAGCGATCAGGAACAGCGACAGCGCAACGGATCCGCCACCGAGCAGGAACGCGAGGTAGACAGCCGCACCGATGATGACCGTGGTGTAGACCGCGGACTCGAGGCCGAGGCCGATGCCGGACAGCACGACCGTGGCGGCGCCCGTCAACGAGGTCTTGGCGACGTCCATCGTGGGGCGCTTGTCGGTGCCGGTGAAGTGTCCGGTCAGCATGAGGATGACCGCCGCGAGGGCGATACCGACGAAAACTGCCAGAGTCGACGCGATGCGCGGGTTCAGCGTGAAGAAGATCAGCTTCGTGCCGTCGAGGGCCTTGATCTGGTCCGAGACACCCACGAGGTCGGCAAACTTGGCTGGCAGGTACACGAACGCGGCGATAGCCGAAAGCACGCCCGAGACCGCCGCCGAGATGAAGAAACCGCGGTTGATTGCGACAAGGCCGTTCTCGCCCGGACGCGGCCTGGTGATGTAGACACCCAGGATCGCGGTCAGCGCGCCGATGGCGGGGATGATCAAGGGGAACACCAGACCCTGCTCGCCGAAAGCGACCTTGCCCAGGATGAGCGCGGCGACCAGCGTCACGGCATACGACTCGAAGAGGTCGGCCGCCATGCCGGCGCAGTCACCGACGTTGTCACCCACGTTGTCCGCGATGGTTGCCGCGTTGCGGGGGTCGTCCTCGGGGATGCCGGCCTCGACCTTGCCGACCAGGTCCGCGCCGACGTCAGCGGCCTTGGTGAAGATGCCGCCGCCAACACGCATGAACATGGCCAGCAGAGCGGCACCGAAGCCGAAGCCCTCGAGCACCTTGGGGGCATCGCCCTTGTAGAGGAGCACCACCGAAGCGGCACCCAGCAGGCCCAGACCCACTGTCATCATGCCGACGGTGCCACCCGTGCGGAAGGCGATGCGCATGCCCTCGTCACGACCGGCGTTGTTCGCCGCCGAGGCAACGCGCACGTTGGCCTTGACCGCGAGGCTCATCCCGAAGTATCCGACGGCTGCGGAGAAGAGTGCACCCAACACGAAGAAGCCCGAACGACCGAAGCGGACCGCGGGGGTGTCTGCGGGCAGAATCATCAGCAGGAAGAACACGGGCAACACGAAGAAGGACAGTGTCTTGAACTGCCGCGTCAGATAGGCGTGGGCGCCTTCCTCGACGGCGTTGCCAATCTCTTGCATCTTGGCGGTGCCGGGGTCAGCGGCAAGAACTTGCCGGCGGAAGACGACGCCCATTGTCAGCGCCACGATGGCGATCACGGCGACGACAATCACCAAGGTGAGGTTGGTGCCTGTCAAGGTCAGCGGGGTCCCGCCGACAGCACGGATAAGGCCTGGCATTCAATCCTCCATGAGGGACATCGGAGATGCACTCGGACGTGCGCCCGACGGACTCATCTGGTGTGTACCAACGAGACCCCATCGTGACGCGGCAGCACACCTGCCGCGGCAGGTGTGCTGGGCGTTATTGTACCCGAGCGACTCAGGAGCTAGTTGCGTCGCGAGTTGCCGGAGCGCGTTGCCTGCCCGCTCGGTGCGTCGAGCGGTCGAGCCTTGCGTCAGGCGGTCGCCGCGGTCGCGGCAAGAGCGTCATCGACGCTGGGGAAGATGTGGAAGACCTTGTCAAGGCCGGTGATCGAGAACACATTAAGAATGCGCTCGTTCGAGCAAACCAGACGCATCGTGCCGTTTGTGGCCCGCACGAGCTTGAGGCGCCCGACCAGGACGCCCAAACCAGTCGAGGCCATGAACGAGACACCCTCGAGGTCGACCACGAGATGGTGGCGACCCTGCGAGATGTGCTCGTCAAGGTGCTCGCGGAGCACGGGAGCCGTGTACACGTCGATCTCGCCGCCCACGTGAACGACGGTCGCCTCACCGCGAGTTTCGCTGGTGATGGACAGATCCACGTGGTTCTCCTCTGGTCGTCGGAGGCCGGGACGGCCGTTCGAGAAGCCACCCTAGTGCCGTTGGGGAGGCGAACAGCATACCGTTTGGGCGATGTCCAGCGATCCTTTTCCTGCGACCCGACGGACCTTCGACCCTGCGGAGGTGCTCTCCCGTCTGTCCAGCGGCCGGCGCAGGGAACGGCTCGTGCACGTCCACGAGGCGCCCGCCCGTCGGGAGCGGGTTGCACCATGGCCCGACTGGGTTGCCCCAGCCGTCTATTCCGCCTTCAGCACGTCAGGAGTCACGGCGCTTTGGACGCATCAGCGCGAGGCTGCTGACCTTGCTCATGAGGGCGCTCACGTCGTCATCTCCACCGGCACGGCGTCGGGCAAGAGCCTCGGTTACCTCCTGCCGGTGCTCTCCGACGTCGTCGACGGTGCGGCCGCCCCGTCCGGTCGGGGCACCACCGCGCTCTATCTGAGCCCCACCAAGGCTCTGGCCGCCGACCAGATGGCGCGCCTGAGCGCTCTGGCCATCCCCGGGCTGCGGGCTGCGACCTACGACGGCGACACCCCACCGGACGAACGCCGCTGGATCCGCGACCACTGCCAGTACGTCCTGACCAACCCCGACCTCCTGCATCACTCGCTCCTTCCCGGCCACGAGCGCTGGGCACCCTTCCTGCGGTCGCTGCACTACGTCGTGATCGACGAGTGTCATGTCTACAGAGGAGTGTTCGGCTCGCACCTGGCGGTGCTCATGCGTCGGCTGCGGCGGGTGGCAGCGCGCTACGGCGCCACCCCCACCTTCATCCTGGCCAGCGCCACGGCCGCTGACCCGGCAGCCCAGGCCAGTGCCCTGATCGGTATGCCGGTCCGGCCGGTCACCCTCGACGGGTCGCCACGGGAGTCGATGACGTTCGGCCTGTGGGAGCCCGGTCTACTCCCCGGTGGCAGTGGCAGTGGCAGTGGC
>DHJN01000023.1:16772-19294 GCA_002404345.1 Actinobacteria bacterium UBA4719 | reverse complement strand
GTGGCGGTGGCGGTGGCAAACGGAATGCGCCACATCGGCGCAGCGCCGTTGCCGAGACCGCCGACCTGCTGGCGGACCTCGTGGCCGAGGGCGTCCAGACGGTGGCATTCGCCCGCTCGCGCGCCGGAGTCGAGGCCGTCGCGGCGAGCGCTCGACGGTCGCTCAGCGAGGTGGACCCCGCTCTGGGACACACGGTGGCTGCATACCGCGGTGGATACCTGCCGGAGGAGCGGCGCGAGCTGGAGCGGCGCCTGCGCTCGGGTGCGCTGCGCGGTCTGGCGGCGACCAATGCGCTTGAGCTCGGCATCGACGTGAGCGGGCTGGACGCGGTCCTGCTGGCCGGATGGCCGGGGACCACAGCGTCCATGTGGCAACAGGCCGGCCGTGCGGGACGCAACGGGTCTCGTTCGCTGGCAGTCCTGGTCGCCGGCGACGACCCGTTGGACACCTATCTGGTCCACCATCCCGAGGCGTTGTTCGAACGGCCGGTGGAGGCGGCGGTCCTCGATCCGCAGAACCCCTACATCCTCGCGCCGCATCTGGCCGCCGCCGCTGCCGAGCTGCCACTGACGGCCGCCGATGCGCAGGTGTTCGGGCCGACCATGGTGGAGCTGCTCGAGGTGCTGGTGGCTCGCGGACTGCTGCGGCGCCGGCCGGCGGGGTGGTACTGGACGCGACCCGAACGAGCCACCGACCACGTCTCGCTGCGCGGCACCGGTGAGAGCGTGCGCATTGTCGAGCGGTCGACGGGGCGGGTGCTGGGCACGGTCGACGGGCCAGCAGCCCACTCCAGCGTCCACACCGGGGCGGTCTATGTACATCAGGGCCAAGCGTACGTTGTCGCTCACTATGACGTCGAGGACTCGCACGCGATCGTCGTAGCCGGCGATCCGGGGTGGTCCACCCGGGCACGGTCAGTGAGCGCGTTCGATATCGGTCGGGTCGAGCAGCACCAGGCCTGGGGCCCGGTAGAGCTGTGTTTCGGCAGCGTCGATGTGCGTTCTGCGGTGACATCGTTCCTGCGCATACTGCCCGGCGGGGAGATCCTGGGTGAGCACCCGCTCGACCTGCCGGAGAGGTCTCTGCACACCAAGGCCGTGTGGTGGACCATGACCGAGGAGATGCTGGATGCCGCCGGGGTCGCCGAGGGCAACATCCCGGGGGCCGCCCATGCTGCCGAGCACGCGGCGATCGGCATGTTACCCCTGGTGGCCACATCGGATCGTTGGGACATCGGCGGCGTCTCCACCGCTCTTCATCCGGACACGGGCCGTCCGACGATCTTGGTCTATGACGGTCATCCCGGGGGCAGGGTTCGCCGAGCGGGGGTTCCAGGCCGCCCCGATCTGGCTGACCGCGACCCGGGACGCCATCCTCGCGCGTGAATGCGCGACGGGTTGCCCGTCGTGCGTGCAGTCCCCCAAGTGTGGCAACGGCAACGAACCCCTGGACAAGGCTGGCGCCGTCGCGTTGTTGACGGCCGTTCTCGCCGGGTCACCGAGTGTGGGTTGATCCGGCCCGCGACCTGGCCGTCGCGAAGCCGAGGCCCTTCACCCCGGCAGGGACGACGACTCTGAGTCGCACCTCCGTTCCGGACGCGAGGCACTGCTGCACCCGCCCGTGATTGACCGCCGCCACCTGAGCCGCGAGCTCACAAGCTGCGCTGGCTGGTTCGCCTCGCATGAGCACACCTGCGGCGGCGAGGGCGGCAAGATCCGCTGCCGCCCGGGCTCGGTGACTTGTCAGGACCGCGCTGGCCAGCAGGAGTCCCGAGACCGTGAGCATCAACACCGCCGCGATCACGCCGAGCATGACCACCGTGGCCGACCCTCGTTCATCGGACGAACGTCGCGGGATGCCCAACGCCGGCGTCACTCCTGCCGCCCTGTCACGGCCACCCACTGTCACGGCCGCCCTGTCATGGCTGTGCGTCCGATGGCTCGCGAACTGCTGACGCAGTGGAGCTCGCGCGCAGCCACCCGGGGAGCAGACTCGCCGCTACGCGGGGTCTGGACACCACTGAGACTCGGATGAGGTCACTGCTCCTACCCATCGAGACCAGCGCCCCCGACGGTGCGGCGCGGCTGGCAACCAGAATCACCGCCTCATAGCTGTCGCCCCGCGAGGCGGCACGAGCCCCCGCCCGCGCCGCATCGACACACCTGACCTGGTCCCAGGCCAGCCCCATTGCGCCCAATGACAGCGCCAGCACGAGGACGACGGCAGGCAGGACGACCGCGAACTCCGCCGTGACCATGCCACGCTCACGACACCGGGAGCGACGCCGCAACACCAACATCAGGAGGCGATCGACAGCGCGGACGTGATCAGGCCGGACAGGGCAGACTGGATCGCACCGGAGCGCACAATGGTCAACAACACCGCAGCGAACGCGCAGGCGGCGAGCGTGCCCACGGCATACTCGGCAGTGGTCATCCCCGCCTGGGCCTGGTCTACCAATCGATCAAATCGGCCAGTCAGCGTGCGCCGAAGCTCATGCGAGCCTGTCATGTCACACGAGC
>DHJN01000023.1:0-16688 GCA_002404345.1 Actinobacteria bacterium UBA4719 | reverse complement strand
TGTCACACGAGCCTGTCATGTCATACGAGCTTGTCATGATGAATCTCCTTTGTTGAGTGCCGAATCCGGCGGTTGGGTCACTGGTTGACCAGTACCTGTTGGGCGAGAGCAAGCACGATCGGCACGACCGTGGTGAGAACGAAGGCAGGCAGGAAGACCAGTCCGAGGGGCAGCACGATGCGAATGCCCAAGGTCGCCGTAGCCACCCCGAGCCGTTGCTGTTCGGCACGACGCACCTCTTCGGCTGCGCGGACCAAGGCATCGGCCGGGGGCACACCGGCCGTGGCCGCCATGCGCAGGGCCCGGGCCGCCGGCTCCCACGCCGACGGGATGCTCGCCCAGGCTGTTGCATCCTCGACACCCCAACGACGAGCTGCGGCAACGGTCTGCAGATGCAGTCCCAGGGGGCCACCAACACGGGTGGCCACGGCCTCCATCGCTTCGACGAGACCAACCCCGCCTCGCAGGGTCAGGGCAAGCAGGTCGATCACGCCGGCCACCTCAGCGACAGGCACCACGGTCCTGATGAGCCCGGCATCAGCGTTCGTGTCAGTGCTCGGCGCCTCCTCGCCAGCTGCCATGTAGCCCGGCGAAACGGAACTGACCGGATTCACGCACGGCCAGGCAAGCACCGCCGCCGCGGTCAGCAACAGCACCACGATGCTCATGTGATCACCGGCCCGCGAGCGACGGCTCGTACCATCCGGCGCACCCACAAGCGGCCGATGCCCGCCAAGCACAGCCCCAGCACGAGGCTGGCCTGAGTCAGCCGCGAGCCTCCGTAGAGCTCTCCGGGCCCGATGCCCAGAACCAGCGCCAGCAGGGGTCCGCCGACCGGCAGGATCGTGAGCACGTTCACCGTCGCCTTCGCTCCGGCCACAGCACCGGCCAACCCTCGTTCGTGGGCGATTCGAGCCTCGAGCTGCCCAGCTGTGGCGCGCACCGCCTGGGCAAGGGGCACGCCCATGTCCTCGGTCAGCGACCAGGCTTGTGCCAGCAGCAACAGCTCCACCGAGCCCGCCGACTGGGCTGCCGCTCGCCAGAGGGGGGCGAGCGTGGCTCCGTCGGCCGCAGCCGACGCCATGCCTCTCGCCAGTGCGCCCAGTGGGTCGAGACGACCAGAACCGGATCGGACGTCCGCCGCGATCAGCAAGGCCGAAGCAGGGGCCATCCCTGCCTCCAGAGCCGGGGCAACAGCTTCGAGCAGACCCAGCAGGTCCTGCGCGGTCACTGCCACGGCGGAACGACCCGACAGTCCACGACCGGACCGGCCACGACCCGACCGGCCACGACCCGACCGGCCACGACGCACGCGCTCACGTGCCGACCCATGTTCAGACCTCGGGACCTGAACGGAGGCTGACGCCGCCTCTGACCGGGCCTCAGGCAGGATCGCCAGACGGCGCCGGCCGAAACGGCCGGGCCACAGCAGGATCCCCACGCCCGCGAGCACTCCCATCACCAGGCTCACGGGACCACGCCCGAATCGAGGTCAAGGAGCCGGGCAAGGGCAGGCCAGGCGGGCCCGATCGCCGTTTCACCATCGGTGTCTCTCATGAGCGCCGACTTCACTTCGGGTCTGCCGTCCGTTCCCCGAGCGAGAACGGCCACGGTGTCCACAAAACGATGACCTGAGCTGCGGCGAACGTGCACAACGACCTGGACCGCGCTCAGCAGCTGTGCATGGACGGCCGGGGGTGCAAGCCCGGCGAGTGCGCCCAGAGCCTCGAAACGGGCTACGACGTCGGCGCCGGTATTGGCGTGCACCGTGCCACATCCGCCCTCGTGCCCGGTGTTGAGCGCAGCCAGCATCTCGCGCACCTCAGCGCCGCGAACCTCACCCACGACGAGACGATCGGGACGCATGCGCAACGACTGACGCACCAGTGAAGTAAGCCCGATCTCGCCCCGACCCTCGACGTTGGCAGGGCGCGACTGCAGCCGGACGACGTGTGGATGAACGATGGCGAGCTCGCGGACGTCCTCAACGATGACGAGCCGCTCGCAGAGATCGACCTCGCCGAGCAGGGCGCCCAACAAGGTGGTCTTGCCACTACCTGTGCCGCCACTGACGACGAAGGAACATCGGCGACTCACCAAAGCCCTCAGCACTCGGAGCCAACCGGGGCCGAACATTCCCCATTGAGCCAGGTCGACAAGGCTCGGGGCCACCTGGCGCGGGACACGCAGGCTGATGTGCGAACCCTCCACAGCGATGGGCGGCAGCACCGCGTGCAGGCGGACGCCGCCGGGAAGCAACCCATCGACATACGGGCTGGTGTCATCCAGGCGACGACCGGCGATCCCGGCCAGACGCACCGCGAGCCGGCGGACGGCGGGCTCATCGCCGACCTCGCAGTCCGTGCGGGTCAGGCCGCCGCCGCGATCGACCCACACGCCCGAACAGGCATTGACCAGGACATCGGTGACCTGTGGATCGGCGAGTAACGGCTCCAGCGGGCCGGCCCCCAGGACCTGGGCGGCCAGCTCCCTGCGTGCACTGAGGGCACCTGCCTCCCCCAGCACGACGGACTCGTCATCGAGAACCTGCGCGACAAGCCCCTGCGTCGGCGCCCTGCCCGCCCTGATCTGCGCCCACACCGTGGGTGAGACGCTCACGAGGCGTCCCGTCGCGCACCGACGACACACCGCGCCAGCACCTTGTCGGCAGCAGCCGCCAGGGCGCCCTTGGCTGAGCTTCCGGGCGGTATGCCGTGCAGCACGTCAGCCGCCAGGGACGGCTCCTCGCGGACCACCGCGAGGAGGGGCAGGTCCAGGGCTCCCGCCACCGTGTCCGCGAAATGACTCCCCTTGCCGCTGGTGCGCAGACAGAGCCATACGTCGGGACAGGCTCGGATCAGGTGCTCAGCGATGGCGCTCGCACCCGCCAGACCACAGATGCCCGACCCGGCGAGCAGGACCATCCCGTCGACGGAAGGCGCCAGCGCCGCGAAGATCTCGTGATCAGGCCGCGGGAGGTCGACCACGACCACGTCCGCCGCAGTGCTGAGCGCGAGGAGCACCTCGTGGACGATCTCGGCGGCCAACGGCACGTCACGCGCGCGGTCGAACGAGAGCACACAAACTCCGTCAACCGACGGCAGGCGCCGGATCAGCTCAGGACCGTCGAAGCGACCCCTGGCCGCGGCCAGGTCAGGCCAGCGCACGCCGCGCTCCTGTTCGATGCCGAGAGTGACGTCAAGTCCCCCGCCGAGCCGGTCGCCATCCAGAGCGACCGGGCGAAGGCCCGCCTGTGCTGCCCGGACCGCGATGGCCGCGGTGAGCACCGAGGCACCGACACCGCCGGACCCGCCGACCACTCCGATGATGTGTGCCGTGTTCATGCGACCACCGTCGCTGCGCAGTCAGCTACCCGGCCAGAGCACCTGCCAACCTGTGGACGGTGGGACGAACCGCCAGGGGGTTGTGGAAAGACAAACGGGCCGACCAATAGGGACGGCCCCCGACGGGGGACATCGGGGGCCGTCAGCGCGCCAGACTCCGGGGGGAGGAGCTGGTGCGCTCGCACACTCAACCCCGAGGGGGAATGTGCATAACCAAATAATGTGCCATTTGGGTGATCAGCGCAAACGACGGGCGGGAGAGCCGGACATGGATGATGGCACCCCGCGAACGGGGTGCCATCGGACCGCGAGACTGGCGGGTTACCAAGCGTGAATCTTCTAGTCGCAGCGGGACAAGCCCGCTACGGATCGGTCCATCAGTGGACTGCCCGCGCGTGGGTGCCCGTTTGTCTCGCGGGGCCGTTGGACTCTCGTCCATCGACCTAGGTACTGTCTACTCCCTTTCAGGAGCAAAGAAAAGTCTTGACTTTGGGGCGGATCAGGGGCTCAATAGCGCGGTCGTTGCAGCCAATCCGCGACTCAGGAGAGGCGGCCGACGAGGACCGCATCCGCGATACGGCCACCCTCCTGCGCACCGGCCACGATGGCCTGTGCGCAATGTGTGATCCACAGTGCGACGCCCTGCGGCGAGCCCGAGCCGTACGCCGCGAGCGCGCCCAGGTACGCCGCGCCACCACCAGCACCGTGGCCCAGCTCGGTGACCGCGACCCCGGTCGGGTCAAGCCCGCTGGCCTGGATGACCGCCCGCTCCATCGCCCTGGCGACCAGCCCGTTACCGCGGACGAAGGGCCGGACGGTCGCGATCTCCGCATGCACGAGCGCTGCTACCACCACCGCGGGAGCATCCTTGGTTCCGAGCAAGAGCTCCACGATCCCTGAAAGCCGTTGTCTGACAACCGCCTCGTCCGGCGAAGGGCCGAGATCTGAGAACTCTCGCGAGACCTCGCCTGCCTGCCGAGGGCGTCCAACCTGTGACTCCGGCAGCAAGTGACCCGCGGCGGCGGCGTGGACCCGAGCGAGAGCCTGGGCAGGCGCCGTGACAACCATGGTGCGGATGTGCTCGGTCTCCGCGGTGGCCTGCACCGCGCCCTGAAGCATCGCCTCGAGCGGGTCGGGGATCAGCGGCCAGGCCGTGGCGCCGCGCATGAGATCGCGAACGACGTCAACGTCCATCTCGGCGCCGTCCAGGGCGGCGCTGGCTCGGGCACCCCGGACCCGCGACTCGGCTGCGGCTGCGGGGATTCGACGACGCAGCCCCTGATGCCAGCGCAGCTGGGTGCAGGCCTGCCGCGCAGCGTCGGTGGCCTCGGCGACGCCTGGCAGCGCCGACAGCGAAACGAGGGAATCAGCAATGGAGGACATGCCTTGCAGCCTAGAGTTTCCCACGTGCCCCGAGTCATCGACCTACCCACCCTGGTCATCGTCATCATCACGCCGATCGCCCTGATAGCACTGGTCTGGGGCGTTACCAGAGCCATGCGACGCCGACGCGAGTTCGGCTCCCCGGTGGACCGCGCGACCTACCACACGCTTCACACGGCGTCGCTGGCCGCGCAGCATCTTCGCGACGGCCTGACCGCAGAGGGTGCATCCAAGGCGGCCAAGCACCTGCGCGCCATGTTGGGCACCCGGGCCGTAGCCCTGTGCGACAACGCTTCCACGCTCGCGTGGGAAGGGGCCGGGGCCCATCACCGAGAGCAGGTGTGGGGGCACGCCAGCGAGGTGCTCGCCTCCGGTCGCACCGTGGTACTCGATGCCAGGGACGTGGCCTGCGGAGACCCGAACTGTCCCATCTGGACCGCGGTCCTGGCACCGGTCATCTCCGATGAGCGCGTCGTCGCCGCGCTGGCTGCCTACGGACCGAGCGCCTCCGCCGGCCTGGTCAGGGCTACCCAGGAGGTGGCCGGGTGGGTGTCAACACAGGTCGAGCTGGCCGAGCTCGGACGTCAGCGAAGCCGCGTGATGGAGGCCGAGCTGCGAGCGCTCCGGGCCCAGATCAGCCCGCATTTCATCTACAACTCGTTGGCCGCCATCGCCTCGTTCGTCCGCACCGACCCTGACCGGGCTCGTGAGCTCCTCCTCGAGTTCGCCGACTTCACCCGTTACGCGTTCCGTCGCGGCGGAGCATTCACGACAGTGGCCGAGGAGTTGGGCAACATCGAGCATTACCTGGCGCTGGAGCAGGCACGTTTCGGAGACCGGCTGGAGATCTCACTGCTGGTAGCGCCCGAGGTGCTCTCCGTACTGGTGCCGTACCTGGCGATCCAACCGCTGGTGGAGAACGCGGTCCATCACGGCCTCGAGTCCAAGGAGGGCATCGGGCACGTCAGCATCACGGCCCGCGACCAGGGCTCCGAGGCAGAGATCGTGGTCGAGGACGATGGCGTCGGGTCCGACCCCGAGGTGGTGCGCGCGGTCCTGTCCGAGGACCAGGACGGCGACAGCGTCGGACTTGGCAACGTCGACGCGCGCCTGCGCCAGGTCTACGGCGACGACTACGGCCTAGTGGTCGAGACGGCCCCGGGAGCGGGCACCAAGGTGACCTTCCGCGTGCCCAAGTTCGCACCCGGCATACGTCCGTCGCCGTAGTCTAGGAACCATGTCAGAGCACACGACGCCGCCCGCTGCCGGTCTGCGGGCACTGGTGGTTGATGACGAGGCCCCGGCGCTGTCCGAGCTGACCTACCTGCTGCGCCAGGACAACCGGATCGACGACATCAGGACCGCGTCCAACGGCGCCGACGCGCTGCGTGCCCTGGAGTCCGCGCCGGTCGACGTGGTCTTCTGCGACATCAAGATGCCTGGCCTGGACGGCATGGCTCTGGCACGGGTCCTGGCGCGCTTCACCGAACGGCCGCAGGTGGTTTTCGTGACCGCCTACGACGCGCACGCGGTCGACGCCTTCGAGGTGAGGGCGACCGACTACGTCATGAAGCCGGTCCGCGCCGCCAGGCTGTCGGAGGCCGTACGTCGGGTGGTCACGGCGATGGCCGCGGCGCAGGGCACGGACTCCTCGGGTCCGATCGTGGCCGACGAGACGATCCCGGTGGGACTGGGCGGTGTCACGACGTTCATCAAGCGCTCGCAGGTGCGGTACGCCCAGGCGCAGGGCGACTACGCCAGACTCCATACGGCATCCGGATCGCACCTCGTGCGCACGTCCCTGACGACTCTCGAAGAGCGTTGGGCCGAGGCGGGGTTCGTACGAATCCATCGCAGCACACTGGTGGCTCTGCCCCACGTCGATGCCGTGCTCACCGGTCACGGGGGCTGCAAGATCCGGCTCGGTGACATCGAGCTGCAGGTGAGCAGGCGGCACCTGCGCGACCTTCGTGACCGGCTCTCCTGGTCGGGTGGGGCAGGTGCCACGCCACCCGAGACGCCCCCGCCGTCCTCGGCCCCCTCGAACCTCTGATGCCGGGTACCGCGAGCCAGTCATCCGGATCCCAGAAACGGGTACGGGTCACCTCCCCCCGGATGGGCGCACCACGTCGAGGACCGGTGCGCCCGGTGACGACTGACATCGACGAGCAGACCCGCCTGGGGGAGCTGTACATGGCCGCTCTTGTCCGGGCGCAGTGGCGGCTGTCGGTGTCCGTGCTGTTGTCCGCGACCGTGCTGCTCGGCGGGCTCCCGCTGCTGTTCCTCTTCGTGCCCGCCAGCCTTACCCTGCACGCCGGCCCGATCCCTGCGCCCTGGCTGATCCTCGGCGTGCTCGTCTACCCGGCAGTCTGGCTCGCCGGGCGCTACTACGTGCGGGCGAGCGAGCAGATCGAGCGCGAGTTCACCGAGCTCGTCGCACGACGGTGAGGCACGGGTGAACACCTCCCTCGGCATCACCGCCATCGCCGTGGTGTGCCTTGTGACGTTGACGATCGGCGCCTTCGGGTTCCGGCTCTCCCGGACGACCAGCGACTTCTACGTGGCGAGCCGCATGGTCACGCCGACGTGGAACGCGTCTGCGATCGGCGGCGAGTACCTCTCGGCCGCCTCATTTCTCGGGGTCGCCGGGCTGGTCTACTCCCTCGGCGCGGACATGCTGTGGCTGCCCGTCGGATACACGGTCGGCTACCTCGTCCTGCTGGTGCTCGTGGCCGCACCGCTGCGGCGCTCCGGCGCCTACACCATCCCCGACTTCGCCGAGGCGCGGCTGGAGAGCGCGGCGATCCGCAGGCTCTGCTCGGTGCTGGTGCTGGGCATCGGGTGGCTCTATCTCCTGCCGCAGTTCAAAGGTGCGGGGCTGGCGCTGCACTCGGTCAGCGGGGCACCGGAGTGGGTGGGTAGCCTCATCGTGGCAGTCGTGGTCCTCACCAACGTCGTGGGCGGCGGGATGCGGTCCATCACCCTCGTCCAGGCCGTTCAGTACTGGATCAAGGTGACCGCCATCAGCATCCCCGCGTTCCTCCTGCTGTCATGGTGGCTACGTCACGGCCAGCCGATTCCACAGGTGGCCCCGACCCCACCGGGCCATGAGTGGTCGCAGCCCCTGAGCGGGTTCGGCGGGGTGGAGCACCCCGTCTACGCCACCTACAGCACGCTACTGGCGCTCTGCTTCGGGACCATGGGCCTTCCCCATGTGCTGGTCCGCTTCTACACCAACCCCGATGGAGGATCCACCCGACGCACGACGTTGGTGGTGCTCGCGCTGCTCGGCCTCTTCTACGTCTTCCCCCCGCTCTACGGCGCCTTCGGACGCATCTACCTGCCACACCTGCCAGCGGGCGCCTCCCCTGACTCGGTCACGCTCCTGCTCCCCAGCGCCGTCATTCCCGGAGGAGTCGGCCAGCTGATGTCCGCAGTGCTCGCCGGAGGTGCGTTTGCGGCGTTGCTCTCCACGGCCTCAGGTCTGACGATCTGCGTGGCGGGGGTCATCGACCAGGACCTGATCCGCGGCCGCCTGCGGAGGTTCACCGGCGGTGACGCCCGTGCGATCAACGGATTCCGGCTGGCCGCAGTCGCCGGAGTGATCGTCCCCTACGGGCTGTCGCTGGCCGCCCGGGACATCGGGCTGGCCGACACCGTGGGGCTGGCCTTCGCCATCGCCTCCTCGACCTTCTGCCCGCTGCTCGTCCTGGGCATCTGGTGGCGACGTCTTTCCACCGCAGGTGCAGCCGCCGGCCTGGTCGTCGGTGGCACCCTGGCGACGGTGGCGGTGCTGCTGACAATTCTCAAGGAGGTGCACGGCGGCTGGGCTGGAGCGCTGCTCACCCAGCCTGCGGCGTGGACGCTGCCGACCACCTTCCTCGTCATGGCAGTGGTGTCTCTGGCAACACCCAAGCGCATCCCACGCGGGACGGCCCGGACCATGGTGCGCCTGCATGCCCCCGAGGCCCTCAGAGCCACCCCCGGCGAACCACCCCCTTGAGTTGGCGAACCACCCCCTTGAGTTATCGGCGAACTCTGCCGCTTGGCGCCGCAAACTGACCGCTGGGCGCGACCAGCATGCCCACACAACGAGTCCGGCTGCCCGGTGGCCGCATCACGCCGCGCAGGGCCTGACGGCCGAGCTCCCACGCTCCTAGCCTGAGAGTTCTCCGGGCGGCCTGCCGCCCTCGCGAAAGGACTGTCATGGCACAGGTTTCGACCCACGCACCATCCGCACCGACCGCGGCGGCACCGTCGTTCGGCGCCCAGATCGCCGACCCGGCACCGCTAGGCCTGGCGGGGTTCGCCCTCACCACATTCATGCTCAGCGCGTTCAACTCTGGAATGCTGCCCAAGACCGCCGAGGTCGCCTTCCTCGGCGTGGCACTGTTCTACGGCGGCATCGCGCAGCTGCTCGCCGGGATGTGGGAGTTCGTCAAGGGCAACACGTTCGGCGCCCTGGCCTTCAGCTCGTACGGCGCGTTCTGGATGTCTCTCTGGTACCTCATCGCGCACTCGGGCCTGAGCAAGGCCGATGCGCCCAAGGGCGTCGGCATCTTCCTGCTCGCCTGGACCATCTTCACGCTCTACATGGTGGTAGTCACCGCACGGATATCCGGATTGCTGTTCATGCTGTTCGCCGTACTGCTGGCGACCTTCGCGTGCCTGACCGTCGGCTCCTTCGCCGCCGCGCCCTCCATCACCCACATCGGCGGCTATCTCGGCCTGGTCACCGCTTTCGTGGCGTGGTACGCCTCCTTCGCGGGCGTTCTCAACGGCACCGCCAAGCGCGTCGTCCTGCCGACCTGGCCTCGCTGACCCTGGCCCCATCGAGAGACATGAGGTCTCGGCACTCCCCGACACGTCGGGTGATCTGAGGCAAGCCGCCCGGTTGCGTCCTGTTGACGCAACCGGGCGGCTTGCTGTCCGCTGGTGGTCCGGGCTCAGGCTGGTTGTCCACCTGTCGGTTGCGGCTGACGGTCACGACGCCATACGCGCTGGCCTGCGATGACCAGTGCTGCGATGACCGCAGCCGGCCAGAAGATGTCCCAGCTGGTTCCCAGCGCCACACGCCAGGCCGACGAGATGAAGCTAGCCATGGCATCGGTGACGACACCGGTGCTGTCCTGACCACCCACGTGGTGGCGCAGGGTCTGAGCGCCGTGTCCGAGCGCAGACCTGACGAGGTTGAGGAGCCAGAACAGGGCAAAGAAGATCGGCCAGACCAGGACGCCGGACCAGCGTCGCCACGCGATCAGCACCAACAGCACCGCGAGAGCTAACCGGGTCAGCCAGCTGCGGTCCGCGCGTGGGTCAAGCAGAAGGACCGCAATGAGCGACACGGCGGGATCAACGGCGAGCAGGGCGAAGAATCCCAGCGCCTTCAGGGACCTGATCGCGGCGGCACCGATCGCCAGGCCGACGAACGCCGCGATCGCACCCACGCCAAGCATGACGTAGCGCTGTGTCGGGTTGAAGACATTGCCGTGGGTGTCAGCACCGCGGGTCAGCGTCACCAGTGCCGGGACCACCAGGCCCAGCAGGATGGACAGGAAGGCAAGTCCTGCTCGCCGCAGCAGCGCGACCACGACGAGGGAGGCCCCCAGCGGCCCGAAGACGGCGACCTCAAGATCGGTGAACAGGACGGGCAGGGTGGGCGGCCAGCTCTGGAAATTGACGGTGAGGGGGGGCCGCGTCCACGGCAGGAACGCCAAGGCCCACCAGAGCAACGCCATTGCCGGCACGCCAACCAGGCGCCAGGCTATCGAGAACCAGGTGTACTTCTCAGGGATCGGGTCTCTGTCGGGCGAGGACCAGTCGGCTAGTCGGGCGGTCATGGCGCGAAGCGTAGTCAGGGCCAGTGCGTTGTCGGGGCTGCGGCGCGCCGACACGACATGACCACACGACATGACCACACGACGTGACCACACGACATGACCACACGACAAGACGACCGACCGGCATACAGTCCTCGCGTGGAGCTGATCCCCCGCCCGTATGGCCACCCGGACCTCGTCGCACTGACCGACGAGGTACAGGCGCACTACCGCGAGCTCTACGGCGGACCGGGCGACGAGAGCAGCATGGAGGTCGCCGACTTCGAGGCACCCACCGGGCACTTCGTGGTGGGCTACGTCGATGGCGTTCCCGTCGCCATGGGTGGGTGGCGGCGGCTGGGAGAACGGCCCGGTCTGCCCTCCCCGAACGCCGCAGAGATCAAGCGCATGTATGTCGTCCCGTCCGCCCGGGGACGTAGCCTGTCCCGCATCGTCCTGGCGGAGCTTGAAACCAGTGCCCGCGCGGCCGGCCTCGACTGGCTGGTCCTGGAGACCGGCCAGCCACAGAGGAGCGCGATCGGGCTCTACCGGGCATCCGGCTACACCGAGGTCGACGGCACGCCGTACGGCCACTACATCGGCCAGCCGGGCGTTGTCCACCTTGGCAGATCGCTCGGCTGAGCGATCCGACCGCTCAACGCCGCAAACCGCCCGCCCGACGCCCGATCAGAGCGGGGGCCTTGATGCGCGAGCGATTACCGGCTTAAGTGAGACTCTAACCCGCCTGTGATCTGGAGAATGCTGTGACCCACGAGACCCTTGAGAACCTGTCCCAGGAAAACCGTAAGTTCCCGCCGAGCGCCGAGTTCGCCGCTCAAGCCAACGGCAAGGCCGACCTGTATGACGCGGCTGCCGCCGACCACGAGGGTTTCTGGGCCGAACAGGCACGGAAGTACCTGACGTGGACCACGGACTTCGACCAGACCCTCGACTGGAGCGATGCTCCGTTGGCGAAATGGTTCGTCGGCGGCGAGCTGAACGCCTCCTATAACTGCGTCGACCGTCACGTCGAGGCGGGAAACGGCGACAAGGTCGCCATCCACTTCGTGGGCGAGCCCGGTGACACCCGGGACATCACCTACTCCGACCTTTTCTCCGAAGTGCAGCGGGCGGCAAACGCGTTGGAGAACCTCGGCGTCCGCAAGGGCGACCGGGTCGCGATCTATCTGCCGATGATCCCCGAGGCCGTCATCACGATGCTGGCCTGCGCACGGATCGGAGCCCCGCACTCGGTCGTCTTCGGCGGCTTCTCTGCGGACGCCCTGCGCTCCCGGATCGGTGACGCCGAGGCCAAGGTCGTCGTGACCGCTGATGGCGGCTATCGCCGTGGCGCGGCAGCTGCTCTCAAGCATGCGGTCGACGAGGCCGTCAGCGGTGAGAGCACCGTCGAGAAGGTCCTGGTCGTCAAGCGCACCGGCGGCGAGATTGACTGGGACGCGCACCGCGACGTGTGGTGGCACGAGGCACTCAGCGCTGCAGCCGAGACCCACACCCCGGTTGGGCACGACTCCGAGCACCCGCTGTTCATCCTCTACACCTCGGGCACGACAGGTCAGCCCAAGGGCATCCTGCACACCACCGGCGGCTACCTGACACAGAGCGCGTACACCAACGCCGTGGTGCACGACGTCCACCCCGACACCGACGTGTTCTGGTGCACCGCCGACGTTGGCTGGGTGACCGGCCACAGCTACATCGTCTACGGACCGCTCGCCCTCGGTGCGACTCAGGTGATGTACGAAGGCACCCCAGACAGCCCGCACCAGGGTCGTTGGTGGGAGATCGTCGAGAAGCACGGCGTCACGGTCTTCTACACCGCACCCACCGCGATCCGCACCTTCATGAAGTGGGGCGAAGAGATCCCCGAGAAGTACAACCTGTCCTCCCTGAGGCTTCTGGGTTCGGTCGGTGAGCCGATCAACCCCGAGGCGTGGATGTGGTACCGCCGGGTCATCGGTGGCGACCGGTGCCCCATCGTGGACACCTGGTGGCAGACCGAGACCGGCGCCATCATGATCAGCCCCCTGCCTGGAGTGACCTCCACCAAGCCCGGCTCTGCGACGGTTGCGGTGCCCGGCATCGCGATGGATGTCGTCGACGACCTGGCCAAGTCGGTCCCCAACGGCTCCGGCGGCTATCTCGTCCTCACCAAGCCGTGGCCGGCCATGCTGCGCGGCATCTGGGGCGACCCGGAGCGCTACCAGGAGACCTACTGGTCGCGTTTCCCCGGCATCTACTTCGCGGGTGACGGCGCCAAGAAGGACGAGGACGGCAACATCTGGCTGCTCGGTCGGGTCGATGACGTCATGAACATCTCGGGCCACCGCCTCTCGACCACCGAGATCGAGTCGGCGCTGGTGTCCCACCCCAAGGTGGCCGAGGCCGCCGTGGTCGGCGCCAGCGACGAGATGACCGGTCAGGCCGTGTGCGCGTTCGTCATCCTGCGTGGCAACGCCGAGGAGGGCGACGACATCGTCGCCGAGCTGCGTAACCACGTGGCGAAGGAAATCGGCCCGATCGCCAAGCCGCGCCAGATCATGGTCGTCAACGAGCTGCCAAAGACACGATCGGGCAAGATCATGCGCCGGCTGCTCAAGGACATCGCCGAGAACCGCGAGGTCGGTGACGTCACCACCCTGGCCGACTCGAACGTGATGAACCTGATCAAGACCGGGCTCTCGTCAGCCGCTGAGGACTGACCCGAGATCGGCTGAGCTCGGTTTGTTCAGCTGAGCCGCCCCGGCGGCCTGCCAGGTGCCACGCTGGATCAGCACCTCGCGTAGGACGTCGGGGCGGTCTGTGATGACCGCATCCACCCCGGAGTCGAGCAGGCCGCGCATGACGGCCGGCTCGTCCACCGTCCACGTCACCACGCGCACGCCTATGTCATGGGACATGGCAACGACCCGGTCGACGAAGATCGGGAGGCCACCCAGCTTGATCGGCACGTGCGCGAAGGGTGCGGTGGCCAGGGCTTTCGGTGGCCGCAGTCCGGCCCGTGCACACGACAGCAGCGCGGTCAGCGAGCGCCAGCCCAGCGCCGTCGTGACCGCGGGCACCTCGCGACGGACGTGACCCAGCCACCCGTCCCAGGCACCGGCAATACAGACTCGTTCGGCAACTCCCTTGCGCCGCAACGACTTCACCAGCGGCCCGATCGCGGCCTGCTCCTTGAGGTCGACCGAGAAGCACTGCTCGGGGAAGGCGTCGAGGGCCTCATCGAACGTCGGGATCGGCTCAATCCCGTTGATGCGCAAGGCGCGCAGCTCGGACAGTGACCTCGACCGGACCGCACCCGTGCCGGACGTGACCCGCTCGAGCGTCTCGTCGTGGAAGCACACCAGCTGACCGTCGGCGGTCACCCGGATGTCCGTCTCGAGGTAACGCAAGCCCAGGGCCGACGCCAATCCAAAGGCGGCAAATGAGTTCTCCTCCGCCAGCCCGGCGCCACCACGGTGGGCGATCGCCAGCGGTCCGATTCCCTCGCCATAGGTCATGCCTCAAGGGTGGTGCACATCATGCTTCGCCGTGACCAGATTGACAATCAGACGGCGAAGTTCACCCATTTGTCGCCCTCCTGCACCTGAACGTCCACCCCGACTTCGGAGCGTCGCCCCTTGGCGGCCGGAGGGGGTTGTCAGATCAGCGACGGCTACCCAAGGACGGCGACTCAACGACGGCGGCCTCGTGGCCGTAGCCGCAGGTTGGGCAGGTCCGGCGCTCTGAGTCGCTCGGGGCCCGGATAGTGGGACACCTCGCCGAACCTCGAGTCGCCGCCGGCGTTCCACTGCAGCCGCGCCTGCTCGATCTCCTCGTGGTTTCGCGCGACGAGGTTCCACCACATGACGATCTCTTCCTCGAACGGAAGCCCGCCCAGCAGCAGCACCCGCGCGTCCGCGGTCAGCGCGAGGTCGAGATGGTGGCGGTCAACACCCAGATAGATCGCCTGACCCGCCCGGACGTCCCTGCCGCACGCACGAACCGCGCCGACCAGCGGCACCAGCAGGTGCTCGTATGCCGGATCGAGCGGCACGATGCCGGCTCGCATCTGCGGGGACTGCGGTGAGAGGTCGGCACCCAGCAACGGAGTCACGCCCTGAGCCGGCGCGACCGTCGTGCCCATTCGGCCGATGAAGACCCTGGCCCGCAACCCGGGGGTGTCCCGGATCGGCGCGGGCTCGTGAAGGACGAAGGAGCGCTCGCCGCGGCGGGCAGCCTCGGGCAGCGCCACCCACAGCTGGGCACCGTGCAGCACCGGGCCGTGGTCCACCGGGGAGTTCTCGGAGTGGGCAACTCCGTTGCCAGCATTCATGACTGCGACCCGCCCAGGCTCCACGAGCGCCGTGGTGCCGATGCTGTCCCGGTGCAGCACCGTTCCCTGGACCAGCCAGCTCACAGTCTGCAGCCCCATATGCGGATGGGGCGCGACCGCCATACCGGCCTGGTCATGAACGTCGGTGGGGCCGAAGACGTCCGCGAAGCACCAGGCGCCGACCATCCGTCTCTCTTTGTGCGGCAGGAACCGCAGAACTTCGTTGCGAGGGCTGATCATTGCGTGGATGGCGTCGTAGACCTGAGCCTCACGCCCGTGCGCTGCAGGGTCGTCGGTGCAGCCGGCGTAGACGTCGGCGACGGTGTTGCTCACCATCCGAGGCTAAGGCCAGAGCCGATAGACTGACAGTGGTGCGCCGGGAAGTCTGGTCGGCAACGTGATGACCACTGCCCCTGAGGATGTTCATGACCGACACCGGCCCCTTCGCCCAGCTTCTGCTGCTTCTGTCGCTGGCGGCAGTCGCCGCGGTGCTCTCCAACCGGCTCACAGCGCGGCTACGGGTTCCCGCACCGGCGCTGTTCCTGGCCGCGGCCGCCGTTGCCGCGGCCGCCCTGCCCGGCCTGGACGCGCCGCCGGAGCGCACGGTCGAGCGCATCGTCACCGTGGCCTTGCTGTGCATCTTGTTCGACGGCGGCATGCACATCGGCTGGCGGCGATTTCGGGCAGCCGCCGCTCCCATCGTCGTGGTGGGCGTCGCGGGGACGTTCCTGACGACGGCGGCCGTCGCGGCCGTGGCTCACTTCGGCTTCGGTTTCAGCTGGTACGTCGCACTTCTGGTCGGCACAGCCATCGCGCCGACCGACCCCGCTGTGGTGTTCTCCGTCCTGGGACAGCGGGAGATAGCCGGGCGCTCCTCGACGATTCTGGAGGGCGAGTCCGGGGCGAACGACCCGGTGGGCATCGCCCTGATGGTGAGCCTGCTGACCGCCGGATCTCTGGGCGGTGGCGCTCTCGTGCAGGTCGGAGGTGAGTTCGTGCTCCAGATGGGAGTGGGCGCGGCTCTTGGCCTGGCGGGCGGGCGAGCGCTGTTGTGGTTCATGCGCCGCGTCTCTCTGCCGAGCGAAGGCTTGTACCCGCTGCGAACGCTCGCGTGCGTGCTGGTTCTGTACGGCGCGACGACCATCGCGCACGGCTCAGGTTTCCTTGCGGTGTTCATCGCCGGCATAGTCCTGGGCGACGAGCGTGCCCCCTACAAGCGGGAGGTCGAGCGCTTCCATTCAGCGCTCGCGAGCCTCGGCGAGATCGTCGCGTTCGTCGTACTGGGCTTGACCGTGAACCTGGGTGACATCACACGAACCAACGTGTGGGTGCCAGGCCTGGTGCTCGGCGCCTTGTTGGCCCTCGTGATCCGGCCCTTGTTGGTGGGACTGTGCCTGATGCCGGCCAGGCTGCGCCGCAACGAGCAGGCCTTTGTGCTCTTCGCTGGTCTCAAGGGCGCGGTGCCCATCCTGCTGGGGAGCCTGCTGCTGGCCGCGAACATCCCGGGCGCGCACCGGCTGTACGGCATCGTCATCGTCGTCGTCGTACTTTCTGTCCTTGTGCAGGGCAGTCTCGTACCGACGGTTGCTCGAGCGCTTCACCTTCCGATGCGCATCGTGGAGCCCCAGCCCTGGTCGCTCGGGGTGCGCCTGGCCGAGGAACCACAGGGAGTGCTGCGGCTCACCGTCGCGGCAGGCTCGCGCGCGGACGGCCAGACTGTCGATGACGTCGCCGACGCAGCCACCAATTCAGCCACCGACTCAGCCATCCGACTCAGCCACGGACTCAGCCACCGACTCAGCCACCGAC
>DHJN01000058.1 GCA_002404345.1 Actinobacteria bacterium UBA4719 | reverse complement strand
GGCGGGAAGCCCTTCGTCAACACCCCCACAGCGATCTGACCTCGGCAACCGGTCCTCGCCCACCCCCGCGATCTGCTGTCCAACACGCGCCATCCCAGAACCATAGCGTATCGACGTCTAAGTTAACGCCATTGGGCCTAGGCGGGGCCGATGATCGGCCCCTCCTGCCACCCGGTGCTCGCAGGACAGCGACGAGAGAGACTGGAACATGAAGGCAGCAACCGGACGGAGAAAGCCACACCTGGGTCGTTGACAACGGCGCCGACACTCTGCGGCCTGAAGGGCCCCAGGGCGGCAGAGCGTTCAAAGGACTGCTCGTGGGCCACGACCAGCACCTGAATCGAAGTCCAGAGGCACCAGCCCCATCGTCGAGCTGACCACAGCCGACTGTCCTCTAGCTTCAATGACTCCGTCCGGGGGCCGAGTCGGCGTCATTCTGGGTGCGCCGGGGGAGGCGTGCTGATGGTGTTCGTTACCGGCAGCGTCCACGGAACGCTACGGCTTGGCTTTGAAACCGGAGACGTTGGCACCGAGCCAGGCCAAACTGCCAGGAAGAAGGCCCTGCCACAGGCTGAGCCGGTGTCCGGCATTCTGCAGCACCGTGGCATCCACGGCCAGTGGTGGCTTTGTCGCCTTGAGGAATGCCGCACTCGAGCTCGGGGTTGAGCGACAACGGAACGGTCAGTGGCGTTAGCGGGGATGGGCTCGCCTGGGGAGGTGGCGTGTTTCATAGGTGCGCATATGAAACGCTCCACCTGACGAGGCCTATCCAGGGTGGATCGTGTTTCATAGGGCGTTTCATAGGATTGGACGTATGAAACACCCTATGAAACAATTTGGGGATGACCGATGACGATTTCGTGCGCGTGGAGGGCAACGACTGCCCTATGTCTTCCTGTGCCGCGCCGGCTGGCTCTCCGTGCCGGACCGGCCGGGGGAAAGTCGCTGTGCAGTACCACACCTCCAGGTTCCGGCTCGTGCCGTCGTTGGCCAAGTCGCTGAGCGTACCGGTCCCGCCGGTGCGCAAGCCGAGTTCGATCTGGGTCGAGCTACCGCGCCCGGTCTCGGCCTCCATCGAGGCGGCGGGGCACGTACGGATCGGGTATGCCCGCGCGTCGACCGTCCGGCAGTCGTTGGACAGCCAGCTCGACTTGCTGAAGCAGGCCGGGGTTACCCGGGTGTTCTCCGAGAAGATCTCCACCCGGGCCGTGCGCCGGCCGCAGCTTGAGCGGGCCGTGGCCCTCGCGCGTGAACTGCGGGCCTCCGGTGTCGAGGTCACCCTCGTGGTGCATGAGCACAAGCGGCTCGGGCGCGGCATCGAGCTGGCGATGCTGGCCGAGCAGCTCAAGGCCGCGGGCATCGGTTTGGAGTTCCTCACTGGGGAGCTGCAGGGATCACACGACCCTTCGGGGGTCGTGTTCACGGTGCTCGCGGCGGTGTCGGGGATGGAACGCGAGTACGTCCGTGACCGTACCCTCGAAGGCCACGAATCCGCACGGGCCCGGGGCAAGACGATCGGTGGCGCGGTAGTGACCGACGACGCGATGCTCGCCGTCGCGCTACATCTACGTGAGCAGAAGCTGAGCCTGCGAGACATCGCCGGCCGCCTGGTCATCGCCACGGGCAAGAAGAAGGGCCGGCACCCCTCGCCCGCGACCGTGCTGCGCATGCTGCGTGAGCACGACGAACGGGCCGCGCTGGCGACGGCGTCATGACCGTCGGCGGCGTTCATTGGGGGCAGCCAAGATAGGCCCATGGCCCCTTTTGCGCTTATCTTGGCTGCCCCCTACCGACGCGTCTCTGCCGGCGGAGTACGACGAGCAGGCCGCCGAGCTCCTGTGGTCGCGCGTCCTGCCGTTCTGTGCGGCAGCCCGAAGGCGGTAGCGCCAGCCTTCACCATCGCCAGATATCGCTTTGACGGTCCGCAAGCCGATCCCGAACTGCAACTCAACGCGCGCTGTCTGTGGCAGAAGCGGAAGTCGCAGTCGGGAGCGCCGACGGGCGGTCCAGGTGCCAATCTCGGTCATTACGGCAGTAGGTCGAGGTACTTCTTGCGAGCCGGCATCGCGTGAATGACCATCTCGTCGCCGTTCTCGAGGGCGAGTACCACCGTCTCCAGCAGGCGGGCTCCCGTGTCGAAGCCCAGGCGCAACTCTCGGTGGGGAGGGCCGTCCTCGTCGAGGGGCTCGATCCACAGCGACCACGCTGCTGCCTGGATCGCATCCTCCGACGAGATGCCGTGCTTGAGCGCGCTCCGGTGGACCTTCACGCAGCGAAGTGGGCCAGCGCGGCCCGGATCGCCTCGGACCTGCTCATGTCGTTCTTGGCTGCCGCGGCGTCGAGAGCGTCGAGCTCCTCGGCGGTCAGCCGGACCGCCACGATCTGCATCGGTTCAGCCCCGCGACCAGGGCGCCCGCGGCCCCGACGCTTGAGAACGTCGACGTCGTATCCCGCTTCGGCCTCGTCGGCCCATTGCTGAATCTGCTCTTCGCTCGCCACGCGTATAGCGTATAACGAAAAAGACCGCGGTTCCAGAGGTGGTCACGTCGCCGAGTGGCCCGTGACGGCACTCACCATGATCACCCGCACATTCGCAACGAGGACGCCCGCTCATCGGCATAGACAGTGCGTCCCGTAGGCCATGACGGTGCGTCCCGTAGGCCGAACGGCCAGGGGACGCCGTTGAGGCCGTCGGTTCTCGCGGCGACGATCGTCACATGGGGATCCTCTACCGGACGTTGAGTTCCTTCGGAACCGATGGTGGCCGACCGCGGGTGCTCAAGGGTCAGGGTGGGTCTGTCCGGCTGACGGCACCGGTCGAACGGCCGGCGTTCTGCTACGTGGTGATGTCGTGACTCAGGCGCTCAACATGCTGCTCAAGCTCGTTCCTTCTGCGCTGCAGCGATCAAGTATCAGATGTGTCGGCCTAGCTACCGGAGTAGGCGGTGCGTCCTACATCAACGCCCCAGGCGATTTACCAGTCAAGTACGAAGAGTTGACCTGATTGGGGTTGACCTCGCAGATACCGTCCTGGAGCGTTTTTTTCGGATTGCGAGACCGGTTCCCAGGGAAGTGAAGTGAAGTCATGGCTGTAGACCTTGCCGCTCTTCAAAGCCAGATTGCTGACCTCGGTCTTCAGTGGCGCGCGGGTATCACAACGAACTCGAATCATTCGGAACTGCAGGCTCGTACGCGTACGGGTTATGTCCCTGGACCTGACGACTTCTCGCTCGAGGAGGCCGAACGGGTCGCGGTTGAGGGCCAGGCCGCGTCAGTGGCGGCGGTTGCTGCCGGGCTACCAGGGGGCCCTGCGGCCCCGGCGGCATTCGACTGGCGTAACCGGGCGGGCCTGAACTACGTCACCCCGATCGAGGACCAGGGCGGGTGCGGTTCCTGCGTTGCTTTTGGTGCCGTGGCCGCTGTGGAGTCCCTGGTCCGTATCAGCCGTGGTACCCCAACGGCCAGTGTCGACCTGTCCGAGGCGCATCTGTGGTTCTGCTGGGGCCCGTCTCACGGTGCCGGTGCCTGCCCGGCTGGCGGCTGGTGGCCGGATGCCGCCTTTGACGGGCTCAAGCAGGGCATCGTCGACTCCGCCTGCTACCCCTATACCGCCGCCAACCAAGCTTGCAACCTCTGCCCGGACTGGCAGAACAGGTTGACGAAGATCACCGGCTGGCACCACTTGACCTCCCAGGCCGACATGAAGGCGTTCATCTCCACGGTAGGTCCGGTCAGCGCCTGCTTCACCGTCTATGAGGACTTCTACTACCACTACACCGGCGGGGTCTACACCTACAACGCGGCAACGGCTGGCAACGTGATCGGTGGGCACTGCATCTGCATCGTCGGCTACGACGACAGCCAAGGTTGCTGGATCGCGAAGAACCAGTGGGGGGCTGGCTGGGGTGAGAGCGGCTACTTCCGGATGAGCTACGGAAGCTGCGGGCTCGACGCTCAGATGTGGGCGCCCGAGGGCATCGTGGGTGGCAGTCCTGGCTCCCGCATGGAAGTGTTCGCACGGGGGTCGGACGACGCCCTGTGGCACATGTGGCAG
>DHJN01000131.1:739-3290 GCA_002404345.1 Actinobacteria bacterium UBA4719 | reverse complement strand
TGACCCTAAGTTGAAGGTATTGGGGCCGACGCAGCCTCGAGTACCGGGTCTCGCGCTTCGCAGTCCTGGTCGGGCCCGAGGCCATATTGTCCGATTTGAACAGCAGAGTCGCAAGGTCGGATAAACTCGGTCTCGATGGTCCAAATTGTCACATTTAGGGGCAATATGTCATTTACCGAACCCGCTCAGAACGTCTGAGTATGAGTTCGCAAGAGCGCGGGAAATGCCGCATCTCTCACCTAGTCCATTCAGCCGGATCGTGTGGGCTGATTGGCCATCTCCGGTTCGAAACAACTGTGGGTCGCCAGAGCAAATGCCAACATCAAGGTAGAGAAGTCCGTTGGGGCCTGACGTCAAGATGACTCATCGGCCGGAGGACCTGAGCATTGGAAGGCCATCATGCGTTGCCGATTCCATCTTTCAGACGACCTCGCCGTGGTGGTCATCGACCCACGTCCTTTAGTTGCCGAGATCCAGCGCCTCAAGTCCGGGGCAAGTTCGCGATGAGCGTCGAGGACATCGCCGAGAAGGGCGACACCGAAGTTGCCCGCCCAGGGAGTCGCGCCGGGAATCCAGCCCTGTTGGGGCGGAAGTCAGTGCTGATGGGGATGTTGACCTCAGGCTTCGTGATTGCCAACGCTGCGCAGCCGTCCGCCCACGCCTCCGGGACCGTCAAACCGAGTACACTGATTGCCACCCAGCCGCCCCCCTATGTCACGACGTGGACACCGTCCACGGCCTACGAGGTCGGACAGCAGGTCATCGCTCCGAACAACGATGTTGTTTCCGCAAACGTCGCGCACACGTCATCAGCCACCTACGGTACTGACGTGGCGAAGTGGACGCCGAGTTCAACATTTGCGCGCAAATCGACCGAGACCACAGTGGTCTCAGGACGTCTCTCTGACACTTCTCTTACTGCCACATATGGGGGGGTCGAAAACGTCCAGAAATACGGCGCAAAGGGAGACGGCACCACCGACGACACCGCCGCGATCCAGTCCGCGCTCGACTACGCGGACGCCCATGGCGGAGGAACGGTCTTTCTCCCGCGAGGGGTCTACAAGACGACGGCGACACTGACGATGAACAAGGCCCACCTGGTCGGCGAGCCAGGGGCTTTGTTCGACAGGCTCAACCCAGAACTCCGGATGGGCACGGTTCTTGCTCCCGTAATCGCTACGGCTGACTGTGTGGCGATCAAAACGACGACGGGTATGCGCGGCAACCGCATCTCGGGGATCACTCTCGACATGTACGGCATGGCAAACGGCTCCACCAACAACCCTTACACGCGCTCCCAGACGCGGGGGATTCACATAGATGCCTCTTGGTCGTTCACGTTGGAAAACATCAGGATCACGCACGTCCCGAGTAACGCTGCAGGCATATTCATTGACGACGGCGTTCCGACCGGACTCGGATGCTTCTGGGGGCGACTCGACGACGTCTTCGTCACGAGAGTCACCAAGAGAGCCAAGAACAATGGCGCTCCCCTCGAGTCCTCGACTATGGTTGAGGCGGCTAAGGACCAGACCGCACGGGGTATCTGCCTCGCCGGTAACTCCACGGGCATTACGGCGATCACGATGATCGACACCACCACTTACCGTGGGATCTACCTCAAGGGTGTCTCGCAGTTGGTCGCGACGAACCTCCACAGCGAGGACGCCCCAGCCCATGCAATGGAAATCGACGGCGGGGATCACCTGACATTCACAGGTGGCTTCTTTGAGCGTTGCGGTACCGAGGCTCCTTCTGGTAACAGCACGGTTTACCTGCTGGCACTCCCCTCCAACTCCCCGCGCATGGTCCGCTTCCAAGGGAATAGCGTTTCTGGAAGCGGCTGGGGCGAGCCATCTCTATATGGCCATGGCCTGGAGATCATCGGGGACATATGGGGCGTCGCAGATTATGACCGTTATCGCGTCATGGGGGACCTTGAAATAGATCGTGCGGGGCAAGGGAAGTTCACGGCAAACATCGACGTTCGCGTGCTTGGTGCCTACTCGGCCTCCACCGCGCTTGCCAGTGACGGGGCAACGTGGACCACGGTCTATCCCAGCAAAAGCCCGAGCACCGACCCCAAGACCTACGACCTCGACAATCTATGCAACACAGGCAGCGGGAAATTCACCTTGAAAGGCGACGCCGCCTATGGGGCTCATGGGAAGTACACCATCACTTACTCCCTCTGGGTGAGGTCCAGCTCGGGAACCTTCGCAGCTGGCAACTACGTGAACATCGCGCTGGATTTGGAGGGTAAGTGGCCCAACGGGACAGCCGCTACGGGCGTGGCCGAAACCCAACGGCACATGCTCATCCCCGGCGTCTCGTCCCAGCGGCTCTCTGGCGTTTTTGAATTCGCCACTGGCGTCGGCACCACCTCGGGGTATGTCTACCTTAAGATGACCGGCAACCGGGCCAATGTGATCCCCGGTCTTGACCCCACCGACGATGGGCGCGGCACGATAAGTTTCAGGGCACACGCCTAGCCTCGATCTTTCACGCCTCGGGTTTTGAGCGCTGTTGCGGCTGCAGGTCGCCGGCT
>DHJN01000131.1:0-611 GCA_002404345.1 Actinobacteria bacterium UBA4719 | reverse complement strand
GCCACGATGGCGCACCAGAGCCTGTTCTGGTCAAACCCCTGAAGAGGGAGGTTCATCAGACCGGTGTCCTTCGAGATCCGGATCCGGTCCTCGCACCGGGCCCGGCGGCGGTGGCGCAGCTCCAGGTCGGGCAGCTGAGTGGCGGGTCCGCCGGTCTTGGTGTTGGTCGCGAACGCGGTGACCCGGTGTCCGTCGACGTCGGTGATCCGCAGCTGCGCGCCGGGGTGGGGTCGTTCTTTGCGGACGATCACCCGCATCCCTTCCGGCCACCTGGACATGTCCAGCAGTCCGGTCAGCTCGGCGACCCACGCGCCGTCGCGGATCTGGTCGTGGGCGTCATAGGCCGGGGTCCACACGTCGGCCGGGATCAGGTCCAACAGGTCGGAAGTGTTGTGGGGCAACGGGAATCCGACCGAGTACGACAACCGCTGGCCGGTCATCCAGGTCAGGACCTTGTGGGTGCACCCGGCTGAGTCGGTACGGATCAGGACCTTGCGGCCGGCGCGTTTGCCCCGGCGGTGTGAGGGCAGCTGGGCCAGAGCGGCCTTGATGACCGCGATGTGGTCGGTCGCAGTGTTTGAGCCGGCGTTGCCCGGGCGCAGTAGCACCGA
>DHJN01000156.1 GCA_002404345.1 Actinobacteria bacterium UBA4719 | reverse complement strand
AACCGCCGTCGCCGGCACGCATCACTGGGCCAGATCAGCCCCGTGGCCTTCGAACTGCAACACTCACAACAGATCGCGGACTTTCAAAAAGCCGCATAACCCGTGTCCACGAAACGGGGGCAGGGCCAGACAACAAGGCCACTCGGTGACGTGGCTGGACCCATGACCCGTGTTCCCCCGAGCCTCTCGGCGCGCTGCAACGCTGCTTCGACATTCGGGACCCCTACGTAGAAGACGGCGTGGCTCGCATAGCCCGCTCCGCCTCCGACGCCACCCCCGGATTCCTGTCCCGTCTTCGGAGATGACCAGGTCCAGAAACCCATAGCTCGCCGTTTCCGATACCTCCTGCGCCACGGGCGAGGGCACGTCGAATTCCCAGCCGAAGAGCTCGCCGAAGTACTTGCGGAGCCGAGTCGGATCCTTGCCGATGACCTCAAAGTGCACGACAGGTTGTGCCATTCGACCTCCTTGGCTTGGCGGCGCGCGCTGCGCCTCACACACTTGACTATCTTGCCGTCAGCTGGCTCATGCAGGCGAGCGGATAGTGCCCGTTTCACGATCGGTGACCGGTCACCGATCCTCCCCAGGCTCATACTCGCCCATGGGTATGGACCATGCACCTTCGTCTTTCAGCGCCCAGAAGGGGCCGCCCATGAGCCCGAGCAGCACCTCGAGGACGATCTCGTCGTCCTGGTTGCCGTGACGGTAGAGCAGCAGGCCGGCGCTCAGTTTCCGTGTCATGAGACAAGCATGTCTGTCGACCTCGGCTCGCGGGCTTCGGGAACCCAAAGTCCGGCGACCGAACAGTCGGCCACGCCCTTCGCCCCGGGTCCGCGGGCTTCTCGGTCTGCACCGCAGACCTCCGGACGGACGTCAGGCAGGAGCGGCGAGATCGACGATCAGCTGGGCGCGCAGCTCGGCAGGCACCGGGACGCTGGCCTGGAACCTCGAGTGCTCGACGGACAGGCTAACCGGCACGGTCAGGTTCGCCAGCGCCTCCCGTTGCTCTTCGGTGATGTCGAAGCGGATGAAGTGCACGGAGTAGGTCTGCTCCACGTTGGCCTCATCCGGCGGCGGCACATCGACGGCGGCGATGACCGCATCGCCCACCTGCAGGCGAATGAGGTGCTGGATGCCGGCGACGCCGTCAAGGTCCCCGTGCACCGTGGCCAGATCAGTGAACTCGAGGAAGAGCGTGGCCGACACCGACCCGGCGGTCGGCAAGAGCCGACGGTACGTCTCGATCTCCTCGCCCGCACCCGAATCGGTGGTGATGTTCTCGGCGTAGACCATCTCCTGCACCTGGTAGTGCAGGGTGTCCTCATTCTCGAACTCCAGCGCGATCAGCCCGCCGAGCTTAACCCGGCGGCTGCGGCGGATCGCGAGCATCCGCCTGCGTGCATCGGCACGGGCCGCGGCATAGCCGTCCCGGTCGAGGTTGATCTCGTCAAGTTCCAGGCGGGGCACGATTTCTCCGATGGTCAGCGTTCTCGGGTGATGATGGCAATGGCGCGGGCGGGAAGGCTCCCACCCGCGCCATTTGCGTCAGCGTGACGCCGGGGTGGGCGCCGCGGGACTCAGATTCAGCCGCGAATCTTGTCCAGCGCCTTCTGGTAGCGACCGGCGTGAGTGCGTTCCGCGCGGGCCAGGGTGGAGAACCAGTCCGCGACCTCCTCGAAGCCCTCTTCGCGCGCCGTCGACGCGAATCCGGGGTACATCGCGGTGAATTCGTATGTCTCACCGACGACGGCTGACGCGAGGTTCTCCTGGGTCGTGCCCATCGGCTCGTCGGTCGCCGGGTCACCGACACCGACCAGGTACTCGGCGTGCCCGAACGCGTGGCCCGTCTCGGCCTCGGCGGTCTCACGGAACAGCTCGGCGACCTCGGTGATGTTCTCCTTCTCGGCCTGACGCGCAAAGAACAGGTAGCGACGGTTCGCCATGCTCTCCCCGGCGAAGGCGTCCTTCAGATTGGCGTGGGTCTTGGAACCTTTGAGCTCGGTCATTGTGCGCTCTCCTTGGCATTGTCCTGCGCCGCGCACGGTGCGCAGCGGCCGTGCAGTTGTACGTCGTATCCGGCGACAGTGAACGACGTCTTCTCCGTGAGCTCGGCTAGGGCGCCGGCATCGAGCTGGACGTAGGCGTCCTGGACCTGCCCGCACGCGGTACACACGAGGTGAGCGTGGCTGTGGATGTTCTGGTCATAGCGCAGGGCCTGCCTCTCACCGACCCGAAGTTCGGCCACCTGCCCAGACTCGACGAGCAGGGCGAGCGTCCGGTAGACGGTCGCCGCTCCGACGCCCTCGACCCGTTCGCGTACCCGGTCAAGGACCTGGCCCGCCGTCGGGTGGTCATCCGATTCGGCGACCACGTCCAGTACTGCCCGACGTTGCGGAGTCAGCCGGAGCGCGGGCGAGCTCACGCCTGCGCCAGAATCTCCTCCCACCACTGGCAATACCATTCCTGCCCGACGAGAACGCGGAGCTTCGGATGCCAGCAGTAGGAGATCGAGTCGTCGACGTCGAGGTAGTACAAACAGTTCTTGCAGCGCTCGTCGCCGTGCGGGTGACCCTTGAGCACGGCATCCTCGGACAGGATCCGCAGTTCGCGCTGACGAGTCTCGTCAAGTTCGGTCGCTTCGGGGACCTCTATTCCGGTGTCCGTCATCGATACCCTTCACTTGATATGAATTCTCAACTGATATGCGTTCTCACTCTAGTCTAGGCCCAACGAGCCCGCCCCCGGCGGGGTGTCACCTTCAGCGAAGGAACCACGAGCGGTGTCCGAAACTTTCGGACGCCAAGAGGATGTGGCTGTCCCGCAGCGGTGTGGCGAATTCTGGCGGTCGTCGCAACGCGGGCAGTGAACTGGTCGTTTCTCCCAGTTGGGCGAGACTTGCGCTGGGTCGACGTGGTGGGTTCAGTCCTCGACGGGGCGGGTGTCTCCTTGCCGTCCGGGTCGGCCGTAGCGGTGCCAGGCGGCGGCTCGGGTGAGTCCTGGTAGGTCGCCGATCTCGGCCCAGGAGTAGTCCTGACATCAGCCACACACCGACGAGGTGAACAACGCTATCCTCGACGAAGCCATCGCCTCCCTCGGCCCGCTTCGCGGACTGGACTGGCTCGGCGACGCCGCCATCACCGTGCACCTGCTCGCCAGCCTGCAACGCCAGATCCAGACCCGGCTCCCCGACGCGGTCGCCGACGCTCGCGACCGCCGAGCAGAACCGCCAGGTCGACCTCGATAGTGCTTCGCGCGCGGATTCCGGTGTGGGTTACCGATATCCGGACCGTGGACCAAGCGCTGGCCTCCATCGACACACTGCTGAGTGCCGTGGGCGCAACCGACACCGCATGGTTGGACCAGGCCGCGGACTAGTGGGCGCAGACGCCGACCCCGTGTGTACGGCAAGCTGGTCGGCGCCGTGACGCGGTCCTCGGTAGAGGATCCCTCACCGAACAAGGACGCACGCCAATTGCGGCGACTGAGCGTGCTTGGTCAACCAGACCGTTAGTCCTAGCAGTGGCCCACGTGCTGAAGGGCCGCTTCAGCAGCTGTACGAGATGTCCGGGCACTGGGCGCAATACCGCGAGGACATGTTCCCGCCGCTGGATCTGGGCAGTGAGCAGCTGCTGCTTCGACCAAGCCTGTGCCCGCACCACGCGGTCATCTACCGCTCATGCCAGCACAGCTACCGCGAGCTGCCGCTGCGTCTGGCCGAGCTCCGCGAAGAAGCCTCCGGTGTGCTGGGGGGCCTGACGCGGGTGCGGGCGATGCAGCTCAACGATGCGCACATCTTCTGCCAGCCGGAGCAGGTCGGCGCCGAGGTCGGCGCCGTGCTCGACCTGATCGAGCATGCCTATGGCGCGGTCGGGATCACGCTCATCGCTATCGGCTCTCACTGCGCGGAAGCACAGACAAGTATGTCGACGACGCCGCGCTGTGGGACCTGGGCGAGGAGGCGCTTGCCGAGGTACTCGACAAACGTGGCCTGGCCTACGACGCAGCCGTCGGCGAGGGCGCTTTCTACGGCCCGAAGATCGACGTTCAGATCATGGACCAAGCAGGCCGCGAGTCAACCCTGTCGACTGTTCAGCTCGACTTCCATCAGCCCAGGCAGTTCGACCTGAGCTACGTCGCCCCGGACCAGAGCCTTCAACGCCCGGTCATGATCCATCGCAGCATCCTCGGCAGCCTGGAACGGCTGGTCGCTCACCTCACCGAGGTTCACGCAGGGGCGTTCCCGACCTGGATGGCACCCGTCCAGGTCGCAGTACTCCCAGTCTCTGAGGAGCATGGGCCGGCGGCCCTGACCCTGGCCCGACGGTTACCGAGGCCGGGCTCCGGGCTGAGGTCTCGGAACCGGACCGCGGCACCCTGGGAGCCCGCGTCAGGCTCC
>DHJN01000057.1 GCA_002404345.1 Actinobacteria bacterium UBA4719 | reverse complement strand
AGACCTTTCTCGACGAACGACGCAATCCGGGCCTCGTCCTCGGCAATCAGAATCCTGCTCACGTCCTACTCCAACTCCTCGTCTTCCTGCGACGGTTGCGCAAGGTGATCTCCCCTGCGGGGGTGAGTCGGGCTTCAAAAATGGCTACTTCAAGCAGGAAGATGTGGGATGACGAGCCGAACCGGCAGACGCGTCGGGCCCGCGACGATCGAGCGCCGCCGAGTCAAGATCACCGCCGAGATTGCCACCTTGGGCCTGCCGCTACCGGGCAGTCTGGTCGAACGGAGCACCCGCTGCGGCAACACCGGCTGCCGCTGCCACGGCGACCCGCCGCAGCTGCACGGGCCTTACCTGACTTGGACCCGCAAGGTCGACAACAAAACCATCACCCGCACCCTCGACCCGGCGCAGGCCGAACGCCTGCGACCCCTGCTGGACAACTCCAGGCGACTACGCGAACTCGTCTCCGAGTTCGAGGCCCTGGCTTTGCGACAAGTCGAAAACGATCCCGCACAGCCAGACCCATGACCGGTCCTATCTGCGCGCGCTCTAAGGGCTCCTTCGCCCAGGTGAACTGCTTCGATCGCTCCCTGGCGATGCTGCGCTCGGGTCGCATCCACACCGGCGGCCTCATCACGCACCGGTTCCCGCTGGAACGCTACGGTGACGCGCTGGGCGCGCTGGCGTCCGATCCGACCTGTCTGAAAGCCGTGGTGATGCCGGGTGGCTCCCCGGCCCGGGACCCCGGGGCGGCCTGATTCCCCTGGCTGCCCGTTACCGGGGACCGCTGCAGATCATGGCCACGTAGTCCGCACATCCCCTGCGCTGCGGCATGTGTCACCTCCGCGTCAGTTCCGTTGACGGCGTTGCGCCAGGGCGTGCCCATCGAGCACCTGGAGCAGCGCGGGTACGGCAGCGGGTGCTCGGTCTGGACCTGGCCGGCGTCGAACGAGAAGGCAGGACGCGAGCACCCTCGGCCCGGAGAACGGCCCGAGAGACGGTCGCTTCCAGCTGGATCTCGACGAGACTCGCGACGTCGGACAAGTCGTGCATTCCAGGCGGGGACCGTACAGGAGATCCCGCTTGGTGATCTGACCGGCTCCGGCTTGGTGCACAGTGTCACGGTGCACCGTTTCGTTCACACCTTGCAGGGGATACCAAGGACTGACGCAATAGTGCGCACGACCCCGTTCTGCGAGTTCGACGGCGCGACGAACCGCGCCCTGGACCGCAGAGCCGGGTGCGCGTTGGCCATCGCGAAAGAATATTCCCCGGCGTCCATCATCTCCAGGTCGTTGAGGAAGTCGCCGAAGACCATAGTCTGCGCTCGCGTGATTCCCAGCGACTGTTGAAGGTGCCGGATGCCCTCGCCCTTGTTCGCCGTGAGGTTCATGATGTCCACCCAGTGATCCCCGGAGACCACGACCTGGTGCGTGGCGCGAAAGCGATCCAGTGCGGGCGCCGTGGTGTGCTCGGCGGACCCGAAGTTGAAGACGCCCACCTTCAGCACCTCGTCGTCTGGGGTTGTCAGCAGATCGTCAACGACCTGCAGTCTTGCGTAGTACCCCTCCACTTCCGCTCGGAACGCCCGGTCCGCACGTTCGATGTAGGCCGAGCGTTTGCCGCAGACCACGACGCCGACGTCAACACCGGAGTCTCGCAGCTCGCGTACCGCGAGCACGAGGCGACCGACGACCTCGGGCTCGAGGCAGTCGGAGCTGACCTCGCGGCCATGGCGGACTACGTAGGTCCCATTCTCAGCGATGAAGACCACTTCGTCGGAAACCTCGCGGAAACGCTCGAGCAAGTTGTAGTACTGCCGGCCGCTCGCCGGGCAGAAGAGGATCTTCCGGCGGGCTAGTTCATGCAGGAGCGGCCAGAGGTCTTCGCTCAGCTCGTCATTGCCGTCAAGCAGGGTCCCGTCCATGTCGGCCGCGATCAGACGGATGTCCGGCTGAGTGGCGAAAAATGGCGGCTCCAGCGGAGTCTCGGTCACCTGGGTCACCCAGGAATCATCCCATGTCGGAATGCGACTGATCCGTGGGTGCTTTGAGCGTGCCCTGAGACGCAACACGCCGTTCCCCTTGAGGTGCTGGGTGTCGAAGGTCCGGAACGCTCGAGCGAAGAACGGCGTGCGCGATGCCAGCCCGGCATGGGGTGGCGGTCGTCGCGGTACCTTGCGCTCGTCATGGTTGCCAGGCACACGCGTGCCATCGATGACACTGTCATCTGCTCTGAAGCGGTGGCGAAGGCCAGAACGACAACTTGTCACGATGGGCCCAAAGCCCCCAAGTCCTCACCGACGGTTCCTCACCCGGACACTAAAGGCGCGCAGGTTGCAGGAAACCATGGCTGACTCTGCACAACAGTGAGCCTGTCAATGCAGTCGCAGGAACGCTTGCTCATCGGCCATCAGAGTGAGTCCCGACAGCGGAACCTCGAGGGGAACCTGATCCTGCAACGGCACAGGTCCGGACCCTGTACGCAAGGAGCGTTCCGTAGGACCTGTTATGCCGACATCGGCATAACAGGTGTCACGCCGAGCGGCTGGTTATGCCGAGCGGGCGCCTGATGGCCTTTGTTGTTGCTGCTCAGGAGCGGTTCTGGGGTTCGAGCTGCTCGGCATAACCAGCGACCTCGAGGGACTCCTCCGGCGTTGCACGACACAGGTCGCGCCCTGCGGACCCGCACAGGTTCGTCCCCCGCTCTCCATCAAGAGTCAGGCTGAGATGCAAGCAAGGGATGGGCCTTCGCAACTTCCTTGCGTGTGGCGGCCAGCCAACACGATGACCGAAGACCGTCAGTCGACCTCAGGCGGCACACATCGAAAGGGTCCGGCTGTGGCACGGATTATGCCGACCTCTCGTGCTCGAAACCCCTGCCCTGCAGGGGAGTTCGTGTCCACGTCGGCATAACCAGCCGCTCGGCATGAGACTCGTCCGGTGAAGATTCCCGCTCGCGCACCCCTTATGAAGCAGGCACAGAGGACCCAGGTCTCGCCCGGCCCGCAGCTACCTCTACGCGGGCTTGCCTACGAAGTAGGTGCGCTTGGCGCTCAACCGGGGAGATCCACCGAGTCACTGGATGGCGCAAGAACGGTTGACTATTCACACGCACGAGGCTCTATGCAGTCAGGAGACGCGCCCTCATCGCATGAGCGAGCGTTTCGTCGGGGACGGCCGCCTGCGTCTTAGTGGGCTACTAGACACTTTCGGTAGGGCCGATGTCTGGCCAGACTCGGTCTAGGTGCCCGGCGGGTTTGCTCTCTTTTGGGCTGCCCACACGGCCTCCGGGTGTGGCTCACTTCCGGCAGGGCCCCGGCAAAGTCGTA
>DHJN01000103.1:3581-11573 GCA_002404345.1 Actinobacteria bacterium UBA4719 | reverse complement strand
CCCATCCGCAACAAGTCGGCCAAATCCTGGGCATCGCGGACGTCGTTCTTGACCCTGCGGTACTCAAAGGCCTTAACACCCAACGGGTGGGCCAGGTGCACACTGGCACCACCGGCCTGCAACGCATCGACCGCCCAATACCAGCCGTAGGTGGCCTCCAGCACCACCTCCGGGCACTCACCAGCCCTGGCCATCACCGACGCCAACCGCTCGACATCATTGACGATCCGCACCGTCTCCAGCACTTCACCAGCTTCGGTGGTCCTGACGATCACCGTACGGCGACGGTGCAGATCGATTCCCACAAACTGCTTACCGGCATACGCTTCCATTTAGGGGCCTCCTCGCCCTCTCGCGCGGCACTTGGATACTCCCAAGCATCCCGCTGGGAGGCGCCGCTGGAGCGGGAGGAGGCCCCGCTCCTTCATCGCATCAGAGGCCCTTTCCCGATCCGGGATGAGGGCTTTTGCGGTGTCTGGAGGCAAAGTACAGCAGCAAAGTACAGCAGTTGCTCACTGGAACCTCTTCGACCAGGGGGTTTCAGGCTCAACTGAAAGCTGTTTGTCAAGGATTACTTGTTTTTGAGCAATATTTCATGGACACTGGTCTGGTGATTGACGGCTGGCTCAGTGTCGCCGAAGCTGCTGAGCGACTAAGCATCTCCGTGCAGCGTGTGCGACAGCTGCTCCATGCCGGTGAGCTCGACGGTCGCAAGGGCCCAGGGGGTTGGGTCGTCGCCGAAAATGCTGTTCGTGCGCGGGAGCAGGCGCCGCCAGCGGCCGGCCGGCCACTGTCATCACACATGGCCTGGTTGGTGGTTGCGCAACTACTGTCGGCGGACTCTCGACCAGAATCTGGCGTGGATCTGGAGCCGGACCGACGTGACCGTTACCGCCTTCGCCATCTGTTGGCCAACCGAGGTCTCGAGCGGGACTGGGCCTTGTGGCTCTCACGTCGCGCCGACGTGGCTCACTACTGGGTGCACCCGGGTGTGGTTCAGTCCGTACTCAACGATCCGAGGGTCAGCGTTTCCGGCGCTGGCGTCGCAGCAGCCGCCGGGGCCGAGATTGCTGGGGGTGACGTCTCAGATCTGTACCTGAGCAGCGAGGCCCTCCCAGGGGTCATCAACGACTACGGTTTGGAGTCCGACCCGGCCGGTCAGCTGCAGATACACCTGTGGCGCCCTGGCTCGGGTGCTGAGTACGTGCTTCGTCCCGGCAAACCGGTCCCCGTGGTCCTGGCCGCCCTGGACCTGCTGAGTGCGCCCGATTCGAGGGCGCATCACTGGGCGCGCACCTTCATCCAGCAGAACGCAGAGGGCATGCCAATTCTGAGTACCGAGCGTGGTGTGAGCGTCCCCTCGGGGCCTGAGGAGAAGCAGGGAAGGCAGGTCCGATGACCGTCGTGCTGGAAGGCATGTCACCCGCCCAGGAACAGGGCTGGCTGGTCCTGCTGGACCTCTTCCCGAACCGCCGCACCGACTGGACCCTGATCGGCGGGCAGATGATGTACATCCTGGCGGCCGAGAACGGTGTCACGATGCCGCGCACCACCACGGACATGGATGTTGTCATCAACGTGGTCGAATCCCCTGGAGCCATCCGCGCTCTCGCCTCCCAGCTGCTGCAACAAGGCTTCGAGTTTGGCGACGTCAGCCCAGCGGGAACCGGCGGCCGCTTCATGAAACCCGCAGATCCCGGGCCCGGGAGCGTCATGTTCGATGTCCTCGCCCCCGAGGGGCTCGGCGAGCGCACAGACATCACCACGGTGCCGCCGGCCAGGACGGTCCAGGTGCCCGGCTCGCGCCAAGCTCTTGATCGGTCGCAGCTGGTCGCCGTTCGGGTTCGTGAGTCCGAGGGGGTCGTGCGGCGACCGAGTCTCCTGGGAGCACTCGTGGCCAAGGCCGCAGCAACGGCCATCCCAGTGCGATCCAATCCGGAGCGAGATTGGGAGGATGCCGCGCTCCTGCTATCGCTGGTTCCAGACCCGATTGCAACACGCGCCGAATGCGGGCGAAAGGACTTACGCCGCATCGCGAGACTCGGCCCCATGCTCTCCGATGACCATCGCGCCTGGGGACCGTTGGGAGATGCGGAACGTCGCCGCGGCAGGGCCACCCTTCGGTTGCTGCTCAACTGACCCACAGGGGTTGACCCGCTTTGCCTTCAGGTGAGGCCGTCCAGGCTGTCCCCGAGCTTGCGCAGCGCGTTGCGGGTCAACTCGGACGGGATGTGGGTGTAGATCTCCATAGTCACGGCGATCTTGCTGTGTCGCATGATCTGCATGGCGACGCGGGGGTGGACGTCCAGGGCAGCCAGCAGCGACCCGCAGGTGTGGCGTGTCCCGTGAACCGGGATGGCACGTACTCCCGCCTTTGCAGATCGCGCCCTGAACGCACGGTGGAAGTTGCGGGGGTCAAGCGGCAGTCCGTCGCGGGTCGTAAAGACGTAACCAGTCGGAACCCAGAAAGGGCCGGCTGCCTCCATTGCCGCTGCTTGGGTCTGCTGATGCAGGCGGAGTGCGGTGAGGCAGATGGCGGGCAGAGGTAGGACGGCGTCAGAGGCTTCGGTCTTGGTCTCGCCGTGGACCAACCTGCCACCGATCCGCTGGAGGCTGTATCCGACCTCCAGCTGGGTTGTCTCCAGGTCGACCATGGGCCAGGTCAGGCCGAGCAGCTCCCCTCGGCGCAGCCCGAGCACCAGGATCAGCACGTAGGCGGCGTACAGCGGGTCGGCGTCGTCCTTGGCACTCACGAGGAACTGACGGGCCTCCTCGACCGACCAGGGCGCCGGCTGCCGAGTCCGCGCCGACGGCAGTTTGATGCCCATGGCGATGTTGCGGTCGATCAGCTCATCGCCGACTGCGTTGCTCAGCGCCGATCGGAGCACGGCGCGCACGTCGATCACCGTGCGGCGCGACAGGTGCTGGCCACAGCATTTCCCGATCGCGCAGCAACGCCGCAGTTTTGGCGGGCGAGCGACGTCCTTGCCCTGGGCGCAGCATTGACATTCCTCGCTCAGCCGGTTGAGCCATTCCCGGACATCGCGGACGGTGAGCTTGTCCAGCCGCTTCTCACCGAGCCCTGGGATGATGTACAGGCGCACGTGCATGGCGTAGGTCTCGGCCGTCTTGGGTTTGAGCGATGTCCTGACCACCTGATCAAGCCAGTAGGTCAGATACTCCTTGAGTTTGGGAGCCCGGGTTGCGACCGGCCGAGCGGCCGCTTGCTGGAGCAGGGTGAGCCATTTTGCATGAACGACGTCGCGCGTCTTGCCATAGACATACTTACGTTTCCGCTTGCCGTCGGGTGTATTGACCCAGGCGTAGGCGGCGAAGCCGTTGCGGTGAGGGTAGATCGAGCCCTCTCTGTTGGCTCGCTTGGATGAGCTCATGCGGAGTCTTGATGGGTGCAATGCTCGATGTACTCGTCGACCCACTCGGGCAGGATGCGGCGATGGGCACCAACCTTGACTGAGCGGATCTCGCGCATCGCGATCAAGAGTTTGGTCTTGGAGAGTCCGAATCCGAGCATCGCGGCGACCTCAGCGGGCGTGTACCACTTCTTGGAGAACTGAAACTCCATCGGATACTCCTTTCCTCCGGACGGCGAGGCTGGTTGCCCTGAGGCCTCTGATTGCTATCGTTTTCAGGCTCTCCTGACCCTTCCGTGGGTGGTTGAGAGAGGCGCTGAAGTGCAACACGCCGTTCCCGCTTAGGTTCTGAGCTGTCTAGGTCCAGAACCAGGTGAAGCGGAGAACGGCGTGCGCGATGTCAGCCTATGGCGAGCCCTGTTGGGCGTCGAGAAGACGGTGATCGAGCGGGTCGAGTTCGACGAGGACGCCGAGCTGCTGGTCGCCCATGTACGTCCGACGGCCCGTGCTCGGAGCCGCTGTGGGGTCTGCGGGCGGCGTCGTCCTGGCTACGACCCCGGCGAGGGCCGGCGTCGGTGGCGCAGCCTGGACCTGGGCACGATGCGTGCGGTGCTCGAGGCCGACGCGCCGCGGGTGAGGTGCCCGCAGCACGGGGTGGTCGTGGCTTCGGTGCCCTGGGCTCGTCACGACGCGGGCCACACCTACGCCTTTGACGAGACGGTCGCGTGGTTGACCACGCAGTCCTCGAAGTCCACGGTGACCGAGCTGATGCGGATCGCGTGGCGCACCGTCGGGTCGATCATCACTCGGGTCTGGGACGACGTCGACGCGCACTGTGACCGACTGGCGGGGTTGCGCAGGATCGGGATCGACGAGATCAGCTACAAGAAGGGCCACAAGTACCTGATGGTCGTGGTCGACCACGACACCCGCGCGCTGGTGTGGGCCGCCCCGGGACGAAGCAGTGCCACGGTGCGGGAGTTCTTCGATCTGCTCGGCCCCGAGCGATGTGCCCAGATCACCCATGTCAGCGCCGATGGCGCTGACTTCATTGACTCCATCGTCGCCGCGACCTGCCCGGACGCGGTCCGGGTGGCTGATCCGTTCCACGTCGTGAAATGGGCGACCGAGGCTCTCGACGAGGTCCGTCGTGGAGCGTGGAACGACGCCCGGGCACTGGCCCGAGCCGAGCCGAAACGCGGCCGCGGCAGGCCCCCGGCAGACGCGCCGCCGCGACCGGGCGGCGAACGCGCGAGGGCGTTGAAAGGCGCCCGCTACTCGCTGTGGAAGAACCCGGAGAACCTCAGCGAGAACCAGCGGATCAAGCTCGCTTGGATCGCCGCGACCGACCCCAGGCTGTACCGGGCCTACCTCCTCAAAGAGGGCCTGAGGCTGATCTTCACGATGCCCTACGCCGCCGCCGTCGAGGCCCTCCAGCGGTGGATCAGCTGGGCCCGACGCTGCCGGATCCCGTCGTTCGTGAAGCTGCAGAAGAGCATCGTCAAGCACCGGGCGAGGATCCTCGCGGCGATCGAGCACAACCTGTCCAACGCCCTGATCGAGTCGACCAACACCAAGATCCGGCTGATCACCAGGATGGCGTTCGGGTTCAAGTCCCCCGAGGCCCTCATCGCCCTCGCCCTGCTCAGCCTCGGCGGCCACCGACCCGTCCTCCCCGGCAGAAAATGACCCACGGATCGGTCAGGAGAGCCCCTTTCTCGACGTCGGACAACGCTGACGCAGAGGTCTGGGCCTTGATGATGGTGCTGACCCTGTTGCTCCTGCTCCTGCCGTTCATCCCAGGGCTGCGTTCGATCCCCCGCTGGATACCCATCCACCGGCTGATCTGGCGCGACTACTACCGCAGAGCCAAACGCGCCTGACACATCGCGACAGCCGAAGGCCCGTCCCACCGGAGCGGGCCTTTCGTCTGTCGGCCCGGCCGGTCGCTCCGCGGAAGTGGTGGCCGGTTTCACCCGCAAAACTCAGCTGCCTCAATGAAGGCCAAAAATGGAGCTCACCATCGTATTTCCTGGGTTCCGCGCGGCAATAGTCTCCAAACAGTAGGCGCGCTTGGACAAAAGCACCTGTCAGGAGAAAGAAGCCGCCAGCGGAACTGAGAACGTCAGAAACCAGCAACCGGGTCCGGTCAGACATGATCGTTCCAGATCGCTCGTAGTCACCAACCCTTATCACACACGTCGGCATCTTCCACTCAAGGCTCAACACTCCGCCAATGATGCTCTGACTCACCCGCTTGCGTCACCGGTTATGGATCCCGTTGCGGACCGGATGCTCATAGAGCAGAGGGCGTCGGCAAGGGGTCCAGTGCTCGCTTGTAACGCACCTCGGAGAGCGTTACCCCGTCCAACTCGACGACCTTCGTGGCCCCATCGAGCTGCCAGCCGTGCCGGGAGTAGAAGCGTTGGGCGCGGTCATTGCTGGTCAGGACCCAGAGGGTCACCACGGTCGACCCCGAGGCTCCGAGGGCGGCTAGTGCGCCGTCGTGCAATTGCTGACCTTTACCGGTGCTCCAGGCATGGGGGTGCACGTAGAGGCCATAGATCTCTCCGCCGGTTTCGGGTGCGTCGTCGTCACGACTTGGTCCGTAGCTCACGAAGCCGAGGGGTTTCCCTGCGTGCTCAACAAGAAGGACTGAAGCTCCGTCACGTAGGGACTGCGCCCACCTCGTTTCGCGAGCATCAGCTGACAGCGACTTGAGGTAGCTGTCGGGGAGCTGCCCTCGATAGCCCTCTTGCCACGAGGCCACGTGAATCTCGGCGATGGCCCGAGCATCGTCGGCAGTGGCGATCCGGACGTCTGCGCTCACCCGGAAACCTTAGGCGAAGGGTGAGCACCCGACGATGATCGCTGGGCGTCTTGCGGGCCGTGTTCTCAGCTGGAAGCGATGAGGGCGGGCAGGTCGGCCATGTCGGCGAAGACCACGTCCGCATCGTGAAGCCAGTCCTTTGGTGTTGTAGCGGCGTAGCCGAGGACACGCATACCTGCGGCTTTCGCTGCTTGGATGCCGGAGGGGCTGTCTTCGACCACCACGCACCCTGCGGTAGCGGTGGTCATGGTGTGGGCGGCGTGCAGGAACAGGTCCGGTGCGGGTTTGCCCTCCGCGACCTCGTCTCCCGAAAAGATCCGTCCGTCGAAGCGTCGGTACAGATCGGTCATTCCCAGGGTGAACCGCATCTTGTCCTGGCTGCCGCTGGAGGCGATGAAGGTCGGGACGGTGATCTGGCTTAACGCCTTGACGACGCCGGGGGTCGAGGTGAGCTCGTGGGTGAAGGCGGTGCGGACGGCCCGGTCCAGCTCGTCGACCCAGCTCGGTGGCAAGGGGCGACCGAGCCGGGCGGTGATCGCGACGAGCGTGGCTGGCATGCCGATCCCGAGGAAGTCACGGACGCATGCGTCGTAGGAGGTCGGAACACCCAACTCGCATAACATCTCGGCCTGGACCCGCAGTGAGATCCGATCGCTGTCGATCAGGACGCCGTCGCAGTCGAAGATCACGAGCTCGGTCACCTCAACGACCCTAATGAATCAGCGACGACGTCGCTCAAGACATGGTGGCCCGCCCGAGCAACGCCCCACCTGGTCTGCCCGGGCATCAGCGAAAATACCCTGCACCCCTTGGCACGCGGCGGCCAGACTCCTTGCCATGGCCGAGCGAGTGATGTTCAGAGCATAAGAAGGTGAGACTGCTGTGACCGTGGGGCCACGTTCTCGGGGTCGGGTCGGAAGGTCCTAACGGATTCCGTCGTCAACTTGAGACCGTCGAACAGGGGCGGGAGCACGCGCCACGTCGGCGATGAGTTCCTCTGGTCTCGGCGGAACTGTCTGGTCGTCCTCGAGCACTTCAAGTTCGTGATCAGGGAGTTCGGTCATCGCTGCCTGCTCCCCAGAATGCGCCGGTGCCGCGGCCAGACAGAACTCGTTGCCTTCGGGGTCTGCCATGACATACCAACGCGTTCCGTAAAGCTCCATCCGCTCCGACACCAAGGTGGCCCCGAGCGACTGGAACTGCGCCGCCGTGGCCTCTACATTGCTCACCAGCAAATCGAGATGCATCCGGTTCTTGCCCACCTTGGGTTCGGGCACAGCCTGAAGATTGAGGGTGATTCCTCCGGGCGAGGTGAGTGAGAAGTATTCGCCGGGGAGGACCGGGTGCGCCTCGCAGCCGAGCGCCTCTTGCCAGAAACGAGCCAGGCCCTCGAGGTTGTTGCAGTCGAGCGTTACCTCGATGTTTATCGTCTGACCGACCGGTAGTGCCACGCCTTCATTCTCTCCGTCACTCAAGGCGAGCTGCAAGGGCGGGCCACCGCCGTCTCCGCAATATCCGGTCATGCGTGCGATGGGTGTGCGTTCTTTGTCCGTATACCGATCGGTCACCGGAGGCAACTGGAACGCAGCCCAGGAGAGGAGAGGCTGGGGCTTCGAGCCGATCCTGTGAAACTTTGACACTCGAACAGCCGTCACTACCCTTGGGCGGTCCCGTTCGGGATGCTCCGCAAGGCGCTCATTCGTGAAGGTGATACGGGTCCATGCCGTCCAGATTGGGCAGAGCCGTGGCCAATAAGACGCCACGCCCAGTGGTGATCCTCTACGAGCATGC
>DHJN01000103.1:0-3444 GCA_002404345.1 Actinobacteria bacterium UBA4719 | reverse complement strand
TACGCAACAGCTCATGGTGACGCCGTGACCCGTCGGTACATCACTCGCACGGCGCATGTGTCCATCAGCGAAACGATGACCGGTCAGCCAACCGTGAGTAGCCCCACCGAGGTGCAGGCTCGGGAAGGGGAGCCCACCCCGGTGCGGCTCCAGCTGACGCTGTTCATCAGCTGAGCCTCACCCACCTCCACCCAGGCAATGCGTCGTCTCCGTGATCTGTGCGACCGGCACTGTCCCTCCGGTTACGACCTGGAGATCGTCGACATCTACCAGCAGCCCGCCATGGTCGCCTCCCGAGGGGTGCTGGCCGTGCCAACCCTGATCAAGGAGTTGCCGCTCCCCGTGCGAGTGTTGATCGGCGACTTCGTTGACGAGCCGCGCGTGCTTGCCGCGCTGGGCCTTCCCACAGCGACACAGGACTGAGCCATGACGACCACCCTGCGCCGTCCCGTAACAGGAACGTCCAGCGGAGCATGTGGCCATCGCTCACCACCGCCTCTGGTCGTCCCGTAGTCCGATCCTCTCGCGGGCGGTCCGCTGGTAAACAGAAGACGACATTTCGCTCCTGGCATGTAGTCCGACAATCAGGCAACGGTGTTCCGTGACCTCGACTGAGACGAGGGAGTCAGCGCTGGATCGTGTTGTGGCTAACGAGGTGGTGGTGTGAGCCGATATCGGGAGATGACATCGGGGAGCCAGTCAGGTTCACCGAACTGCAGTCCACAGCGAGCGGCGAGGGTGGGTACTTGGTCGGGCTCTGGCGGCCCGGCGGCGAGCAGTTCGGACAGCTCCCGGAAGAAGTTTTCGAACCCGGCAGGGCTGATGATCTCGATCATCCTGGCGGGGATATCGCTCGCGTTCCACATGGTGTGCATCTCGCCGCGGGGTTTGGTGATGTATCCGCCCGGCCCGAGGACGACCTCACGGTCGCCGGACCTGAAGCCGATCTCGCCCTGTGTGACGATCGAGTACTCGTCCTCGCGGGTGTGCATGTGCGGCGGCACCAGTGCCCCGACCGGGAATGGGTGCTCGACCACGGAGATGTCGCCGCCGGTGTCGCGGCCCCACAGCTTGAAGTCCACACCGATGGAGCCCAGCCCGCCAGTTGCTCCTTCGCCTGGTTGCACCACGGTCAGGGGTGGGGGATTGGTTGTTGTCATGCGGCTCGCCTACTCCCAGTTGGGTGAACACGGCTGTATCCTGAAAATGTCCCAGCACTGAACGGAGATGTCAAGACTTGAGTGAACAGAATCGTTCTGCCAATACCCGCAACTACCAGATGCGCAAGCGAGCCGATGACATCGCAGAGACCCGTCAGCGCATTGTTGAGGCGGCTGTCCGTCTGCACGGATCCATAGGACCAGCCGCGACGACGATCTCTGGGCTGGCCGAAGAGGCAGGGGTCACTCGACTGACCGTCTATCGCCACTTCCCCGACGACGGTGCGCTGTTCGCAGCATGCAGCCAGCACTGGGCATCCGCTCAGGTTCTTCCGGACCCCAAGGCATGGAACCGGCTCGGCGACCCCGAAGAACGGATACGTGCGGGCCTGTCCGACCTCTACCGCTTCTATCGAGACGCCGAGCCCATGCTGACCAACGTAAGGCGGGACCGAGCCGCGCTTCCCAGGGAGGTGCAGGAGCGGACCGAGGCGACCGATGCCAGGTATTGCGACACGCTGTTGCGGCCGTTCAGGGTGCGAGGAACGCGGCGAAGGCAACTGCGTGCAGTCCTGGGCCATGCGACGGCGTTCTGGACCTGGCGATCTCTGTGCCTCGAGCACGGCCTTACCGACCGCGAGGCGACCGAGGTGATGACCAGGCTGGTGGTGGCCACAGCTGGGACTCGACGTTGATCAAGCGTTCCGTTTGCACAGAACTGGATGGCAAGCCTTTGCTCAGGCCGGTTGCCGTATGTCACTCCCTTGTGAGAGATCGATCACCGATCCTCGCGCCGGAGCGTCCTGGCGAACACCGCGTGGATCGGGAGGGTGATGCTCTTCCTCAAAGACCCGCCGGCATGTTGGTCAGTCGCTGATCGGTGGGCCGTTGGCTAGGGCGTGTCTGAGCAGGGCGAGCGCTGACCACTCCATGGTCTTGGTCGCGTTATCGCGGGTGAGGCCGGCGACGTCGATGAGCCAGACAAGGGACTCGATCCCGACAGCGCTGCGGATCGCTACCGCGAGGCGATGCACACCTGAGGCTGTCAGCTGTGGTTCCAGGGGGGAGAGCGCGTCTTCGAACCATCCGATCGCTCGTCCCTTCCTTAGTGGAAGCTCATTGGGGGTCGTGTCCGGTTCCAGAGAAAGACGAAGCATGGTGCGTTGCTGTGGTTCGGTGTCGATGATCATGTGGATGAAGGCAGAGACGGCGGCCAGGAGGCGCTCTTCGGGGTCGTCTCCGGCATCGAGCGGGACGAACGATGCGGCGTCGATTTCGGGATGTGCCGCGACGAGCAGGGCCTTCTGGTTGGGGAAGTACCGGTAGGCGGTTGTCCGCGAGATGGATGCCGCAGCGGCTGTCTGCTCGACGGTGGGCGCGGCCCCACCCTGGGCAAGGAGAGTGCGCGCGGCGGCTGTCAGTTCGTTGCGGGTTCGTAACTTCTGGCTTGTTCGTCCGGACCGTTCGTAGGGTGTTGACACCTGCGTCACGGTACCTTAGTTTCGTTATGGGACTTCAGTCCCATAACGAAAGGTGACCCCATGAAGACACTGGATGCGGTGGTCCGCGACACCGGCGAGGGAGAGCAACGCTGGTTCTGCGGTGGCGGGCTGCACACTTGGAAAGCCACCCGCCAAGACACTGGCGGCGCGTTCCTGCTGTTCGAGGACCGGCTCGACCTCGGGAAGGTGACGCCACTGCATCGGCACCCTGATGCAGACGAGACGTTTTACATGCTCGAAGGCGAAGTGCTGCTGCACATCGACGGAGAGCAATGGCCACTTCATGCCGGCGGCATCGCGATCATCCCTCGTGGCATCCCGCACGCATTCATGGTCACCTCCGAACTCGCCCGGATGCTTTATTTGCAGACCCCGGGCAGCGGCGAAGAGTTCTACCGAATCGCCAGTGAGCCCGCCGTTGAAGGTGAGCCGTCGGCACCCATCAACTTCGACCGAGTTCGCGAGGCGGCGACCCAGACCGGTGCGATAGAACTCCTCGGGCCACCGCCGTTCTGACCCCGTCACAACGTGCCGAACGACGAACGACAACCGGTGATCACCGGCAGCCCTGGCCGCTGGACCTACCGTCTTCGCGAGCGGATCCTGCTGCGGGACGAGCGACCCAAAACTACGCAGGCACAATGAGGATGTGCACTTGACCGTTCTCGATGGGATAACAGCAGATCATGAGGGGATTGTGCCTCTGGAACGTCAACTCTCAGCGGGCCGCTCCAACAGCCGCCGCATCGAGGGGAACGCCGGGGACTGTACAAATAACGGTG
>DHJN01000163.1:32608-34690 GCA_002404345.1 Actinobacteria bacterium UBA4719 | reverse complement strand
ATCTGGCTGTAGTCGGCCGACATCAGCGACTCAAACCCGTGTCCCACAATGAAGACGGAACGAATACGGCGCCCCTCCTCGGTGCGGATCGGGATGTTCTGCAGGTTCGGGTCCGTCGATGACAGGCGCCCCGTCGCCGCGATCGTCTGCTGGTAGGTGGTGTGGATCCGGCCGTCGTCGGCCACCGACTTCAGCAGGCCCTCGATGGTCACCCGCAGCCGTGAGGCGTCACGATGACGCAGCAGTGCCTCAAGAAAAGGGTGCTCGGTCTTGGCGAAGAGATCGGTCAGGGCGTCGGCGTCGGTCGTGTAGCCGGTCTTGGTCTTCTTGGTCTTGGGCATGCCGAGGGTGTCGAAGAGCACGACCTGCAGCTGCTTGGGCGAGCCGAGGTTGATCTGCTCGCCGCCGATCGCGTTGTACGCGTCGCCCTGTGCCTCGCGCACCTTGGCCGCGAAATGGGCCTCGAGCTCCTCCATGGCCGCAACGTCCGCGGCGATGCCGACACGCTCCATCCTCGCCAGCACCTCGATCAGCGGAAGCTCGATCTGCGCCAGCAGCGTCGCCCCCCCGGTCTCCTCGAGCTGGCCGTCCAGGGCCTGCGACAGGTCCAGGATCGCCCGCGCGCGCACCATTGCGGTCTGCGCCTCGGCCTCGCCGTCGGCGCTGAAGTCCAGCAGACCCTGCCCGCCCGACTCGGTATCGTTGCGAAGCTCGCGGGAAAGGTTGCGCAGCACCAGATCGGCCAGGTCATAGGACCGCTGATCCGGCCGCACGAGGTACGCCGACAGGGCCGTGTCGCTGGTCAGCCCGGCCAGCGGCAGGCCGCGCGCCGCGAGGGCCTGCATCGGGCCTTTGGCGTCGTGCAGGGCCTTGGTCCGTCCCGTGTCGGCCAACCAGGCGGCAACAGCACCCTCCGCCGTGGGGTCCAGGCCGGTCAGGTCGACGTATGCCGCAGCGCCGGTCCCAGCCGCGATGGCCAGCGCTTGTGCGTCACCGGTCCCCCGAGCCCAGGTGCCATCGACGTGCACGCCGACCCGGGTTCCTGGTGCTGCGTGCTCCGCCAGCCAGGCCGGCACCTCGGCGGGAGACAACACTGAGCCGCGCAGGTCGAAGCCGGAGTCTGCTTCAACCTCAACGGCTTCGAGGGTCGCGAAGAGACGGTCCCGCAGGACCCGGAACTCCAGGCCGTCGAAGACCTTGTGCACCTCCTCGCGGTCCCACGTCTTGCGCTCGAGGTCGTCCACCGTCACGTCGAGTGCGACATCATGGACGAGCTGGTTCAACCGGCGGTTGCGCAGGACTCCGTCGAGGTTGTCGCGCAGCGACTCACCCGCCTTGCCCTTGATCTCGGTGACGTGGGCGACGACACCGGTGAGATCGCCATACTCCTGGATCCACTTGGCTGCGGTCTTGGGACCGACTCCAGGGACGCCGGGCAGGTTGTCGGAGGACTCTCCGACCAGCGCCGCGAGATCGCTGTAACGCTGGGGTGGGACGCCGTACTTGGTCTCCACTGCCGCCGGGGTCATCCGGGCCAGCTCGGAGACGCCCTTGACCGGGTAGAGAACGGTCACCTGGTCGTTGACCAGCTGAAAGGTGTCACGGTCGCCGGAGCAGATGAGCACCTCTTCGATGCCGACGTGCTCGATGGCCGCCGTGGTCAGGGTCGCGAGGACGTCATCGGCCTCGAAGCCCTCGACCTGGACATACGGGATCCGCAGCGCGTCGAGCACCTCGTGCAGCAACGAGATCTGACCCTTGAACTCGTCGGGCGTCGCTGACCGGCCGGCCTTGTACTCCGAGTACTCGGCCATGCGGAACGTCTGCCGACTGATGTCGAAGGCCACCGCGACGTGGGTCGGTGCCTCGTCGCGCAGGACGTTGATGAGCATGGAGGTAAAGCCGTAGACCGCGTTCGTCGGCTGACCGGTGGTGGTCGAGAAGTTGGCGACCGGCAGCGCGAAGAACGCCCGATAGGCCAGCGAATGACCGTCGAGAAGCAGGAGTCGGCTCACGCATGGCAGCCTAGGCCCACGGGCCGACGCAGAGATCACCAACGCAGAGATCACCGACACAGAGATC
>DHJN01000163.1:17931-32520 GCA_002404345.1 Actinobacteria bacterium UBA4719 | reverse complement strand
ACAGAGATCACCGACACAGAGATGGGCAGGTCGATGGGCGACAAGCAGGAGCAGGTTCTCCCCGGACTCGACATGATGCACGGCGGAACTCTCGGGGAGAAGATGGGGATCGAGTTCGTCGAGGTGACTTCCGAACGGGTCGTGGGTCGGATGCCGGTGGCCGGCAACACCCAGCCGTTCGGGCTGTTGCACGGAGGCGCGAGCGTGGTGCTCGCAGAGACCCTGGGCTCCATCGGGGCCATGATGCATGCCGGCCAGGGGCGAATCGCGGTCGGTGTGGACATCAACGCCACTCACCACCGGGCGGCCCGGGCCGGGTTCGTCACCGGCACCGCGACCGCGCTGTCGCTGGGCAACACCCTTGCGGCCTACGAGGTCATCATCACCGACGAGGACGGCAACCGGGTGTGCACCTCACGGATCACCTGCCTGATCCGGCCGACCCCCCCGGGGAGCATGACAGCGCCTGACCGCGCCTGAGAACGGGACCAGGCACCTGCGCTAGGCGCCCTGCGGCCCACCCGTCATACCGGAGACGACGGCTGAGGCCACCTCACGCATCCCCAGGCGACGGTCCATCGCGGTCTTCTGGATCCAGCCGAAGGCCTCCGACTCGCTGATCTTCAGCTCGGCCATCAGTACGCCCTTGGCGCGGTCCACGACCTTGCGGGTCTCCAGCCGCTCCCCCAGATCCGCGATCTCGGCCTCGAGGGCGTGCAGCTCAACCCAGCGAGAACGCGCGATGCCTATGGCCGGTGCGAGATCGGAGGCCGTGAACGGCTTGACGATGTAGGCCATGACGCCGGCGTCGCGCGCACGCTCGACGAGCTCCTTCTGGCTGAACGCCGTGAGCATCACCACCGGTGCAATCCGTTCCTTGCCGATCTGCTCTGCCGCGCTGATGCCGTCGAGCACCGGCATCTTGACGTCCATCATCACCAGATCCGGCTTGAGCTCACGGGTGAGGACAACCGCCTGCTCGCCGTTGCTCGCCTGGCCGACGACCTCGTATCCGGCCTCGACCAGCATTTCGGCGAGGTCGAGGCGGATCAGCGCCTCGTCCTCGGCCACCAGGATGCGGACCCTGGCGGCAGGGCTGACATTCGGGCTGGCAGGCGGGTTCGGCAGCGGCTGGGAGTCGTCGGTCACGAAGGTCAGCCTACCTACCCACCCCGCGCCGCCACGTGGGTCGGCCTGGAGGCGTCACTCGTGCCAAGGACACAGGTGCCGAGGGCGGGACTCGAACCCGCACGCCCTTTCGAGCAGAGCATTTTGAGTGCTCCGTGTCTGCCATTCCACCACCCCGGCCAGGTTGCGGCGATCAGCATACCGGCCGCCAACCGCCCGTCCGCGCCTTGTTGCGTTCAAACCACCAGTCTGCGTGGTTCGCCCGCCTGGTTCGGTGGTCTCGGCGCAACAAGAACGGTGGGTTCGGTCTCAGCCGAGATCCTCGTATGCCGGTGCCACCTTGTTCTTGGCGTCGCCCACGCGGTGCACCCGCAGGGCGTTGGTCGAACCCGGTATGCCGGGAGGCGAGCCTGCGACGATGACCACCGTGTCGCCCTCGACACCGCGGCCGCTCTCGAGCAGCGACTCATCGACCTGCCGGGCCATCTGGTCGGTGTGTCGAGACGCCGGCACGAGGTAGGTCTCGATGCCCCAGGTGAGGGTCAGCTTCGAGCGGGTGGCCTGGACAGGGGTGAAGGCCAGCATGGGGAGCCGGGAACGGATCCGGGAGAGCCGCCTGGCCGAGTCCCCCGACTGGGTGAACGTCACGAGGTACTTGGCCCCCAGGAGCTCGCCGATCTCCGCGGCGGCGGCCGTCACGGCTCCACCGACGGTGTGCGGGCGGGTGCCGAGCGCCGGAACACGTTCGAGGCCGTGTTCCTCGGTGCTCTCGATGATCCGGGCCATCGTGGTCACCGCTTCAATCGGCCACTTCCCTACGCTCGTCTCACCGGACAGCATGATGGCGTCGGCGCCGTCCAGGACGGCATTGGCGCAGTCGCTGGCCTCGGCGCGGGTCGGTCGGAAGTTCTCGATCATCGACTCGAGCACCTGGGTGGCCACGATCACCGGTTTGGCGCTGCGCCGGGCCAGCTCGATGGCGCGCTTCTGAACCAGCGGGACCTCCTCGAGCGGGAGCTCGACACCGAGGTCACCACGCGCGACCATCACGCCGTCGAACGCGGTGATGATCTCTTTGAGGTTCTCGACGGCCTGCGGTTTCTCGATCTTGGCGATCACGGGCAGACGAACACCCTCCTCGTCCATGATCTCGTGCACCCGTTCGATGTCCTTGGCGTCGCGCACGAACGACAGGGCGATCATGTCCGCCTGCAGCCGAAGCGCCCAGCGCAGGTCCGCCTCGTCCTTTTCCGACATGGCCGGGGCGCTGACCGCGATGCCGGGCAGGTTAATACCCTTGTTGTTGGACACGACCCCGCCCTCGACCACCTCGGTCACGACGTCGGTGTCGGTGACCTCGACAGCCTGCAATGCGATCTTGCCGTCATCGATCAGCAACCGGTCGCCGGGCTGCACGTCCCCGGGAAGCCCTTTGTAGGTCGTCGACACGCCGTCCTGACCACCGAGGATGTCATCGACGGTGATGGTGAAACGCTGGCCGTTGACCAGGGTGACCGGGCCGTCGGCGAAACGGCCGGTGCGGATCTTGGGGCCCTGCAGGTCGACGAGCACGCCCACAGCCCGGCCCGACTCGTTACTGGCATTGCGCACCTCGGCATAGACCGCCTCATGGTCTGCGTAGCTCCCGTGCGAGAGGTTGAGCCGGGCCACGTCCATTCCCGCGGCGACAAGGGCCCGCACGCCATCGGCTGATGATGTCGCAGGGCCAAGGGTGCAAACGATCTTTGCGCGGCGCATGACCGCCATGCTATTCGAGAATCAGGCGATGACATGAGCCGGGGACGGAGGCCGGGTGACGCGACCCGGGTCACGGGACCCGGTCTTGCCCCAGCTCACACGCTGAGTGACCGGTCCGTGGGGTTCACCGGGCGGGGAAGCGCCGAGACCCCGGTCATGAGATAGGCGTCCACGCCGGCTGCCGCCGAGCGGCCCTCGGCGATGGCCCACACGATCAGTGACTGGCCGCGACCGGCATCCCCGGCAGCGAAGACACCCGGCACCGATGTCATGAAAGCCTTGTCCCGCTTGATGTTCGAGCGTTCGTCCAGCTCGACGCCGAGCTGCTCGACCACGCCGTCGCTCTCCGGTCCGAGGAAGCCCATGGCGAGCAGGACCAGCTGCGCCGGGATCTCGCGCTCGGTACCCTCGATCTCGGTGAAGCCCTGACCGCCGGACTCAACCTCTACCAGCACCAGGGCCCGGACCCGGCCGAGCTCGTCACCCAGGATCGCCTTGGTGCTGACCGCGTAGACGCGCTCACCACCCTCTTCGTGCGCGCTCGCGATACGGAATAGCGTGGGGTATGTCGGCCACGGCTGGTTCGCCGGGCGGTCTTCACCGGGGCGGGGCATGATCTCCAGCGACGTCACCGACCTGGCGCCCTGGCGGTGTGCGGTGCCGATGCAGTCCGACCCCGTGTCGCCACCGCCGATGACGACGACGTCCTTGCCCGTGGCGACGACCTGGTTCTCGACCTCTTCGCCCAGTGCGACGCGGTTGGCGGGAGGCAGGAAGTCCATGGCCTGCACGACGCCGTCCAGCTCACGCCCGGGGACGGGCAGATCACGCGGGACCGTGGCCCCGACAGCCAGGACGACAGCGTCGTAACGATCGCGCAGCTGTTTGCCGGTCAGGTCTCCACCGACGTCAACACCGTTTCGGAACCGGGTGCCCTCGGCCTCCATCTGCGCCAGACGACGGTCAAGGACGGACTTCTCCATCTTGAACTCGGGAATGCCGTAACGGAGCAGGCCGCCGGCTTTGTCGTCGCGCTCGAAGACGGCGACGGTGTGCCCAGCCCTGGTCAGCTGTTGGGCAACTGCGAGGCCGGCGGGCCCGGAACCGACGACCGCAATGGTCTTGCCGCTCAGGCGATCCGGTGGCTGAGGCATGACAGCTCCGGCATCGAAGGCGCGGTCGACCGTCGTGACCTCGATCTGCTTGATGGTCACGGCGGGCTGGTTGATTCCCAGCACACACGCGGTCTCGCACGGTGCCGGGCACAACCGACCGGTGAACTCCGGGAAGTTGTTCGTGGCGTGCAGCTGCTCGATGGCCTCGCGCCAGTCGCCCTTCCACACCAGATCGTTCCACTCGGGGATCAAGTTACCCAGCGGACAGCCGTTGTGGCAGAACGGAATACCGCAGTCCATGCAGCGTCCGGCCTGACCCCGCAGCTGGGCCACATCTTGCTGTTCGTAGACCTCACGCCAGTCCATCAGCCGGACCGGCACTGGACGGCGCTTGGGCAGGTCACGCTCACGGGTGGACAAGAATCCCCGAGGGTCAGCCACGAGAAGCCTCCATGATCCGCTCCCAGACGTCGGGGCCGTTGAGGTCAAGTCCTTCGGACTCGGCCGTTGTGCGAACGTCGAGCACACGCTGATAGTCACGCGGCAGGACCAGAGTGAAGCGGCTCTTGACGTTGTCCCAGTCCGCGAGCAGCCTTCCGGCGACGGCGGACTCGGTCCATCGACGATGTTCGGCCAGGAGTTCGTGCACGACTTCCACATCACGATCACGCAGCGGCATGAGGTCGACGAGCTCACGGTTGACCCGGTCCTTGCGCAGATCCAGGACATAGGCCACACCACCGGACATACCGGCCGCGAAGTTGCGGCCGGTAGGCCCAAGGACCAGCACCGTGCCACCGGTCATGTACTCGCAACCGTGGTCACCCAGTCCTTCGACAACTGCCGTGGCACCGGAGTTACGCACGCAGAACCGCTCGCCCACCTGACCGCGCAGGAAGACCTGACCACTGGTGGCTCCATAGGCGATCACGTTGCCGGCGATAACGTTGTGCTCTGCCGGCAGCGACGCCGAGCGGTCCGGCCGAACCACGACCCGGCCGCCCGAAAGTCCCTTGCCCACGTAGTCGTTGGCGTCGCCGTACATACACAACGTGATGCCGGCTGGGAGGAATGCCCCCAGCGACTGTCCAGCCGACCCCGTCAGCGAGATGTTGATCGTGTCGTCGGGCAGACCAGACGGATAGGCCTTGGTCACCTCGTGACCAAGCATGGTGCCGATCGTGCGGTTGACGTTGCGTACGGGGAGCTCGATGCGCACGGGAGTCTTGTCCCGCAACGCTTCCTCGCTCAGCTCGATCAGCTTGTGGTCGAGGGCCTTCGCCAGTCCGTGGTCCTGGCTGACGGTGTTGCGACGCGACGCACCGTCCGGCGACTCGACCTCTGTCAGGATAGGCGACAGGTCAAGGCCGCTGGCCTTCCAGTGCTGGATCGCGGCTGCGGTGTCAAGCTGCGACACCTCGCCGATGGCTTCCTCGAGGGACCTGAACCCCAGGGCGGCCAGGTGCTCACGAACCTCTTGTGCGATGTACTCAAAGAACGTCTCGACGAACTCGGGCTTGCCGGAGAACCGCGAACGCAGCTCGGGGTTCTGGGTAGCGATGCCCACCGGGCACGTGTCGAGGTGACACACACGCATCATGACGCAGCCGCTGACCACCAGCGGAGCAGTGGCGAAGCCGAACTCCTCGGCGCCGAGCAACGCCGCGACCACGACGTCCCGTCCGGTCTTGAGCTGGCCGTCGACCTGAACCACGATCCGGTCACGCAGACCGTTGAGCACCAACGTCTGCTGGGTCTCGGCAAGTCCCAGCTCCCACGGCGCGCCAGCGTGCTTGAGCGAGGTGAGCGGGGAGGCACCAGTGCCACCGTCATGGCCCGAGATGAGCACGACGTCGGCGTGCGCCTTGCTCACGCCGGCGGCGACCGTCCCCACACCGACCTCCGCCACCAGCTTGACGTGCACGCGCGCCGAAGGATTGGCGTTCTTGAGGTCGTGGATCAGCTGAGCCAGGTCCTCGATGGAGTAGATGTCGTGGTGCGGGGGCGGCGAGATCAGCCCCACGCCGGGAGTCGAATGACGCGTCTTGGCCACCCACGGATAGACCTTGTGTCCGGGCAGCTGGCCGCCCTCGCCGGGCTTGGCACCCTGCGCCATCTTGATCTGGATGTCATCGGCCTGGGTGAGAAAGAGCGAGGTCACGCCGAAGCGGCCAGAGGCGACCTGCTTGATCGCCGATCGGCGCACCGGGTCCAGCAGGCGATCCTCGTCCTCACCGCCCTCACCCGTGTTCGACCGACCACCTAGGCGGTTCATCGCCACCGCGATCGTCTCGTGGGCCTCCTGGCTGATGGAGCCGTAGCTCATCGCCCCGGTGCTGAAGCGGGACACGATCGCGCTGATCGGCTCGACCTCGTCGATGGGCAGTGGGGTACGCCCGGCCGCGAACCCGAACAGGCCGCGCAACGTCATCAGACGTTCGGACTGCTCGTCGACCCGCGCCGTGTACTGCTTGAAGATGTCATAGCGGCGCGTTCGGGTGGAGTGCTGCAGACGAAAGACTGTGTCCGGGTCGAAGAGGTGGGGCTCGCCCTCACGGCGCCATTGGTACTCCCCGCCCACGCCGAGCTTGCGATGTGGCAGGCGCACGCTGTCCAGCGGGTATGCCGTGGCGTGACGCGCCGCCACCTCCTGCGCTACGACATCGAGGCCGATGCCGCCGAGCTGGGTGATGGTTCCGGTGAAGTAGGAGTCGACCAGCTCCTGGGAGAGCCCGATGGCCTCGAAGGCCTGCGCACCGCGATAGGACGCAACGGTGGAGATGCCCATCTTGGACATGACCTTGAGCACGCCCTTGCCGAGCGCCTTGATGAGGTTCTTGACCGCCTTGTCGGCGATGTCTGCGGGAAGGGCACCCGAACGAAGCATGTCCTCCACCGTCTCCATGGCCAGATAGGGGTTGACCGCCGCGGCACCGAAGCCGATGAGGAGTGCCACGTGGTGGACCTCCCGGACGTCCCCGGCCTCGACGAGCAACCCGACCAGGGTGCGGGTCTTCTCCCGGATCAGGTGGTGGTGCACAGCCGAGGTGAGCAGCAGCGACGGAATCGGCGCGAAGTCGCGGCTGGAGTCACGGTCGGAGAGCACGACGAAGCGCGCGCCCGCGGCGATGGCCACCGACACCTCGGCGAAGATCTCCTCAAGGCGGGCCTTCATCGCGGCGGACCCACCGGACACGTCATACAAGCCCCTCACCAGACAGGTGGCAAAGCCCGGCAGATCGCCGTCCGCGTTGATGTGGACGATCTTGGCCAGCTCGTCGTTGTCGAGCACCGGGAACGGCAGGACGAGCTGACGGGCGTAGGCCGGTCCGGCGGAGAGCGCGTTGCCCTCCGGACCGATCACGGTGCCAAGGGAGGTGACGAGCTCTTCGCGGATGGCATCCAGCGGCGGGTTGGTCACCTGGGCAAAGAGCTGCGTGAAGTAGTCGAAGATCAGGCGTGGGCGCTCGGACAGCACCGCGATGGGACTGTCGGTGCCCATCGAGCCCAACGCCTCTCCCCCGGTCCTGGCCATCGGGGACAGCAGGATCCGCAGCTCTTCCTGGGTGTAGCCGAACGTCTGCTGACGACGGGCGACCGACGCCGCCGTGTGCACGATGTGCTCCCGCGGGGGAAGGTCCTCCAGGTTGATCAGGCCAGCGTGCAGCCAGTCCTCGTAGGGGTTCTGAGCCGCAAGCGACGACTTGACCTCGTCGTCACTGACGATGCGGCCGTGCTCGGTGTCGACGAGGAACATCCGACCCGGCTGCAACCGACCCTTGCGGACCACCCGGCTCGGCTCGAGGTCCAGGACGCCGGTCTCGGAGGCGAGGACCACCAGACCGTCATCGGTGACCCAGTAGCGCCCCGGACGCAGGCCGTTGCGGTCCAGGACCGCGCCGATGACGGTGCCGTCGGTGAACGTGACGCAGGCCGGCCCGTCCCACGGCTCCATGAAAGTGGCGTGGAACTCGTAGAACGCCTTGCGCGCCGGGTCCATCTCCGCGTGGTTCTCCCACGCCTCGGGGATCATCATCAGGACTGCGTGCGGCAACGATCGACCACCGAGGTGCAGCAGCTCCAGCACCTCGTCGAAGGTCGCCGAGTCCGAGCCCCCCTTGCTGCAGACCGGGAAGAGCCGTTCGAGGTCACCCGGGATCACGTCGCTGGCGAGCTGGCTCTCGCGAGCCTGCATCCAGTTTCGGTTGCCCTTGACCGTGTTGATCTCGCCGTTGTGAGCGATCAACCGGTACGGGTGGGCCAGCGGCCACGACGGGAAGGTGTTGGTCGAGAACCGTGAGTGGACCAGTGCCAGCTCGGTGGCGAACCTGTGGTCGGACAGATCTGGGAAGAAGAGCTCGAGCTGATCAGTGGTGAGCATGCCCTTGTAGACCATCGTTCGTGCCGACAGCGACGGGAAGTAGACCGTGGCCTCGTGCTCGGCGCGTTTGCGCAGGCAGAAGGCCAGACGCTCCAGGCCCAGACCCACCACCCGACCAGCCGACGCGGTCACGAACAGCTGGCGGAAGAACGGCATACAGGCCCGGGCTGCCTCACCGACGAGGTCGGCGGCGACCGGCACGTCGCGCCACCCGAGGACCTTGAGGCCCTCCTCCTTGGCGATGGCCGAGATGGTGGCCTCGGTGCTGGCACGCTCGTTCGCATCGGCGGGCAAGAAGGCGATACCCGCGGCGTAGGCGCCCCGCGGCGGCAGCTCGAAATCCACAACATCGCGCAGGAAGGCGTCAGGGATCTGGGTGAGGATGCCAGCTCCGTCGCCGACCAGAGGGTCGGCGCCGGTCGCGCCGCGGTGCTCGAGGTTGCGCAGCGCCGTCAGTCCATGGTCGATGATGTCGTGTCCCGCGCTGCCGCGCATTGTCGCAATGAGCGCGACACCGCACGCGTCGTGCTCGAACTCGGAGTTGTATAACCCCTGGTTCGTCGGCTGAGCCGAGAAGAGCGAAGAAACCACGATCTGACACCGTCCTTGAAGTCTCGAAGCAGCACCCCGGGAACCTGCTTGGACGGCATTGGCCAGCGAGGTGTTTGCCAGAATACCGGAAAGGTCAAAATCCTGACAGGCGGAACGCCTCAGTCCGGATGCTGAGATGTTTGGGGTTCGTCCATCGCTGGTTCGTCCATTGCTGGTTCATCCATGGTAAGGCCAACCGACCCGCCGACCTCTTCGTCGACGACGTCGACCCGCCTCCCCAGGCGCCAGTAGGCGAAAGCCGCACCGGCAAAGACGATCAGCGACGTCCAGACGTTGAGACGAAGCCCGAGGACGTAGTTGGCCTGGTCCGATCGCAACATCTCGATGACGCCACGACCGAGCGTGTAGAGGATCCCGTAGAGCGCGAAGATCTGACCCTTGGCGAGGCTGAGGCGACGGTCGACCAGCAGCAGGCCCAGAGCGACGAGAAGGCACCACAACGACTCGTAGAGAAACGTCGGCTGGAAGGTGCCAAGGATGTTCGTCGTGCTGCCCGCACAGGTTGTCGCGGCTCCCGCGCCCTGGTCCCAGCAGTGGATCTCCAGGCCCCAGGGCAGGTCGGTCCTGGCGCCAAACAGCTCGTTGTTGAAGTAGTTGCCCCAGCGACCGATCGCCTGCGCCAGAACCACGCCGGGCGCCGCCGAGTCGGCATAGTCCAGGAAGCTGACTGCGTTGCGACGACAACCGATCCAGGCGCCCAAGGTGCCGAGCGCCACGGCTCCCCAGATACCGAGACCGCCTTCCCAGACAGCGAAGGCATTGAGGGGATGACCGCCCTCGCCGAAGTAGGCCTGCGGGCTGGAGATGACGTGGTAGAGCCGGCCGCCGAGGATCCCGAACGGAACGGCCCACACCGCCACATCCAGCGCCTGTCCCGGTTTGCCCCCTCGGTCTGCGAGCCGTCGCTGGGTGATCCAGACCGCCACGATGATGCCGGCCAGGATGAACATCGCGTAGGCCCGGATGGGAAACCAGCCGATGAACCAGACCGACTGCTCCGGGCTCGGGATGGACGCGATCACTTCGTCGCCGTCTTGACAGCTGCGACCAGGGCATCAGCCGTTGTCAGGGTCTTGCTGAGGTCACGACCGTCGAGCTTCACCGTTGGGGTGCCGAACACTCCGGCCTTCTCGGCGCCCGTCTGCACATCGGTGACGTACCGGGCGTGCTGACTCGAGGAGGTGCATTTCTGCCAGGTCGTCAGTGCGTTAACGGTGATGCCGGCGGTCCTGGCGAACTCCGTGAGCTGTGCGTCGGTGTAGCCGACACCCTCCTGCGCTGGTTGCCCCGCGAAGACCGCGCCGTGGTACTGCAGGAACTTGCCCGCATCGGCTGCACATGCGGCCGCGTTGGCGGACCGGGTCGAGGAGTCGTTCCTGAGGTTGGCGTCCAGGAAGGACAGCATGTGCACGACCAGCTTGATCTCGCCTGCCTTGGCAATGGAGGCGACCTGGGCTCCCATCCGCTTCTCAAGGTTGGCACAGCTGGGGCACTGGAAGTCCTCGTAGAGATCCAGCGTGGGCGCGTTGCTCTTGGCCGTCGCAGCGTTCACGAAGATGCCGCCACCCTTGCCGCCGATGACACCAGCGGGCTGAGCAGAGCTCCCCGAGCCGCCGACCTGATCCGTGGCGGACTTGCTGTTGGTGCCGATCAGGATGGCAACCACCACACCGAGGATCACGACGGCGACGACGATCGCGGCGACGATGGCACGGTTGGACCCCTTGGGCGCGGCTGCCTGGAGTTTTTGGGATGCATCTGGACGCATGCTGGTGATTGCTCCTATCCGAAGAGACGGTGATCAAGGCTGTATGTCGTGCGGGGACGAACGACGAGCCATGCCGCACAGGCGGCGAGCCCGGAGTCGCGCAGTATCTCCGTCCCATACTGCGTCTCAGCGGCCGCAATAGTTCCCCCACCACCGAAGCAGCCACAGTCGATGGAAAGTCCGCGCGCCCAGGCCGAGATGATGCCCGCGAGGAAAGCCAGCATCAGCAGACCGCCCACGACGGCGGACGCCCGCGTGAAGAGGCCGGTGACCAGGAGCAGCCCGACCAGGAGCTCGACCACGGGCAGCGCGTAGCCCAGGTAACCCGCAAACTCATACGGCAGGATCTGAAAGGCACGAACCGCCAGGGCCGAGGCCGCCGGCGAGGTCACCTTCAGCGCACCGGCCACGATGAGGACGACCCCGAGGATCAGTCGGGCCAGCACACCGATGAGGTCAGCGCGCCGCCAGCCGTACCGCAGGCCCATGAGCTCAGCGGCCCGCTCGGACGCCGGCAGCCAGCTCGGCCGAGAGCTCGCGGATCGCGATCAGACCGTCCGCACGCGAACCGGCATCAGTGAGGCATCGCACCAGAGCCGAGCCCACGATCACGCCGTCCGCGAAGGCCGCAACCTCAGCGGCCTGGGCGCCGGTGGAGACACCGAGCCCGACGCAGATCGGCGAGTCAGTGACGAGGCGAGTCCGGGTGACCAGCACCTCCGCGGTGTCGCCGACCGTCGTGCGTGCCCCGGTGACTCCCATGGTCGACGCGGCGTACACGAAGCCGCGGCAGGCCGCGGTGGTGCTCCGGAGGCGCTGCGGGGTCGAGCTGGGCGCAACCAGAAAGACGCAGTCGAGGTCGTGGCGTTCGGCAGCCGCCATCCACTGCGCCCCTTCGTCCGGGATGAGGTCTGGCGTGATCAGGCCGGCCCCGCCAGCCTTGGCAAGGTCGTCGGCAAACCGGTCAACGCCATACCGGAGAACGGGGTTCCAGTAGGTCATGACCAAGGCGGGAGCGCCGGCATCGGCAACTGCCCGCACGGCGGTGAACACGTCCGCCAGGCGGGTCCCACCCTTGAGCGCGATGTCGGCCGCGTGCGCGATCACCGGGCCGTCCATCAGCGGGTCGGTGTACGGAACACCGATCTCGACGATGTCCACGCCGGCTTCGACCATGGCGACCATGGCGTCGATGGATCCCCGCACGTCCGGGAACCCGACGGGGAGGTAGCCCACGAGCGCGGCCCGACCCTGCGCCTTGGCCTTGGCCAGAACTGCTCCGACGCCGCTCACGGCTGCTCCACCCCGTCTGGCTGCCCCTCTAGCTGCAGCCCCCCGTCGTCGAGCAAACCGAACCAACGGGCTGCCGTGTCGACGTCCTTGTCACCGCGACCCGACAGGTTCACCAGGACGACACCGCCGGGGCCGAGCTCGCGCCCGATCTCGAGGGCGCCGGCGAGCGCATGCGCGCTCTCGATCGCGGGGATGATCCCCTCGGTCCGACACAACAGCGAGAATGCGTCCATGGCCTGGGTGTCCGTGATCGGGCGGTACTCTGCCCGGCCGCTGTCCTTGAGGAACGAGTGCTCCGGCCCGACGCTGGGGTAGTCCAGCCCGGCCGAGACGGAGTGGGACTCCAGGGTCTGTCCGTCCTCGTCCTGAAGGACATAGGTGAACGCACCATGCAGGACACCTGGCAGCCCGGTGCTGAAACGGGCCGCGTGCTGGTCCGTGTCAACGCCGTGACCGCCAGCCTCGAGCCCGACCAGGCGGACGGAAGGGTCGTCAAGGAAACGGTGGAAGATGCCCATCGCGTTGGAACCCCCTCCGACACAGGCGCACACGACATCAGGCAGACGGCCCACCAGATCGAGCACCTGGGCCCGTGCCTCCACGCCGATGATGCGTTGGAAGTCACGCACCATCTCGGGGAACGGGTGCGGGCCGGTGACGGTGCCGAGCAGGTAATGGGTGGTCTCGACGTTGGTGACCCAGTCGCGCATCGCCTCGTTGATCGCGTCCTTCAGGGTTGAGCTGCCATGGCTCACCGGGATGACCTCAGCGCCGAGAAGCCGCATCCGGGCGACATTCAACGCCTGACGCTGCGTGTCCTTCGTTCCCATGTAGACGACGCACTCAAGGCCCAGCAGGGCGGCCGCGGTCGCGCTGGCAACGCCGTGCTGACCGGCGCCGGTCTCGGCGATGATGCGCGTCTTGCCCATGCGTCTGGTCAGCAGCGCCTGGCCGAGCACATTGTTGATCTTGTGCGACCCCGTGTGGTTGAGGTCCTCGCGCTTGAGCAGGATGCGGGCTCCTCCGGCGTGCTCAGCGAAATTCGCGGCCTCGGTGATGATGCTCGGACGGCCGGTGTAGGTGCGGTGCAGACGCTCGAGCTCACCCTGGAAAGCCGGGTCGACCTTCGCCTTGAGTCGTGCCTCGTCGAGCTGCTCGAGAGCAGCCACGAGGGCCTCTGGAACGTAGCGACCGCCATACGCACCGAAGCGACCGGGCGGCGAGGCCGCGGCGGCAGCAACGGACTTGTTTGACTGCTTGGTCATCAGACTCCCTGCTGGCGCAGCGCCGGATGGGCACCTGCGGCAATGAGATCGGCTACGGCTTCACGGGGGCGACCGCCGGTCACCAGGCTCTCGCCAACCAGTACGGCGCCCGCACCCGCCCGGGCGTAGGCGAGCACGTCGTGTGGCCCGCGAACGCCGGACTCAGCGACCTTGACGATGCCCTGGGGGATGAGCGGTGCAAGTCGTGCGAAGGTGTCGCGGTCGACCTCCAGGGTCTTGAGGTTTCGGGCGTTGACGCCGATGACGCGGGCACCGGCATCGACCGCCCGCTGCGTCTCGGCCTTGTCATGCACCTCAACGAGAACAGTCATCCCCAGGGACTCGGCGCGCTCACGAAGGCCGACCAGAGTGGGTTGGTCAAGGGCCGCGACGATCAGCAGGATGACGTCGGCGCCATAGGCGCGCGCCTCCCACAGCTGGTAGGAGGAGACCATGAAGTCCTTGCGCAGCACCGGGATGTCAACTGCTGCCCGGACCGCGGCCAAGTCATCGAGGCTGCCCCCGAAACGGCGCTGCTCGGTCAAGACGCTGATAACACTGGCCCCACCGGCGGCGTAGTCGGCAGCCAGCCCCGCCGGGTCGGCGATCATGGCGAGGGCGCCCTTGCTCGGGCTGGTGCGCTTGACCTCGGCGATCACCTTGACGCCGTGTCCGGCGCTGAGTGCCGCGAAGGCGTCGAGGGCCGGTGCAACCCGCTGGACGCGGGACTTCAGCTCATCCAGCGAGATGTGGGCGGCTCGGATGGCGAGGTCCTCGCGAACGCCGGCGATGATCTCGTCGAGGACAGTGGGCACCCGACAAGGCTATCCGCGTTTGGGGGCCAGTCCGAACCGGCCCCCTTGGGCGATCAACGAGTGTCTGTGCTTGCCCTTGACCGCTCCGGCTTGGTCTGACCGAAACCGGCCATGGCCAGGATCTTGCCAGCGGCGACACCGGCGACCACCAGGACCATGCCGACGATGGCCATGGGCCAGCTCTTGACCACGACAGCCAGACACATCAGGAACGAGGCGATCAACAAGATCGTGACGGCGGTCCAGGCTGCCCTGCTCTGGCCGTCTTGGTGCTCTGCCATGGGGTCTCTCCTCACTATGGCGACATCACCGATATGGCGACATCTCCGATACGTCAACATCTCTGATACTGCGACATCTCTGATGATCGTGCTGCTGTCCGTCAGCCCTGAGGTCATCCTGTCAGCGCCGGCCCGCGTCAGGAACCCCATCTGGCTCACTGCTCGGCTGGCTC
>DHJN01000163.1:0-17866 GCA_002404345.1 Actinobacteria bacterium UBA4719 | reverse complement strand
CTGGCTCACTGCTCGGCTGGCTCGCTGCTCGGCTGGCTCGCTGCTCGGCTGGCTCACTGCTCGGCTGGCTCACTGCTCGGCGGTGGGGTCCTCGCCACGGGAGAGCCGGTCCCATGCGGACTCCTGTCCGGGAGCGGGCTCGCCTGCTGAGCTCGGCTGGTGCGCCTCGCCCGAGACCGGCGCGTCATAGGCGCCGGACAGACCGCGCCAGCGCCGTCCACCGACCAGCGCGCCCAGCCCACCAACCCCCATGACGAGCATCGCCGCGAGCGCAACCCAGGCCCAGCCGCCGACTCGCGCGTGGGCGGCAAGAGTCCCGCTGCGGCCCGTACCGGCGGCCGCCAGCTTGCCGAGCGCGCCACCCGGGTCGGCCAGGACGGAGATGACCACTGTCGCGCCCAGCACGGCGGCAAGGAGCGCTGCACAGGCAGCGACGATGCGCACCACCCTGCCGGACGTTGCTGCGGCCACCGCCGAGGCCAGGCCCACCAGTGCGGCGGCCAGGGCACCGGGCGCGAGGTCAGATCCCCTGCCGTGCAATGCAGTTGCGCCGAGGGCGACATCGTCGACCGAACCCGAGACCCACTCACGAGAACCGCTGACCAGAACGACCGAGGCGCTCACGAGCACCAGGACGAGCACGGTCCGTTTGCTCGTCGTGCGGTCGGTCATGTTGGTCATGGTGACCGCAACCCCGAGGCCGAGGCGACTGCCCGCAGGGCCGCAGCGGCCTTGTTGACGCTCTCCTCGAACTCCAGACGAGGCACCGAGTCGGCGACGATCCCCCCACCGGCCTGGACGTACGCCCGTCCGCCCTTGATCACGGCGGTGCGGATCGCGATCGCCATGTCGAGGTCGCCGTGGAAGTCGAGGTAGCCGACGCCCCCGCCGTAGATGCCGCGACGGCTCGGCTCAAGCTCGTCGATCAGAGCCATGGCCCGCGGTTTGGGCGCCCCTGAGAGCGTGCCGGCCGGAAACGTTGCCACGAGAACGTCATAGGCGCTCTGTCCGGGTCGGATGTCGCCCACGACCGTGGACTCCAGATGCATTATGTGGCTGTAGTGCCGGATCGTCATGAACTCAACCACGTCGACGGTGCCCGGATGACAGACCCGTTGCAGGTCGTTGCGCGACAGGTCGACGAGCATGACGTGCTCGGAACGCTCCTTGGCGTCGGCCAGCAGGTCCTCACCGTTGGCGACGTCCGCCTCGGGCGTGGCCCCCCGGGGCCGCGAGCCCGCGATCGGGTGGGTGATGGCCCGCCGGCCGGTCACCTTGACGAGCGCCTCTGGACTCGAGCCCACGACGTCGTATGCCGTGCCGTCGGGTGCCGGGAGCCGTAGGAGATACATGTAAGGGCTGGGGTTCGACGTGCGAAGGACCCGATAGACATCGAGCGCGTCGGCGGGGCAGTCCACGGCGAACCGTTGCGAGAGCACGACCTGGAAGACCTCGCCCGCGCGAATGGCTTCCTTGCCGGCCTCGACCATGGCGTGGAACTGCTCAGGGGTGCGGTTGCTGGAGGCCTCGGGTGCGGTCGGCTCGATGACCGCCACGGTGCTGGGAGCGGCGGCAGCTAGATCGGCGGTCATCCGGTCCAGCCGGCTGACCGCGTCGGACCAGGCGTCCTCGACCCGCTCATCGGTCGCGTCGTAGTTGACGGCGTTCGCGACCAGCAGCAGTGACCCATCCGCGTGGTCCAGGATCGCCAGGTCCGTGGCCAGCATCATGGCCAGCTCGGGCAGGTGCAGCTCGTCCGGCGTCGTGTCGGGGACCCTCTCCCAGCGACGCACGGCGTCATAGGTGATGGCCCCGACCATGCCACCGGTGAGCGGCGGCAGACCCGTGATCGGGTCGGTGGCGAGCGCGGCAACAGTGTCGCGCAACGCTTCCAGCGGGTTGCCGCCGGTGGGAACGCCCACCGGCGGGTCACCAATCCAGTGCGTGAGGCCGTCCTTCTCGGTCAGCACGGCGCTGCAGGCGGCGCCCACGATGGAGTAGCGCGACCACACTCCCCCATGCTCGGCGGACTCCAGCAGGAAGGTGCCCGGGGCATCCTTGGCGAGCTTGCGGTAGACACCCACCGGGGTCTCGGCATCGGCGAGCAGTCGGCGCACCACCGGGACGACCCGACGGGTGCGGGCGAGCTCCGTGAACGTGTCCAGCGAAGGCCACGTCACGCCATACCCCAGGTTGGGCGTGCTGCCGTCGTTCGCGTCGGTGGTCGGGGTGGGCTCAGTCATCGGCTGTCCCTGACTTCGCTGAACCTGACTTCGCCGTGCCTGACTTCGCCGTGCCTGAGCTCGGATCTCCCTGAACTGCCGACAGATCGTGGTCGTCGAAGCAGGTGCGTGTGCCGGTATGGCAGGCCGCGCCGATCTGGTCGACCCGGACGAGCAGTGCGTCACCGTCGCAGTCCAGCGCGACGGTCTTGACGTACTGCGCGTGGCCCGAGGTGTCGCCCTTGCGCCAGTACTCGCCACGGCTGCGAGACCAAAACGTCACCCGTCCTGATGTCAGCGTGCGATGAAGTGCCTCGTCGTCCATCCAGCCGACCATGAGCACCTCGCCGGTGTCGTGCTGCTGCACGACGGCACACACGAGGCCGTCGATGTCACGCTTCAGTCGCGCGGCGACCTCGGCTGGGAGGGCGGACGGTGCGGGGGTCGGGGTCACCCTGGACATTCTGCCGTGCCCAACCCTGCGCGCTACCCCCTGGTCGCACGCACCAGATCGGCCAATGTTGGAATGCAGGCATGCTCCCCATCGATCTTGACGTGATCCGAGTGACCCTGCACGTGCTCGCGGCGACCATCTGGGTGGGTGGCCAGATCGTCCTGGTTGCGCTCGTGTGGACGCTACGACGGAAGGCTCCGGAGGCGGTCGCCCCCGCCGCGCGGGCCTACGCCTGGGTGGCCTGGCCGGCGTTCGCAGTGCTCATCCTGACGGGCTTCTGGAACCTCCAGGTCAGCGGCCGGATGATTCCCGGCGGCATGGCGGGGGGCTACGGGACCACTCTGGTGGTCAAGATGGTGCTCGTCGTGCTCTCCGGCCTGGGTGCCGCGCTGCACACCTTCGCCAAGCGCCCTGCGTTCAAGGGCATCTGGGGGGCCGTCGGCCTGCTGGGCGCCCTGGGCGCGCTGCTGCTCGGCGTGTCGATGGGCTGAGCCGGCTGATGGTGCCAGCCCCCGCTCAGACGACGGTGCTGGGCCATCAGACGTCGTGCTGGGCCATCCACGACGCGTGCATCCCTGCGTAGACACCTCCCGAGCCCACCAGCTCACGGTGCGGTCCGCGCTCCACCAGGCGGCCCTTGTCCACCACGATGACCTCGTCGGCAGCCTCAGCGGTCGAGAGCCGATGGGCGATGGCGATCGAGGTGCGTCCACGGGTGAGGCTGTCCAGGGCTCGCTGAACGCGAACCTCGGTGGCCGGGTCGACCGCCGAGGTGGCTTCGTCCAGAACGAGAAGGTCAGGGTCAGCCAGATAGGCCCGGGTCAGCGCCACGAGCTGCCGCTCACCGGCTGAGACGGACTCACCCCGTTGGCCGACCTGGGTCAAGAGGCCTTGCGGGAGCTCGTCCAGCCAGGTGTCCAGGCCGAGCTCGGTAAGGGCCAGTCGCACGTCGTCATCTGTGGCGACCGGCTTGCCGAAACGGATGTTGTCCAGCAACGAGGCATCGAAAAGAAACCCCTCCTGCGGCACGAGCACCACGCGGCGGCGCAGCGAGGAGAACCGCACCTCGCGCAGGTCGACGCCATCGATCTGCACAGTGCCCTGTGTCGGGTCCATCAGGCGGGTGAGCAGCTTGGCCAGCGTCGACTTGCCCGAGCCGGTCTCTCCGACGATGGCGATGCGCGATCGAGGCTCGATCCGGAGGTTGACCTCATGCAACACCGGCTCGCCGCCCGGGTAGGCGAACCCGACGCCGTCGAAGACAACGGTGATCGGGCCACTGGGCAAGGACTGCCCCTCATCGGCGGGATCGGCCACGTCGGCGGGGGTGTCGATCACGGCGATCACCCGGCGCCACCCCGCCACCGCGTTCTGCATCTCGTTGAGGATCTCGGTGGCGGTCTGCACCGGTTGGGTGAACAGCTGCACCAGGAACAGGAAGGCCAGCAGCTCGCCCAGGCTCAGCTGCCCGCGAACTGCCAGGACGGTGCCGACCACGATGATGACCGCCGTGGTCAGGCCCGAGACCAGCTGGCCCGACGTGAAGGCGGCCACGGCCTTGACCTGCGCCGACACCGCGGCCCTGCGGTGGTTCTCGATGGCGGCGTCAAGGCGCGATGCGGTACGGTCCTCGACCCCGTAGGCGCGGATGGTCGCCGCGCCGACGACGGACTCCGACACCGCTGCCAGCAGCTCGCCGACCCGCTCACGTACCTGGGTGAACGCCTGGCCGACGATGCCCTGGAACCGGCGGATCAGCAAGAACAGCGGCACGAAGCAGATCCAGACGACAGCAGCCAGCACCGGGCTGTAGATCACCATCAGCACCGTGGCCAGGGTCAGCTGGCCCAGGGACACGATCAGCATCAGTCCGCCGAACTGCACGAACATCGAGATCGTGTCGACATCGCTGGTGACCCGGGAGACCAGCGAGCCGCGTCGCTCGGTGTTCTGGGTGAGCATCGAGAGGTCATGGATGTGCCGGAAAGCCTTGATCCGCAACGCCGCCAGGCCGCTTTCGGAGGCACGGAACAAGCGCACGTTGACGAAGTACGACGTCACGGCGGTGAGCGCGACACCGCATGCGGCGAGCAGGACGAGCCCGACGACCAGCCCGGTGTCCGGGCCCGACCTGGCCAGGATCCCCCGGTCGGTCGTCTGCTGGACGACGAAGGGCACGACGACCCTGCCCACGGTCGAGATCAGGGCCAACATCACCGTGACGCCGATCCCCCTTCGCAGCTCAGGTGACAGCTCGAGGCCCCGTCGCAGAATCGCCCACGTCCCGAGGCGCTGACCGGACTCGATGCCGGTGGCGTCCGGCTGCGGCTGCGAGCGGGTAGGGATGCTCATGAGTCGACTCCCTGCGCGTCGAGGCGGTCCTCGTCAGCGAGCACCGCAGCCCGCTCGGCAGCCTCACGGGCGTAGGCGGTGACCAGGCTCGCGTATCCGGTGCACCGGGCCAGCAGCTGCTCATGGGTTCCGTGGTCGACCACCCGGCCGTTCTCCAGGTAGATGACATCGTCGGCCAGCGTGATCGTCGCCATCCGGTAGGCGACAACGAGCACCGTCGTCCGCGGTGTGTCGTCAAGGCCGTGACCGGACTCACGGAGCCCGGCCAGGATGGCCTGCTCGACGCTGGGGTCGACCGCACTGGTCGCGTCGTCCAGAACCAGGAGCTGAGGGTTGCGAAGCACGGCTCGCGCCAAGGCAACTCGTTGACGCTGGCCACCACTGAGGCTGGTGCCACGCTCGCCGACCCGCGTGCCGAGACCGGACGGCAGAGCCGCGACGAAGCCATCCGCCTGGGCCACCCGCAGCGCGTGCCACACCTCCTCGTCGGTCGCCTCGACGCCCAACGTGATGTTGCCGCGGACGGTGTCATCGAACAGGAACGTCTGCTGCGCCACGAGCGAGCCGACCTCTGGCACACCGCCGCGGGCAACCTCACGCAGGTCGACGCCATCGAGTCGCACGACTCCCGAGTCAGGGTCGATCAGCCGCAACACCAGGGAGGCCAGGGTGGACTTGCCCGAGCCGGTGGGCCCGACCAGCGCCGTGGTGCCCCCGGCGACCACATCGAGGGTGACCGACCGGACCGCCATCGCCGGGACGGCACCGTCAGCATGACCCGTGCGACTGACGTCGTAGGCGTACGACGCCTGCTCGGTCTGCACGCGACTCGCGCCGGTGCGCACGAGGCCGCGGCCGCCATACTGCATCTTTCCTTTTGCCTGAAGGACCGCATCGACACGGTCCCAGCCGACGACGGTGCGGGGAAGCTCGGCGAGCACCCAGCCCAGGGGCCCGAACGGGGAAGGAGAGCAGCGAGAAGAGGTAGGCGATCTGGACGACCTCGGCGGCGGTCAGCTGGCCGCTGGCGACTCTGGCCGTCCCCACCGCGAGAACCGCGAGCGTCCCGAGCGTGGGGATCGCCTCGATCGCCGGGTCGAACAGGCCCCGGGTGCGACCGACCTCGATGTTGGCGTNNAAGCTCTCGTGGGCCACTTCGGAGACCTCGGCGCGCAGCTGCTGGGACCTGGTCACCCGTGGCGACATACGGCGCTGGAAGGCAAGGTTGGCGACGAAAAGCATGGGAAATACCAGCAGTCCGATCGCCGCCAGAACCGGGTCGACCAGAAACATCTGCACGGTTGCCACGATCAGCATGATGATGACGCCGAGCGCCATGGGCATCGGGTTGAACACCTGCCACGTCGCCTCGACGTCGGCATTCGCATTCGACAACAGCTGGCCCGACGGGTGGCGGTGGTGCCACGAAAGGGGCAGCCGGAGGTACTGCCGGGTGACCCGGCGTCGATAGAGGGCACACAGGTTGTTGAACGTGATGCCGGCGGCGATCCGGCGCACGACGACGCCCACGACGCTGAGCAGGACGACTGCGGACAGCAGGAGCCCCGCGTGCCAGAGCTGGCCGGTAGTGACCTGCCGGGCGGCGATGGCCGGGCCGACGATCTCTCGGATGACCTTGCCGATGACCGTGGCGGTGGCGACCGTCATGACGCCGTAGAGCGCGCTGCCGAGCACGGCTACGGCGAACCATCTGGGCTGCTGGCGGATGCCCTGACCGACGACGCGGAGGCCGCGTCGCAGGGTGGGTGACGCCGCCGACGCCAAGACTGCCTCCAGGTGCTGAACGGGGACGATCCAGCCTCTCACGGACATCGGACGTGACCGCTGGTCGGGCAGGGTGCTCCGGCGGCAGGGCCGAGGGACCCGGATGTCAGGATGTGGCTATGACTTCGTTGGCCAGCAGTGAGCGCCAGGGCCTGTGTGACACCTTCGAACGGGTCGGACCTGACGCGCCGACGCTGTGCTCGCCGTGGCTGACCCGGGATCTCGCAGCCCACCTCGTCGTGCGCGAACGCCGACCCGATGTGGCCGCCGGAATCTGGTTGCCGGCTCTGGCAGGCCGCCTGGAGCGAGTGCAGAAGGGGTATGCCGCGTGGGACTGGCCGCGGCTGGTCGACCGGGTCCGTTCAGGTCCCCCGCGCTGGTCCCCGGTGTCGCTGCCACCCATGGACCAGGCGATCAACGCCGTCGAGTTCTTCATCCACCACGAGGACGTCCTTCGAGGCGGCCCGGACTGGAGCGCCCGCGAGCTCCCCGGCGACGTCGAGCAGGCGATCTGGAGCATCATCCCCGGGATTGCGCGGGCGCGATTCGCTCGCTCACCCGCGGGCGTGCGGCTGGTCGCACCGTCATACGGCCAGCGGCTGGTGCGTGCCACGACCGATCTCGGCACCGTCATAGTCAAGGGCTCGCCGGGCGAGCTGCTGCTCTACGCGACCGGGCGCCGTGGCGTCGCCCAGGTCGACGTCTCCGGCCCCGCGGAAGCCCTCACTACCCTGCAAACCTAGGCAGTGTGCCCGCGACCACCCGGCAAACCTCGGCAGTGTGCCCGCGACCACCCGGCAAACCTCGGCAGTGTGCCAGCGACCACCCGGCAAACCTCGGCAGTGTGCCCCGAGCTGCGCTCTACGGAGGATCGGGATGCGTGGGCAATGCACCTGCGGCCAACAAGGCACGCCCACCTCCTGACCTCGTTCGGCGCGCGCAGGGACAGAGTGCGGTTCAGTGCTGCCCCACCCCCGGGCGCTCGGGACGCATGCGGCGCCCCACCGCCCGCATGGCCTGCGAAATGCGGTCAGCGGACGGGCAGCCCGTGGCTGCGCAGGGCGTCCTTCACCTGGCCAATGGTGAGCTCACCGAAGTGGAAGACGCTGGCGGCAAGCACCGCGTCGGCACCGGCGTCCACGGCGGGAGCAAAATCGGCAACGCTGCCCGCGCCACCGCTGGCGATCAAGGGCACGCTGACCTCTCGCCGGACGGCCTCGATCAGCTCAAGGTCGAAGCCATCCTTGGTGCCGTCGGCGTCCATCGAGTTGAGCAGGATCTCCCCCGCGCCGAGCTCGGCCGCCCGCGCGCACCACGCGATCGCGTCCAGTCCTGTTCCTTGACGACCACCATGGGTGGTCACCTCGAACTCGCCCGTGGCGGAACCCGATTCGTCGCGCCGACGACGGACATCAGCCGACAGGACCAGGACCTGGGAGCCGAAACGATCCGCGATGTCGGCGATCAGGTTCGGGCGGGAGATCGCTGCGGTGTTGACACCCACCTTGTCGGCCCCGGCGCGCAGCAAGCGGTCCACGTCGTCAACCCCTCGCACTCCCCCGCCGACGGTCAACGGGATGAACACCTGCTCGGCGGTCCGACGCACCACGTCGAAGGTCGTCTCTCGGTTGCCGCTGCTGGCGGTGACGTCGAGGAAGGTCAGCTCGTCAGCACCCTGCTCGTCGTACCGTTTGGCGAGCTCGACAGGATCACCAGCATCACGCAGGTTCTCGAAGTTGACCCCCTTGACCACTCGGCCGGCGTCCACATCAAGGCAGGGGATGACCCGTATCGCGACGCTCATCCCGTGAGCCTACCGATCACTCACTTCGCCGCCACGGCTGTCTGCCTGATTGTCTAAGGTCCAGACATGCAATTCACATCGGCGGACGAGGCGATCGCCGCGGCACTGCTGATCGTCAGCAACGCCCAACCCCGGTGCGGCACCACGAAAGTCGTCGCGGTCGACGGGCCCAGCGGCTCGGGCAAGACGGGCTTCGCGGCTTCCCTGGCCGACCGCCTCCCGAACGCGGACCTCCTGCACATGGACGACCTGTACCCCGGCTGGGACGGTCTGGAGCAGGCCGTTGTCGACCTACACGACCGCGTCCTGGCCCCGCTCGCGCGTGGCGAGCGGGCGGCATACCGGCGATGGGACTGGGAGCACCACCGGTATGCCGGGTGGCACCATCTCCCCGCGTCCAACCTCCTGCTCGTGGAGGGTGTGGGCTCTGGCGCGGGACCGGGTGCGGAGCTGGAGTCGGCGCTCATCTGGCTCGAGGCGGACCGCGACGTCCGCCTCCGCCGAGGCATCGAACGCGACGGCGAGTCGTATCTCCCTCACTGGCGGCGTTGGGCAGCGCACGAGGATGCGCTGTTCGCGGTCGACGGGACGCGCAACCGCGCAGACCTCATCGTGAACACCTCGCCAGGACCGATGGCTGGCCCATGATGGGCCGTATGGACGCGCGTGTCTGACCACCGGACCAACGACCACCGGACCAACGACCAAGCCAGCCTGCCACCGATCTGGCTCATGGCGCTGGCGCTGGTCGCGGTCTCGGCGAACCTGCGAGTAGCCATCGCCAGTGTCCCGCCCCTGGCCAGGACAATCGCCGCAGATCTCGACCTGTCCAACGCATGGATCGGCGCGCTCACCGGCCTGCCTGTGCTCTGCATGGGGCTGCTGGCGCCCGCAGCGCAGCGACTGGGCGCCCGGATCGGCTCGGCCGCCTCGGTCCAGATCGCGATCGTCGCGGTGTTCGTCGGAGTCCTGCTGCGCTGGGCCGGCGACCAGCTCTGGGCCCTGTATGGCGGAACGCTTGTGGCCGGTTTCGGCATTGCCGTGGCCGGGACCCTGCTCCCCCGGCTGGTCAAGGCAGTCTTCCCGCCCGAACGCACCGGGACGATCACCGGCCTCTACATGCTGGCGATGATGGGCGGGGCGGCGACCTCGTCGGCACTGTCCGTCCCGCTCGCGGCCCGGTTCGGATCGTGGCAGGGCTCCCTGGCATCGTGGAGCCTTCTCGCGGCGGTCGGTGCGCTCGCCTGGGCGCCGGTCAGCGTGCGCATCTCGAGGTACAAGGCCGCGAACCCCGTTGCCGCCACACGTCATGGGCTGCCCTGGCGACACCCCACGGCGTGGCTCATCGCGGCGTACCTCGCCCTTCAGTCCTGGCAGTTCTACTCCAGCCTGGCCTGGATCGCTCCGTCGTACGTCGCCCGTGGTTGGGACCCCACGGCGGCTGGCTATCTGCTGTCAGCCTTCAACGGCACCCAGCTGATCTCGGGTCTGATCGGGCCGGTGCTCACCGACAAGATCCGCGACCACCGGGCCCTGTTGATGCCGGCAGCCAGCCTGGGGCTCATCGGCATGCTTGGTCTGCTGCTGGCACCCGATACTGCCGCCTGGGTGTGGGTGTGCGTGCTAGGGCTCGGACAGGGCGCCGGGTTCTCATTGGGACTCGTGCTTCTGGTGGACTACGCCGAAACCCCAGCCGGCAGTGGGCGGCTGACCGCCATGGCCTTCTTCATGAGCTACACGATCGCGTCCTTCGGACCCACGGTCACAGGCGCCCTCAGGGATCTCACCGGCGACTTCCAGCTGATCTGGCTGCTCATGGCTTTCATGACGCTGGTCCAGATGGCCCTGGCGATGCAGATGAAGCCAGGCCTGGCCAAGGTACCTTAACGGGGCCGGCTGTGGACCTGTACGAGCGCCGACAAGCGTGCCGCCTCGGCCTGGCCAAAGCCACCATCAGCCTTCTGGATCGCCATGACCGCAACGATATCGGTGTCATCGAGGTCCAGGCTCACCCACGGCGCGCCGCCTCCGAACTGCACGCGGATGATCTGCGCCCACTCGAGGCTGCGCGTGGTGATCAGGTTGCGAATCACCAGGCCCTTCGTCGACGGGACTGCCCGGATGGAGGCGAACCGCCACAGCAACGCCGCCACAGCGACGCCGCACGACATCAGGAGCAGCCGGTCGAGGACACCCCAGCCACCGTAGAGCGGATCCACCCAGGGCAGTGAGAGCGCGCCAACGATGAAGATCAGCAAGGACAGGACCGCCATCGTCAACGCAACCCGGCGCCCTCGCCGGGGACGGAACACGGCATACGGGTCGGACTGACCGCGACCATCAGCCGACCTGCTGGACATCAGAGCCGGCAGGCGGCGATGTCGGTGACCAGAATAGCTCGCGCGCCTAGGTCGTAGAGGTCGTCCATCACCTGGTTCGTACGGTGACGCGGCACCATCGAACGCACCGCGACGTAGCCCTTGTCATGCAGCGGTGACACGGTCGGCGACTCCAGACCGGGAGTGAGGGCGCAGGCCTGCTCCACCAGCTCGACCCGCACGTCATAGTCCATCATCACGTAGCTGTGCGCGGTGATCACGCCCTGGAGACGGCGGGACAGGATGTCGATGGCGCCCTGAGCCGGGCTGTCCTCGCGCTGGATCAGGACGGCCTCGCTGCGCAGGATCGGGTCGCCGAAAACCTCGAGTCCCTGCTGACGCAGGGTGCTCCCCGTCTCGACGACGTCGGCGATCACGTCCGCGACACCCAGCGTGATGGCAGTCTCGACAGCACCGTCGAGCCGAACTACGTCAGCCTTGACGCCGTGCTCGGTCAGATGCGCCGATACCAACCCGGCGTAGCTCGTGGCGACCCGCTTGCCCTCAATGTCCTTGACGCTCGTGGCGACCCCTGGCTTCGCGGCGTAGCGGAACGTCGATGCGGCAAAACCCAGGGACATCGACTCGACCGCCGAGGCGCCGGAATCCAGCAGGAGGTCTCGACCGGTGATGCCACCGTCGAGGCTGCCTGAGCCGACGTAGACCGCGATGTCGCGCGGGCGCAGGAAGAAGAACTCGATATCGTGATCAACATCCGTCAGCACGAGCTCCTTGGCGTCGCGGCGGCCCCGGTAGCCCGCCTCCCGCAGCATCTCGGCGGCGGCCTCGGACAGAGAACCCTTGTTGGGCACGGCGATTCGTAACATGTGATGGGGTCCTTGCGTTGAGGACGGAACGGGAGCTCGGGTCAGAGGTGCTCGGGTCAGAGGTGCTCGGGTCAGAGGTGCTCGGGTCAGAGGTGCTCGGGTCAGAGGTGCTCGGGTCAGAGGTGGGCGTACACGTCGTCCAGCGAGATGTCAGCAGCAAGCATCAGCACCTGCAGGTGGTAGAGCAGCTGGCTGATCTCCTCTGCCGTACGCGCCTTACCCTCGTGCTCGGCCGCCATCCACACCTCGGCGGCTTCTTCGACGATCTTCTTGCCGATGGCATGGACGCCGGCGTCCAGCTCGGCAACGGTGCGCGAGCCTTGCGGGCGCGTCGCAGCTTTGTCGGTCAGCTCGGCATACAACTGGTCAAAGGTCTTCACGAGGGTCAAGGTTACGGGGCGCGTGCTCTCCCAACAGCCACACATCCGCCACGCAGACGATTTCCCGGTATGGCGTTCAGCTGTCGGACAAATCAGAATGGATGGGATGGGCGCTTGACCATAACGCGAACCACCCACGCTGCTGCGCTGCCACGTGATCTGCCGCAAGCCCATCAATGACGGTTAGACGCACAACCTCATTGTGCCTGCGCAAGTTTGGGATTACTTCCAGCGACTGTCCGCCCACTTCTACCGACTGTGTCCGCCCTACTTCCAACGGAAGTACGCCCGCATAGGTGACTACCGGTGACTATGGACGGTAAAGGGCGCTGACCTGCGGTGATACCCATTCCGACCGGTGACAGACGGTGACTGTTTGTGAACGTCTTGCGGACTTTCTGCGGACTAGAGAGCGAAAGGAGGACATCATGACCCGCGGCCGCATCCTGGGCCAAGGATCACCAGCTGCCGTCATGAGCACCATCGAATCCGACCGCAACCCTGGAGCCATCCAGACCATCGCGGCCGAGATCCTCGGCCACCACGTGGGCGTAAGCCAGTCCGGGCGGCTCGGCAACGAGATAGTCCTCGGTGACGGCTACGACGCCGACACCATCGAGGAGCTGCGTGCCGCCCTCGGCGCCAACGGCCACGGCGTGGAGGTCACCCGCGAAGACTGAATCCCACCCAGCACGGCAGCGCCCGGCCTCGATGAGTCGAGAGGCCGGGCGCTGCTGTTGTGGGACGGCGGCCCGCGCAGGTTCGGTGTCAGCGGACCCCACTCACGAGAGTCCTCGACCGTCCTTCGCTCCGGTCCCCGCCTCATGCTGATGAGCGGGCCGGTGACGTTGACGCGGGCAGCCAAGCTTGTTGCCCTGGCCCGCCCTAACAGGGGGTAGCGGACAGGCCAGGGACGAACTACAGGACCGGCGCAACAAGTCCGGTCCCGGCGACGACGTTCACGCTGGCCCCGAACCGGTCCGGGATCAGCGCGCTGTAGGCCAGCGCCCTGAACAGGCACGACGCCTGGTCGGCATAGGTCGCCTCGAACGACTCCATCTGCAGTTCGGACTCGTAGAGGTAAACGTCGTCGGCCTTGAGGACAAACACGCGGTCTTCGTTGACGCCCGCCCCGAGGTTGACGGGGATGTTCGGGTCGAGGTACACGGGCAGGCCCAGGATGGTCCCGACGTTGCCCTGTGCGACCCCGCCGGTAGCGGTGCCGATCGAGTTGAACACCGACCCGTCCGGCACGACCAAGGGCCGTGTCGCCGTGTCGATGGCCTCCAGGATCCATGACCACCGAACCGGGTGCATGATGATCGCTGTGGGTGCTTGGAACCGCGCCGTGTAGACGCTGTTGACCGAGCTGACGAGCTTGTTGTAGAAGCTGTTCGCCGCGGTCGTGGATGTCACGGCCGGGGTCGCGCTCGTGAACGTCGTCGCACCAACACCGGCACCGTTGAGCAGGCCACGCAACTGGCCCGCTGCACCCGAACCGCTGATGACCTGCAGGTCGATCTGCTTGGCGTAGTCCGCCGCGAGGTCGCCCAAGATCACGCGGTCGAACGGGATACCGGACTGCGCGAGAAGCTGCAGGGACACGATCTGCTTGCCCGCGATCGTGGTGATGCCCGAGCTGACCGAGGTCGTCGTCATCGCAGTGTCGGACACGGCCGTGTTCTGCAGGGCCTGCACCGCGGTCGTTGCGCCACCGCTCACCTTCGGCAGGTTGATGCTCGCCACACCACCGGGCAGGACTTCTTTGTGCACGAGGTCCGCGGTGATCCGACCAGGGCGGGCCAACTGAACGAACTCCTGCACCAACCACAGCGGGGGCGCGAACTGCCCGCCAGCGCCTGCGACGGTCGTCATGTCACCCGCCCGGGTCTCCATGCCGCGTGCGGCTTGGTTGCGTTGCAGCCGCTCGGCAGCGGCCCAGTCACCAAGGCGGGAGTTGCGCATGTCGCGGAAGAACGACGGCCCATGGGGGTCGGCGTGCGGGTCGTGGTAGACGTCGGCGTCGTTCGTGGTGAACCGGGCCTGGTGGCCGGGCTCGATACGGGCATGGGCTGCCGCGGCCTCACGGAGCTCAACCTCGTGCAGCTCCTCGATGCGGTCGTCGAACGTCTGCAGCTCGGCGACACCCGCATCGAACCGCGGTTGCAGGCTGCGCGCCTCCGAGGCCGTCGACACGGTCATGCGGAGGCTCAACGCCTCCAAGGCGGCCTTAGCCTTGCGGCGACTGGCCTTCACCTCGTCAAGGATGGTCATTTTCAGGTACTCCTCAGGACATGCCCGGACGAAACGTCAACGGGCGCAACAGAATGGGGTTGGTGATGGCCTCTGTTCGGGGTGCGGAGCACTCACCCGAGCCATCCTCGGCCGCTACTGGCGGGCCATCCGGGCGGCGGAGCCTGCCCCGGTCGGCTTCCCGTGGTCGGAGACCAATCGGGCTGCACTGAACGACACCATCAGGATACCAGTGAGCGACGACAGAGATGCATCAGACATCCGGCCACCACGCCTTCGTCCTCGGCTCCTCGTGACGCTCAGGCCACACCGCCTTGGCCGATGCGGCCTCGACCGCCGCGTCATGCTCGGCACGCATCGGGGCCTCCATCGCCTCGATCACCGCGGCGTCAGTGGCACGCCGGCGTGCGTCCTCGTGCCACTCCCGCAGCTCCAACGCGTCCAGCTCGACCACGAGCGCCTCAAACAGCCCCTGAAGCCACGGGCTCCACGAGTCGTCGCCAAGGTTCGGGTCGCGCTCGGCGTACTTCCGCAGAGCGCGACGGTCCACGTAGCCCATGCGGGCAAGGGCCTTCGCCAACTCTTCGGACATCGGTTCACTCATGATTCTCCTTCGGCGTGAATCGGGTTGGTGCGGGATGGAATCGGCCTCCGCGGCAAACCTGCGTCAGCCCGCTTGGCCGCGGCGTCGTGCCGGATCAGGTCCAGCAAGTCGACACGATGAAGTCGAGCCCACGCGGCCCGGTGCGTCATCCAAGCATCTTCTTCGTGGTCGCTCGGCCGGTTGAACCACTGCAGCGCAACCGGCATCTCGGCAGCCAGGTAGTCCGTCAGCGAACGCTTCCTTGACCTCATGCGATGCCCCCAGTCGGCTCACTGAGCTGGTCGCCGAAGTCGTCGTGATCGGTGAGGCGCTCGACCTCGAAGAAGATGCTGCGCAGCTCCTTGACCGCACCCACGGCCGGCGCACCACCAGCCGCAGCGATCTTGGCCAGGACCAGCGCAGCCTCACGCTGGCTGTCCACGTCCAAGCCTTCGAGCCTCGCGAACATCGCCAGCACGTGCGCCACCAGCGGATGCTCACCGTCAGCCACACGCGGAGGTGGTGCGCCGGAAAGGCCTCCACGGATCAAGTCAGCGGCGAGACCGGAGACAGACCGCTGAGCGACCACGGCAGCCTCTGTAAGCCGCTGGTGGGTCGCCGGATCCAACCGGATGGAGACAGGTGTACCGGCCATTACAGGGCCCTCCTCGGGGGTGAGTGACTACACGAATCGGCTAGAGAGAAAACGAACCACTTGCGGGGTAGTCGCCGGGTGGTCGCTCCAAAGATTTCGCGGCTGCTGCGGACGATGAAGACGAGGAGTGCGATTGCGGGGTGGTCCCGGGCGGTCGGTCCAAGGATTTTCATGGCCCCGGTTGCTTGCGCGTGGTGGTGATGGCTCCGCAGCCGTGGCACCTGGTCACGGCGACGCTGTGCCCGTGTGTGGTGGTGGTGCCTGGGTGCGGGCAGTTGGGTGCGTGGGTCATGTCCTCGCTCACGTCGGTCATGGGTTGCCCTCCGCTGTCGGTGTCACGGTGACGGTCGTGTCCTCGCCTGTGGTCGCGACGTTCGTGATGGTGAGGTTGATGTGTTTGGCTTGCTCGGTCTCGTCGTGGTCGTACTCGGTGGTCATGGGGTCCTCCCTCGGGGTGTGCGGTCGATCCCGGCCCATGTGCCGAACCGGGCCTTGGTTGCTGTGGCTGCGGTGCCGCATGGGTCGAGCAGTGGGCAGGGTTGGCAGTGCTTGGCGACGTCGGTGCGGGTGGTGTGGTCGTCAGATGTCCACCTGTCGTCGCCTGCGCAGGGTGGTGCTTGGTCGCGGTCGAGCATCGACAGGAGTGCGTTGCCGAGTGCGCGCATTGCTTGGTCGGCGTCGGCGTTGGGCCGCTCGCGTGGTCGCGGTGATGCCGGGGTCATGACTGTCGCTCCCGGGTGGCTCATGCTGGCCGCCTCTCGCAGTCGGTCCCTGAGATCCAGCGGGCGACCGTCGATACCGGGATGAGGTGGCCCCAGCCTCCACACGGTGCGTCCGGGTAGATCCGCCCGACGCGCAACAGCTCGCCGGTGCCGATGTCGAGTAGTACGCGAGCGGTGCAGGCCGCGATCGACTTACGTGGGTGCTTCCACCGGAAGGTGACGTAGTCGGGTGTGCGCGGGTTGCGAGGCCGGCGCACATCGAGGCGCAGATCCTCGTAGGCTCCGCGGGCATCGAATATCCACGTCATCGACCCGAAGAACGCGTAGAACGCTTCGCGTTCCCTGATCTCGTCGGCGGCGATGGTGGAGCGTTGGACTTCCACGACGGACCCGTCTGGGGCAACGACGTCGGCACGGTGCTGGCCGAGGATGACTTCCCGGCGTTCGTCTGGTGCGTGGGCCTGCCAGGACAGGTGCCATGCGCTCATCGGCTCGGACCATGGATCGCAGTCTTCGCCGCGGGCGTGCGCCCAGTGCCAGGAAACGATCGGGCCGCACTTGGCGATGACCTTCGCCGTGCAGGCGGGGCAGGTGCCGACCCCGCCAGGGGCGGCGGTTGCGTGGGGCGCAGTTTCGATGTCGGCGTAGATCATGACCCGCCACCCTTCCGGCGGCGGGCAGCGCGACGTGCGGCGCGCTTTTGGTAGAAGGGACAGGTTTCGTCGTGGCTGACCTCGATGGCGTAGATGCCGTCGCGCTGGGTCATGGTCTGGTAGGCGTCGCAGTCGTCGCAGCCGCCTGGGATGCGCCGGCCGGACAGTGCCTCGAACATCTCGTTGAGGCTCACGGCTGCTCCCCCCCTTTACAAAGGGGGGAGGGAGCGTGACTGCCCGCCCCGTGACTGCCGTGACTGGCCGCGTGACTGGTGTTCTGTGCGTGAGCGTCGCTCGGTCGTGACTGCTGTGTGACTGCTGTGACTGTCACGGCCGAAAAGGTGCCGTGACTGGCCGCGTGACTGGTCACGACTCACCCCATGGCTGTTGAAGGTCAGTCGTGCCCGCCTCGTCCCCGTCTCCATTTGGTGGGCGCGACTGGGCCTCACTGGGCACGACTGGCGGCAGTGGTGCCCAGTCGTGCCCAGTTATGCCCATTGATATGTCTCCCCTAGGTACTGGGCACGACTGGGAGGGCACGACTGCGGGAAGCTCCCAGAAGGTGGCCCTCGGGAAGCCGCTGTGGGTCACTGTGAGGCGCAGACGCTCACGTGCTCCGCGGATCGCCTTGTCACTGTGCCCGGCGATCCGACCGGCCTTCTTCGCGTCGACACTGGGCACCTGGCCGCCTTGCTGGGCAACGTAATCACTAAGCCAGTGCGCGGCCTCGGTGGTGGCGCTGCGGTCCTCGTGGCTGTCTGCGGCACGGCGCATGGTGTCGCCGATGCTGGTGGCCAG
>DHJN01000201.1:5863-6197 GCA_002404345.1 Actinobacteria bacterium UBA4719 | reverse complement strand
GCGGCCACCGCGCCGATGTTGCGGCCGCGGCGGTCGGCGACGCGTTCCCGTAGCACCCCGACCTGGCTGCCTGCGGGGATGGTCTTGACCGACTCGATCGCGGCCCAGCGGACCAGCCGGGAGCCTTGCTTGGTGATCCGTCCGCGGTGGACGTGGGTGTCGGACTCGTGATGCTTGGGCGTCAGCCCGGCCCAGCAGGTCAGCTTCGGCGCCGAGGCGAACCGGGTGATGTCGCCGATCTCGGCGACCAACACCGCCGCCAGGGTGGGACCAATGCCGGGGATGTTCTGCAGCGCGGTGTACCCCGCCTCACGGACCATTCGGCCGCGGACCA
>DHJN01000201.1:4036-5714 GCA_002404345.1 Actinobacteria bacterium UBA4719 | reverse complement strand
GAGGCGATCCGGGCCGCGTACGGGGTCGGCAGGTCCAGCCGGTCCAACAGCTGGGTGCCCGCCACCCCGAAGAGATCGCTCATCAGTGTGTCCGTATGACGTGTGAACCCCAAACGTGAAACGGGTCAAGATCCAACGGCTTCCGGAGGCGGGACCCAGTGGGCCAGCGGCCGCTCAGTGGGCGTTCAGACGTTTGCCGAGTTGGCCTGGCGGTTGTGGGCGGTGACGATGGCACCGAGCAGACCAGGGAAGCGTGCGTCAAGATCTTCGAGGCGCAGGGCGGTCCAGCGGCGGTTGCCGTCCTCGCGCTGACGGATGACGCCAGCCTCGCGAAGTACCCGGAAGTGGTGGGTGAGCGTGGAGGGCGCGACATCAACCGGGAAGGTCCCGCAGGCACGTTCTGAGTCGACGATCAACGTTTGCACGATGGTCATGCGGGTGGGGTCGGACAGGGCATGAAGCACGTCCAGCAGATCGAGCTCGCCGGCGTACGGGTGGACCAGTGCCGGGCGGCGGTGCTGTGATCGGGGCATTTCCCCACCTCTCTTTCGACGTTCATCGTACAACGATGGTAGGTTCGTCGTCATACGACGAACGACGAACGTCGAACGTCGAACGTCGAAAGGGAGCCTTCAGATGCGTGCATTGGTGATGACCGGACCTTCGCTGGGATCAGAGCGTACGGAGGTCCGCGAGATTCGCGAACCCCGTCCAGGCCCAGGACAGGTCACCATCGATGTCATCAACGCCGGCATCAACTTCCTCGATGTGATGGAGCGCCGCGGCGATGCCAGATACGTGCGTGCCTGGCCACACCTGCCAGGTCATGAGGCCGCCGGAACGGTCCGCGAGGTGGGTGCTGGTGTCGACAACTTGAGCGTCGGTCAGCGGGTAGCCGGCTTCGTCACGGGTGGCGGTCTGGCGCAGGTCGCTCTGGCGCGCGCTGCGCTGACGGTTCCGGTACCCGATCAGGTCCCGTTGTCGGTCGCCGCGGCGGCCCCCTTGATGCTCTCGACTGCGTTGTTGCTGTTGACCGATGCCGCCAGGTTCAGTCCGGGCGACAGCGTGCTGGTGCATTCGGCCAGCGGCGGCGTGGGCAGTGCCGTGGCACAACTGGTGCCCATCCTGGGCGGGGGCCTGCTCATCGGCACCGTCGGCCGCGCCGACAAGGCACCATCCGCGCGGAACAGCGGCTACGACTTCGCACTCACCCGCGGCGATAACCTGGCCGCCGCCGTGCGCGCCGCCGCCGGTGGCGGCGTGGACATCGTGTTGGACCCGTTGGGTACCAGCATGCTCGACGTCGACCTCGACGTCGTAGCGGCCGGAGGGCGCGTCGTGTTATTCGGCAACGCCGGCGGAGGGGACATTGCCCCGCTACCGCCAATCGGACGACTGCAACGCGGCAACATAGCGCTCAGCCGCTTCAGCATCAGCGCACTGTCCGCCACGGCGCCAGAACGCGCAGCTGCAGCCCTGCGCCGCATCCTGAGCCTTGTCGCTTCCCACGAGCTGGTCATCGCCGTCACGGAGATCGACTCGCTTGCCGGGGTTCCCGCGATACACGACTTGCTCGCCGAAAGTCGTGGCCAAGGCAAGTACGTGACAAGACTGGCTTCCACGAAGTAAGCCGCGCCCAACACCAGGGCTCCTGGTGTGCCACGAACGTAGAGAGGGG
>DHJN01000201.1:0-3967 GCA_002404345.1 Actinobacteria bacterium UBA4719 | reverse complement strand
TTCTTGATGCGGTGCTGTGCGAGAGATGAAGGTAGGCCCTTCGGAACCGCCCTACGGCGGGAGGTTCCAAACCACCGTGTGCTGCGTTGGCTGAAGACCGTCGTGGTGAGCGACACGGGAAAAGGCGCACTTGATTGCGTCAGGTGGGGATCAGGAAGACGGTGCGCAGTCCCGATGTTTGGGATCGCTGTTGACGTGTCGTTACTGGATAGGTGACATCAAAACCAAGGCGAATCAGGAGTGCCTTGGGAGGAGCCCGGCGGATGGCCGTTGACTGGCCGGGCGGTGTCCGGCATGTAGGCGTCGTGAGGCTGATCTGCTGCTCTCGCAGGGAACGTGGGAAGGCATGCCCTGGTACTGGCGTCTCTGATGGTTGGGGGCGGCGAGAGGGAGTGTCTCAAGCGGGGATGAACCCGTAAGGGATTGAGTACCGATCTGGGGCGTGCTGGCGGACCGGCTCGTAGTAGCGATGAAGTCCCTGCTGGGCGCGGTGGGGATGGAGCGAAGGGGCCGGGTCATCTGTGGCGTTTGTTCGTGGGTCAACCGGGAATGAGTCTGGGAGGAGCTGCATGGACAAGCTGAAGTCAGCAGGGAAGTCGTTCGAGATCTCCAAGTGGGAGGTCTGGGAGGCGTATCGGCAAGTGAAGGCCAACAAGGGTGCGCCGGGTGTGGACAAGGTGACGATGGAGGACTTCGAGACCGATCTGCAGGGGAACCTGTATCGCATTTGGAATCGGATGTCGGCCGGTAGTTACTTCCCGCCCCCGGTGAAGGCAGTGGAGATACCTAAGCCCCATGGCGGGGGTACCAGGGTGCTCGGTGTGCCCACTATTTCGGACAGGATCGCCCAGACGGTGGCGGCCAAGCGGTTGGAGGCGAAGGTCGAACCGATCTTCCATCCCGACTCCTACGGCTACCGACCGAACCGGTCGGCCCTGGACGCGGTGGCGGCATGCCGGCAGCGGTGTTGGAAGAGCGACTGGGTCATCGATCTTGATGTCGAGAAGTACTTCGACTCCGTGCCGTGGGACCTGATGGTCAAGGCGGTGGAGGCACACTGCACGGACCCGTGGGTGGTGCTGTACGTGAAGCGGTGGCTGGCTGCACCGTTGCAGCACGCTGACGGGACCTTGCAAACACGGGATCGTGGGACCCCGCAGGGGTCGGCGATCTCGCCCGTTTTGGCGAACCTGTTCATGCATTACGCGTTCGACGCCTGGATGGTCAGGGAGTACCCGACCGTCAAATTTGAGAGGTACGCAGACGACGCCGTATTGCACTGTGTGACCAACCGGCAGGCCAACCGGCTGCTGGTGGTGATCAGGGACAGGATGGTGGAGGTCGGGCTGCGGTTGCACCCGGCCAAGACCAAGGTCGTGTACTGCAAGGATGGGAAGCGGCGCCTCGATCATGAGCACACCGACTTCACCTTCCTGGGATACACGTTCCGCGCCCGGGCGGCGCGGGGCAGGAACGGTGAGACGTTCACGTCGTTCCTGCCCGCGATGAGCAAGGACGCCTGGATGAAGGTGAGTGGGCAGATCCGCCGGTGGCGGCTGCATCTACGAACCGGGCATTCAATTGGCGAGCTCGCACGAGAGATCAACCCGATCGTGCGTGGCTGGATGCAGTACTACGGCGCGTTCTACCGGACTGCGCTGCATCCACTCCTGGAGCGTGTCAATGACTACTTGATGCGTTGGCTCCGCAGGAAGTATCGACGGCTGCGGGCGTTCCTGAAGGCCAGGGCGTGCTGGCGGCGGATAACCCGTCAGTACCCGAGGCTTTTCGCCCAGTGGGCGTGGTGCGTCGGTTTCTGAGGATCAAGATGACAAGAGCCCGGTGAGGGGAGACCCTCACGCCGGGATCTGTGGGAGCCGGGGGGTGCGATTCCCCCCGGCCACCCGACACATGGGTGTCGAGATCAGTGAAGAGTACGTATGGTTGGCGCCACCTTGGAGATGTTGCCACAGGGCGTGAGTGAGCGCATCGGGCCGCGCGTGGTTGTCACTGAGCACGGATGGCACGGTGGGCTGTTTGTTTGCGCCACTCTCGCCAGGTCAGCCAGACAATGACTGCGTCGAAGATCGTGAGTGCGCTGAGCCCGAATGTGGGTGATAGGACGAGCCGGTACATCTGGTATCCGATGAAGAGCAACAGGAAGCCGATCATCCAGGGGTAGGCCCATATCTGGTTGCGCAGCAGTGCGGCGACGAGCACAATTTTGACGATGCCGTGGACAAGGAGGTACAGGGCGGCGAAGGTGACTGCTGGGCCGGTGAGGCCGTGGGCGTAGCCCAGCAGGTGGTTGGCGATGAAGTCGTTGGGGTCTTCGGACAGTTCGTGCTGGGTCAGTCCGGACACCAGACGGTTAATGGTTGCAGGGGTTACGGCGAGCAGGAGCAGTCCGCCGATGGTTTCGAGGACACCGTCGAGCCCCTTGAGGATGATCCCGATTTCGAATATCAGGTCGAGCGGGTCTCGTGGCCTGAACCGGCTCACGATGGGTGATCCGTGGCGTGGGTCCAGCCGGGAGTTGGGGCCAACAGCAGGGGGAGCAGGGCCAGCGCGGCAATGATTCGACCCATCACGGCGATGGTCGCTGAGGGTCACCTGAAGGAGTATCCACAGCGCCAAGATAGACCCGAACCCAACAGAAGGTGACGAGTGCAGTTACGCCCGCCACGACCGGACACGGGCTCTCGCTGCGGCTGGGTGGGCCTGCATCGCCACCCTGGGTCGCGGTCGGGCTCAGCCAGTTGGGCACATGTTCGCCGAGGCCCGGCCCTGCTGCTGCGCAACCCGCTGACGGCGTTGACCGCCTGGCTACGACGACAACCAGGCTCGATCGCTTCGCTCCCAGTTACGGTCCGCTGCCCGGTGCGACGCGCACTTTGTATGTGACCACTTCCAGGTGCAACAACACCCGGAGGCGGAGGATTACTACTGGCTGCTGAAGTCGGGGACAGTGATCGAGCCATCTTCCGCGAGTGGGAAACCCGGGTTGTGTGCGATCTCCCAGATGTGGCCGTCGGGGTCATTGAAGAATCCTGCATAGCCACCATAAAAGGTGGGGGCAGCGGGCCGGGTCACGGTGGCCCCTGCGCGCTCCGCCGACGTGATGACTTCCTCGACCTCTGCCTCGGACCGTACGTTGTGCGCGAGGACGACGCCACTGAAGCCGCCTACCTGCTCGCCAGTGATGCCGCAGTCGAGCGCCAGTTTGTCACGACCCCACAGGACTAGCGCGATGCCGCCTATCTGAAAAAACACGGTCTCCTCGACCTCTTGACCCTGCCAGCCCAACCGCTCATAGAACGCCCGAGAGCGCTTCATGTCGACGACGCCCAGTGTGATCAGGCTGACTCGCTGGTCCATTGTTGAATCGTATCCGTGCTTCAGGTGAGGAATCGCGCAACGGAAACGTCGAGTCGCGTCAAGCAGCTCTCGGCGATCAGCTCAAATCGCGGGCGAGCTGATTGGGGTGAAGGCCGCTCATCGCTGATCACGTCTCAAAGGATGATCGTCGGGGACTTGGACCAGGACCAGGCGCAGACCGTCGGGGTCCTCGAGCCACATCTCCACCAGACCCCACGGCTCTTGACGAGGCTCGCGCAGAACGGAGACACCCGCTGCCAGGAGCCGGATGTGCTCCCGCTCGACGTCGCGGACCTGCAGCCACAGTACGCTGGACTGGCTAGCACGCTCAGTACCTCGCCCGGACAGTTCCAAAAAGCCGCCGCCCAGGAAGAACACCAGGCCCGGGTCCTCCGCCGGTCCGAACTCGCGGTGCACCGCGAGCCCAAGGGTGTCCCGGTAGAACCGCCGGCTGCGCTCGGGGTCCGAAGGGTGCAGGAGGAACCGGCTGCTCAATACGTTCATGACGGCCATCTTCCGCCGTCTTGACCGCGACCGGTGATCTTTAGCTCTAGTTCGAAGGGGTCGGGCCCGGGGTGGCGTGTCTGTA
>DHJN01000072.1 GCA_002404345.1 Actinobacteria bacterium UBA4719 | reverse complement strand
GATCGATGACCGGTCACCGATCCGCGTGCGGTCACGGTTTGCCCGGTTGGACGCCCCGTCTCTGGCCCACTCCTTGGGGCAAAGAACAAGGTGTGAATATCGGCCAGCAGGTTCTAGGGCATGGTCAGATGGTGGTCGCCGCCGCGCGTGGCCCTGAGCTGCCCTATAGGTATCCGGCGACGAGCACTGTTAGACCCGGCAGGAACTCGCCGACGTAGGGCCGGGGTCCGACTCCGCCCAGCCACCCGCAAGTCGCGCTAATGAACCCACGTTGCTTATGAGAGCGATGGCAACGGGCTCAAAGAGCAGGAGCAGCCCGGTCCGATACTGGCCGGTGCTGAGCGACGGGCGTTCCACCAGGCTCCGATGGCGCCGAGTGCCGGACCGCTGACCAGACCGGCGAGGAAGTACCTTGCGTTGCCGCTGAGGGCGAGGTCGAGATCGCCGGCCAAGCCGTGATCGCCGAGAACCGCCGAAAGCGCGAACGCCAGGTAGAAGCCTGACAGTGCCATCAGGGTTGCGTTCAAGAAGCTCTCCATCAAGATCCCTCGAAGAATCACGCGGTGACCGCGCCCACGTCTACACCCGGGGCGTCATCAGGTCATACACCACTCTGCTGGACTCGACTAAGCCACCACGGGACTGCCTTCTCAGACCACATCCGCCAGGGGAAGCGGTGCTGCAGCCGAACCTGCCAACGTCTGATCATTAGTGTGCCCGCATGTCTATCCTGCGGGGCCACCGCCCGGCAGGATACGGAGCGGTACCGAAACTGGGGTGCTCGATACCTTGTTCCCTCACGCGACAAGCGCTTTTCCGCGTCCACTACCCGTGTCAGGTCACGACCCGCGACGATTCAGTTCAGAGCGAACTTCATTCGAATTGATTAGGAGAAAGAGAAAATGACCCTTCTACGTACTCAGTTCACAGGGCTCACCGCATCTGTCACACTGGCCGCTTTCGGCCTCATCGGAGCAACCGCCCCTTCGGCGGGTGCCACCGTCTCGGCCTGTGGCAACAACTCGCTGAAGGTTTCGCACACCACTGCTGACGCTGCGACTGGGCACGGCACGTTCGTGCTGCTGTTCCGAAACACGAGCCCCAGAACGTGCACCATCTACGGCTACCCAGGACTTGACGCACTGGATGCATCCGGGCACGTCTTAGCGCACGCCAGACGCACGCTGCGAGGATTCGCTGGAGGCGCACATGTGGAAGGAACGGTGACCATCAGACCCAACCACTACGGGTCAGCGAGAGTCGAGTGGCTGAACTTCAACCCGACAACCAGCGGCTCATGTACGTTTTCGAAGTCAGTGGCGACGACGGCCGCAAACACCGCACGTGCTGTTCGCCTAGCTGTTTCGGTCAGCGTCTGCCGTCTCCAGGTGCACCCGACGGTCGGCGGGACCTCGGGCAACAACTGACCTGGGCCCGGATATCCCACGCCTTGATCGGGTCGACGGGAGGACCCGCATCCATCAAACTCCCTTGATTTTCTGGCAAAGGAGTCGATGGCTTCGGTTAGCGCAATCCCATCGGCGGTGAGATGGCTCGTTAGGCCCCTCCTCAAAGATGTATCGACAGTCCGACGCCCCTGGAGAGTTGAGCACTGTTACCTGCGTTTGCCGGCTACGGTGCTCGGCACTGGGGTTCTAGGTGCGTCAGTTCTGGCTTGCCGTTGACAGCTGAGAAGCGGCTGGAGCGGACGGAGCGGACGCTTGCTCATCGACAGTGGTAGATCCCACCCACCCGGTAGAGGAATGCTGACCGACGCGTCGAACGCCTCGAATTGGCTGCCGCCGGAAAGGTCATCGCTGATCCGCAAGCGGATCGGCGACCGGTCACCGATTGTGCCGCGGTCAGGCGCAGCCGGGGGCTGAGGCACTGGAACGGGCGGGTGCTGTACGCGGGGCCGCCATTTTGGCTTGGTTCAGGGCAGCGTGCGCGAGGCTGATCCAACGGGTAGGCGCGCTGTCGCCACGGGTGCGGTGCTCGCTGTGCCCACGGCGGTCGTGACTTACTGTGCGAATTCGGTCGGGTTCGTGCTGCTCGGCGAGCAGTGAATTCATGTTCGACCTCATGGTTTCTCCTCATGCTCGGTCTGGGACGTGGTGCGTAGGGAACATGTCTGGGGTGTTGGTGGGGACACCTGCCCAGGTCGAGTCACCACTGGACCTGAGCCCCAGTGATCGTGGTGGTTAGTCGATGAGCGCCCGCTCGGTGCTGACCGCGTTTTGCGGGGTGCGAACCACCGCGGCTACCAGCAACCAGCTGAAGGCGAGCAGGGTGGCGGCGACTAGGAAGCCTCGGTCGGCGCCGGCGACGAAGGCGTGGTGTGCCTGCTCCAACGCCGTGCCGGCCCTGTGTTGGGCTGCGTCGTTCTTGCTGACGGTGGCGAAGACTGTGACCAGAACGGATAGCCCGAGGGCGCCACCGACCTGCTGCATGACGTTGACGAGTCCGGATGCGGCGCCGGCGTCCTGGCGGTCGACGCCGGCCAGTGAGAGCGTGGTCAGCGGGACGAACGCGAGCCCGTTGCCGAGGCCGAACAGCACCAGCGGTCCAAGTAGCGACTGGTAGCTGCTGGTCTGTGATAGCTGTGAGAGCCAGAGTAGGCCGGTCATGGAGAACGTGAGCCCGACCAGGATCACGGCGCGCCCGTTGAGCAGGTGTGCGGTGCGGGCGCTGAGCTGGGAGCCGAGGAACACGAACACCGTCATCGGCACGAAGGCGAATCCGGTCTTCAATGAGCTGTAGCCGAGCACATTTTGCAGGAACAGGGTGAGGAAGAAGAACATCCCCATCATGCCGGCGACCATGAACAGCCGAGTCAGGTAGGAGCTGGCCCGGTTGCGGTCGGCGAACAGCCGCAGGGGTGTGATCGGCGAGGGAGCGCGCAACTCGATTCCCACGAACGACCCGAGCAGCACCAGACCCAGCAGGAAAGACGCGAGAGTCGTGGTGTCAGCCCATCCGTGGGACGCGGCGTGGATCAAACCGAACACGAGCGCTCCCATGCCAACGCTGGAGGTCAGAGCGCCGGCTACGTCGAAACGGCCGATGTGCCGGGTGGTCTCGGGCAGCACGGCGCGTGCAAGCACCAGCACGGCCAGGCCGATCGGTACGTTCACGAACAGGACCCAGCGCCACGAGGCCCACTGGGTGAGCATTCCCCCTGCCATCAGGCCGACTGCGGCGCCGCCGACCGAGACCATGGTGTAGAGCCCGATGGCCCGGGTACGCGCGCGTCCTTCGGCAAACATCGTCGTGAGCAGGGCCAGTGCCGACGGCGAAGCTAGTGCTGCGCCGACGCCCTGCAGTGCGCGCATGGTCAACAGCATCGGCGCGCCGGTGGCAAAGCCTCCGGCGAGCGAGGCTGCGGCGAACAGGCCAATGCCGGCCAGGAACGTGGCCCGACGTCCCAGGATGTCGCCCGCCCGGGCGCCCAGCAGCAGCAGTCCGCCGAAGGCCAGGGTGTAGGCGTTGATCACCCAGGACAGGTTGGCGGAGGAGAGGTGCAGCGCGCCCTGGATGTCGGGCAGCGCAATGTTCACGATGGTCGCGTCAAGCACGACCATGAGCTGGCAGGTCAAGATCACAGCAAGGACGAGGCCGGGGTGCCCGTGGGGCAGCAGCCGGCGGCGGGGTCGGGCCTCGGCCACGCCGAAGGGGTTGCCCGGCAGTTGCGCGCTGGTTGTGGTGCTGTCGGAGGTCGTCTGGATTGACACTGGGATCTCCTTTGGTGGGAGGGGAGTGGTACCTTTGGTTGAAACGGATGTTGCCTCCGGTAACTATCCGGAGGGCTCCTCCGGTAACTATACGGAGGATACCTCCGATTGGCAAGCGGTTGGCGAAAGGGGAATGGGTTGAGTACCGAGGTCACCGGGGTGACAGAGGCCAGGCCGCTGCGCGCCGATGCGCGGCGCAACCGCGACGCCCTGCTGGTCGCCGCGGCCGCCCAGTTCGCCGAACGGGGGGTCGAGGCGCCGCTGGAAGACATCGCCCGGCACGCCGGCGTCGGGATCGGCACGCTGTACCGCCACTTCCCGACTCGCGACGCGCTGATCGCCGACGTGTACCGCCGCGAAGTTGATCTGTTGTGCGGTGGTGTCGACGAGCTATTGGGCACGCTGCCGGCGGACGAGGCGTTGGCGGAGTGGATGCGCCGATTCGTGGGCTACGTGGCGACTAAGCGAGGTCTAGCTGTTGCGCTGAAGTCCATGGTGAACGACAACTCCGACCTCTTTGCCCAAAGCCGCGCCAACATCAACGAGTCGATGGCACGACTGGTGCACGCGGCGGTCGCGGCGGGGCTGGTGCGTACCGACGCCGACCCCGAAGACGTGCTGCAGGCCATGAGCGGCTTCTGCATGTTCAACGAGCACGCAGGTTGGCAGGAACAGGCGCACCGGCTGGTAAACCTCGTGGTGGACGGTCTTCGATTCGGCGTCGCCAACCCCGCGAACCCCTAAGCCCGCCCACGGCTCTTTGGGATCAAACGAGACGCACGCCGAAGCAGGCATGAGGGTCCAGCGAGCAGCGGCCGACCATGGCTGATCCGGGTCGGCATTTAGCGCGATTTCGCCCCTCGACCTGGCACCTCCGCGACCTGAACGTCATCACCGCGTCCGTGCCTTCTACCAAGTCCTGACTGTGCCGTTCACGAATCGGCGACCGGTCACCCATCGCCCACCGGGAAGAACGCACGCCCTTCGCAGGAGCGGATGTTGGGGTAGGGACGGTGCCTGGGACTGCTGTGCTCAGGCCTCAATCCAGCCAATCACCTTGTCGGCTCTGACTCTTTTGAGACGCGATCCCTCCCATTTCGCGCCGGTGACGTCCGTCAACCCATAGTCGGGATCGTGGGTCATGACGTAGTCAAACTTAGCGTCGGTGAGGTCGGCCCCGCGGAAGTCGGCCTCCCGCAGGTCACAGCCGGAGAAGTGGGTCCCCCGCAGTGAGGCGCCCCGCAGGTCTACACCTCGGAAATCGCACATCTTGAAGAAGTGACCATCGAGCGTGGCTTGCCGCAAGTCCTTGCCAGCAAAGCTCTCCTTCTCGGTCATCCCTGGCCAACTGCCCACCATCCCATTCAACCATCGACGTTTCGGGGGCGTTGCCTTATCAACGACCCATCCATCCGCCGTACGGCAGATCCGAACGTTCGGCATCCTCGGTTTGGCGCCGGATCTCCGGGGCTATGCCGCAAGCCGATCCTTCTGTGGTGATGGCTGCGGGCGCGGGCAAGGTCACGTCTTGTCCCGCTGGCAGGTCGGCTTCCCTGGGCTCGCTGGACTCGACCGGGGCTCAGGCGACCAGGTGACCCGGGTGTGAGCGCGCATTCCGGTTTATTTGAGCGTCCTCCCACACGTGGGCCATGCGGGCGACCGCATCCAACATAATGTCGGGGTGTTGCGTGCAGGTCAGCCGCAAGAAGCGCTCGAGGCCACCGTCGACGGCGAATCGCGGGCCTGCGCCAAGTAGCAGATCCTGTTTCTCGGCTGCGGCCACGACGGCGGTTGAGAGCGCGTCGGGCAGCTCGCACCAGACGGACAGGCCTCCGGCAGGTTGGTGGAGCACCCAGTGGGGAAGGGCGGTTCGCATGGCATTGCAAAGCGCCGACCGGGACTGGCGGACCCGCTCCTGCTGATACTCAACGATGCGTTTGCGATCCGCCATCAGATGTAGAAGGACGAGTTGCTCGAGGACCGGCGCCGCAAGGTCGAGGGCGAGTCGCGACTCGGAAAGTTGGGCGACCTGGTCGGTGGCGGCGCGGATCCAGCCGATGCGGAGGCCTCCCCAGAACGACTTGCTGGCGCTGCCGACGGTGACGGTCCTGGTGCCGTGAGCTGCCATCGGTAGGGGCGCCGTCGCATCTCGGTCAGCCGGAAAGTCGATTAGTGTCTCGTCGACAACCCCGATCGTCCCCGAGCGTGACCACGAACGGGACACCCGGGCACGTTCGTCGTCCGGCATGAGGCATCCAACGGGGTTGTGGAAGTCGGGGATCAGCACCGACATGGCAGGTCTGGCCCGACGAACCGTGGACTCCAGGGCATCGATGTCCCAGCCTGCCGGTTCCACGCCGACGCCGATGATGCGGGCGCCGGCGCGACGCAGTGTGGCCATCGTGTTGGGGTAGGTGGGGCTGTCCATGACAACCCGCTCGCCCGGCCTCAGGTAGGTCGCGGCGACCAGTGCCATCGATGACAGAGCCCCGGAGGTGACGATGATCTGTTCGGGCTCGGTCGGAACGCCGCGTTCGTTGAAGCGCAACGCAATCGCTGTGCGAAGAACCTCCAGGCCCAGTGGGTGGTATCCCGATCCGGTCAGATAGCCAGGGAGGTAGTCGATCGCTGATGCGAAGGCCGCAGCCGTGCCCGGAGGAGCGGGCAGCGCAGCCACCGTCAGGTCCAACTTGCCCTCCTCGGAGTCGCCCGGGGTCAGCGGGCCGGCCAGGCGATGGGACGCCTCACCGGGCAGGGCGGCGAGGCTGCCCGAGCCACGACGTGACGTGATGTACCCCCGGTCTCGCAACTCGGCATACGACCTCGTGATTGTCGTGCGGCTCAACCCCAACGCCCGGGTGAGGTCCCGCTCGCTGGGTATGCGGCTGCCGACCGGGACCCGGCCATCAACGATGAGAAGCCTGAGGGCATCGGCGATATGCAGGTATGCCGGGGAGTCGCCGGCGGCAGGCCTGAGCAGAGCGGAGAGTCGTGTTGCGGACACGTTAGACGGGGCCATGCAGACCACTGTTGCAGAATTGGCTATTTATTAACAGTCCACTTGTGGTCATGATGGATCCATGCCTCCCGCCACGCTCCTGCCAATGTCACCTCGTCAACAGCTTCGTGCCGGGCGGCTGCCGCGCCGACTGGCCCAACTGCTCGCTGGACTAACGCTCTATGGCGTCTCGATGGCCATGATGATCCGGGCCCAGCTCGGGCTCGACCCCTGGGACGTCTTCCATTACGGCGTGGCCACGCACCTGCCGGTGAGCTTCGGGACAGTCACCATCGTGGTCGGCGTGCTCGTGCTGCTGCTGTGGATACCGCTGCGGCAGATGCCCGGCTTCGGGACCGTGGCGAACGTGTTCATCATCGGGATCACCACTGACATCGCCCTCTCGATGCTTGGCGCGCCGTCGGTGCTGTGGCAGCGGGGGGTGATGCTGGCCGCTGGCATCGGACTCAACGGTCTCGCGGGGGCGATGTACATCGGCAGCCAGTTAGGGCCGGGCCCACGTGACGGACTGATGACCGGTCTGGTTCGACGCACCGGCCGAAGTGTCGGGTTGGTGCGAACCACGCTCGAGCTGACCGTGCTGGCAGTGGGTTGGCTGATGGGCGGTGTGGTCGGCATCGGCACGGTGGCCTACGCCGTCGCGATCGGGCCGATCGTGCATGTGTTGTTGGCCCGGTTGACCGTTCGGCTCGAGTTGGTGCTCCCACCCGCTCACACGGGAAATCTCACCGGGCGCGTGGAACGCTTGGTACCTGGCCCGGAATGTGAGACCTGCTGAGCTCACGTAGGACAGCGAGCGTTCAACGCAAGTGGATCGGTAAGTGACACAGAATCAGCAGAGGTCGACACCGGGTGACAGACCGCCAGATCGTCCCCGTAACGCGTTGCGCTTGCGGGACGGTGTACCGATGGGTGCTTTATTTGGTCTGGGACGGATTTTCTCTTTGAGAGTTGATCCCACTCGTCGGTAGGCGCGG
>DHJN01000018.1:3028-3897 GCA_002404345.1 Actinobacteria bacterium UBA4719 | reverse complement strand
ATGGCCGACACCGACCCGCTGGAGTACCGCCAGCGCCGTCACCCGGACCTCGACGTCACCACTCACGGCCTGACGCTGTGGGACCTCGAGCGCGACTTCCCCACCGGCGGCTTCGGCGGAGCGCCGATGCTCAAGCTGCGCAAGATCCTGGGCATCCTGCGCGATGCCTACTGCCGGACCGTTGGCATCGAGTACATGCATATCCAGGACCCCGAGCAGCGCACGTGGATCCAGACCAAGATCGAGACCCCCTACGCCAAGACCTCTGCCGAGGAGCAGCTGCGGATCCTGAGGCGGCTCAATGCCGCCGAGGCCTTCGAGACGTTCCTGCAGACCAAGTTCGTCGGGCAGAAGCGCTTCAGCCTCGAGGGTGGCGAGTCCGTCATCGCCCTGCTCGACCGGATCCTGTGCCGCGCCGCCGGCGAGGGCATGGACGAGGTCTGCATCGGTATGTCGCACCGTGGCCGCCTCAACGTGCTCGCCAACATCGCGGGCAAGTCCTACGGCCAGATCTTCCGCGAGTTCGAGGGCACCCAGGACCCCAAGTCGGTCCAGGGCTCGGGCGACGTGAAGTACCACCTCGGCACCGAGGGCAAGTTCGTCTCCGAGGACGGCGCCATGACCAAGGTGTACCTGGCTGCCAACCCCTCGCACCTTGAGGCAGTCAACCCGGTCCTCGAGGGCATCGTGCGCGCCAAGCAGGATCGGCTCGACCTGGCCGGCGAGGCGTTCACCGTCCTGCCGGTGCTGCTGCACGGAGACGCCGCGTTCGCGGGCCAGGGTGTCGTGGCAGAGACGCTCAACCTCTCGCAGCTACGCGGCTACCGCACCGGCGGCACGATCCACGTCGTCATCAACAACCAGGTCGG
>DHJN01000018.1:1214-2992 GCA_002404345.1 Actinobacteria bacterium UBA4719 | reverse complement strand
ACAACCAGGTCGGCTTCACCACCTCGCCGTCGGCATCACGCTCCTCGGTCTACTCCACGGACGTGGCGCGGATGATCCAGGCGCCCATCTTCCACGTCAACGGTGATGACCCCGAGGGGTGCGTGCGCGTGGCCGAGCTGGCGTACGAGTACCGCAAGGAGTTCAACAAGGACGTCGTCATCGACATGATCTGCTACCGCCGCCGTGGGCATAACGAGGGCGACGACCCCTCGATGACGCAGCCGCTGATGTACAACCTGATCGAGGCCAAGCGCTCGGTACGCAAGCTCTACACCGAGTCCCTGATCGGTCGCGGCGACATCTCCGTCGAGGAGGCCGAGGGAGCGCTGCGCGACTACCAGCAGCAGCTCGAGCGTGCGTTCATCGAGACCAAGGAAGCCATCAAGAACCCGGCACGGGCGACCGACCTGGCCAACGGCGGCGGCGAGGTTGCCGGCACCGACACCGAGGGCCACGGCGGCCTTGAGCGCCCTTCCGCGCAGGAGGACGATGAGCATACGCCGCCGCGCACCACGGCTTCGGCAATCTCCGTCGAGAACATCCAGCACCTCGGTGACGCGTTCGTGAACAAGCCAGAGGGCTTCACGCCCCATCCCAAGCTCCAGCAGCTCATGGAGAAGCGGGCTGCCATGGTCCGCGAGGGCGGGATCGACTGGGCGATGGGCGAGCTGCTCGCCTTCGGTTCGCTGCTCCAGGAGGGCGTGCCGGTTCGTCTGGCGGGTCAGGACTCGCGTCGAGGCACGTTCGTGCAGCGTCACGCGGTTCTCATCGACAAGGTGACCGCCGAGGAGTGGACGCCGCTGAAGTACCTCGGCGAGGACCAGGCCCGCTTCTGGATCTATGACTCGCTGCTGTCCGAGTTCGCGGCGATGGGTTTCGAGTACGGCTACTCGGTCGAGCGGCCCGACGCCCTGGTCCTGTGGGAGGCGCAGTTCGGCGACTTCCTCAACGGCGCCCAGACCATCATCGACGAGTTCATCGTCTCCTCCGAGCAGAAGTGGGGCCAGCGCTCGTCGGTCGTGCTGCTGCTCCCCCACGGCTACGAGGGTCAGGGACCGGACCACTCCTCAGCGCGCATCGAGCGCTTCCTGCAGATGTGTGCCGAGGACAACATGACCGTGGCCTACCCCTCGACGCCCGCGTCGTACTTCCACCTGTTGCGTCGTCAGGCCTACCACCGCCCGCGGCGTCCGCTGATCGTGTTCACGCCCAAGTCGATGCTGCGCCTCAAGGCTGCCGCGTCAGCGGTCGGGGACTTCACGTCGGGGACGTTCGAGCCGGTGCTGCCCGACACGACTGCCCTGGATGCCCAGGCAGTGACCCGGGTGCTCCTGGCGTCGGGCAAGGTCATCTACGACCTCGAGGCCGAGCGCACCAAGCGCGCGGATGCCACGACCGCGATCCTGCGGGTCGAGCAGCTGGCCCCGTTGCCGGCCGACGAGATCGCGGCGGCCATCAAGGCCTACCCGGGTGCCGAGATCATGTGGGTCCAGGACGAGCCGGCCAACCAGGGCGCCTGGCCGTTCATGGCAATGAACCTGCCCCAGGCACTGGCCAGCAGGGGCGAGACCCGGGCTCTGCAGGTGGCGTCCCGCGCCGCCTCTGCCTCACCGGCCACCGGCTCGAGCAAGAAGCATGCGACACAGCAGGCCCAGCTGATCGCCAAGGCCTTCGACCGCTAGAAGACCCAAACCTAGGGACCGTGCGACCAAACGACCCCCAAACCTAGGGACCGTGCGACCAAGTGATCCGCAAAC
>DHJN01000018.1:0-1082 GCA_002404345.1 Actinobacteria bacterium UBA4719 | reverse complement strand
AGGGACGGTGCGACCAAGTGATCTCACATGTTGGTGAACCCGGCAGGCACCGTCCCTAGGTTTGGCCCGATCGGGACCGCACCGTCCCTAGGTTTGGCCCGATCGGCACCGCACCGTCCCTAGGTTTGGCCCGATCGGCACCGCACCATCCCTAGGTTTGGCCCGATCGGGACCGCACCGTCCCTAGGTTTGGCTGGGGGGAGGACTCGGACAAACCGGGCCATCAACGGGGTGTGCAAGGGCGCTGACCGCCCCGCGTAGTGCAGAATGCAAAACGTGTACTTCACGGATCGTGGCATCGAGGAGCTGGCAGCGCGCCGGGGCGAGGAACAGGTCGGCCTCGAGTGGCTGGCCGAGCAGCTTCGCACGTTCGTCGACCTGCACCCCGAGTTCGAGACGCCCATCGAGCGCCTGGCCACCTGGCTCGCCCGACTCGACGATGATGAGGACTGAACAAGTGTGAGTTCTGTAGACGACATAACTGTCAACTCCGAGGACGTCGCCGCCCATGACGTTCCCACCGAGTTCAACCCGAGCGCGCAGTTCCAGGTGAACGACGGGCCACGGGACATCGCGCTCGTGTTCATCGGGGACGCCTACGTCGCCGGTTACGGTGACCCAAAAGGCGTGGGCTGGGTCTCGCGCGTCGTGGGGCGCACCGAGCATCCTGACGTGGACATCACCCCGTACCAGCTGGGGGTGCGCGACGACTCCTCCGCGGACGTGCTCAGGCGCTGGCGCACCGAGGGCCCGCCGCGCTGGCACGGCCGTTCCGAGAAACGCCTGGTCGTGGCGGTGGGCCACAACGACGCCGTGAGCTACATGTCGACCGCGCGAGTGCGACTGAACCTCGCCAACATCCTCGACGACGCGGCCGCGAGCGGGGTCGCAGCGTTCGCGGTGGGGCCGCCGCCGACGCTGGACGCGGAGCTGAACGCGCGGCTCGAGATCGTGGTTGAGGCGCAGGCTGACGTGTGCGCCCGCCGCGGTGTGCCGTATGTCGACTGCTACCGGCCGCTGATCGGCCATGAGCAGTACCGCTCGGACCTGGGCGCATCTGGCGATGGCATCCACCCCGGCCA
>DHJN01000162.1:25484-27507 GCA_002404345.1 Actinobacteria bacterium UBA4719 | reverse complement strand
GACCCTAAGTTGAAGGTATTGGCTCCCCCACCGAACTCTCAAACTCAGCATCCCGGCGACATCCCCACCGGCACACTCCGCAAGATCGAGAGCGACCTTGCACCAGCACTTGGAAGGCAATGGCTCCTGTGAGCGACCACGAGGTGATCGTGACACGCGAGGGTGGCTCATGGCTGGCCGACGTCCCTGCCGTGCCCGGAGCCCACACTTTCGCCCGATCGCTGGCCGGTCTGGCCAAATCGGTTCGCGAGGTCATCATCCTCATGGCTGACCTGGACGGTGACGCCAAACCGAAACTCATCTTCACGTACGAGGTGAGCGACGAGGTGGTGCAGGAAGCGGTAGCACGGACGCGAGCGCCGGCAGGCCCGTGAGCTGGAGGAGGCCCTGCTGACCCACACATCTGCTGCGGTGGCCCGGCTGGCACGCGAGGGTTATTCGGTTCGGGATGCGGCGGCCTTGCTCGACCTAACCCCAGGGCGCGTGTCCCAGCTGCTCAACGCCTAATCGCTGCTCAACGCCTAGTCCTGAAGACCATGGGGGGCGGCGCTGATCGGGCAGCCGGACCTGCGGGACGCCATACAACCGTGCAAGAGCACCCTGCACATGCTGCCCTCGGGGCAGGTGCTGAGGTTGACTCCGCGGCGTGATCAGGTCACCACAATGCATTCGACGCCGCGTCCGCAGCGCGAGCTTCCACGAACTGCCCGTGGCAATGAGGCAGGGATCCTGGACCTTTGGATTCTCTAGCCCATCTTGATATTGACTCTCTAGGGGGACGAGAGTTAGCAGCTATTCCGAAGCCGAGAAGTACCGGGAGATCCACAAGGCGCTCCTCGCAACCGGGTGCACGTGCCGCAACGCGAAGGGCGACCATGAAGTCTGGTACTGCCCGTGCGGCAAGCACCTGGCCGTCGTGAACACCGCGCGAGTCGTCTCTGCGGGTGTCGTCGGCGACATCATCAAGAAACTGGCATGCCTCAACGAAGGGTGGCTGCAATGAGCAAGACCTACAAGGTCGACGCCAAGCGCTGGGAACACGGCTGGGAGCTTCATGTCGAGGGCGTGGGTGTCACCCAGTCCAAGAGCCTCCACTCGGCAGCGAGGATGTCCCGCGAATACATCAGCCTTGTTGAGGGCATCAGCGACGAGTCCACGATCGACGTTGAGATCCGACCAAAAATCGAAAATGCACTGGGCAAAGAGGTGATCGCAGCGCGCAAGGCCGTCCACGAGCTCGCCGCGCAGCAACGCGAGGTGGCTGCGCTCTCGCGCGCCGCCGCGAAGGACCTAGCCGAGTCCGGCCTATCTGGCGCCGACATCGCAGTCGTGCTCGACGTCTCCCCCCAGCGGGTCTCCCAACTCTTGAACGCTTGACATCCTCCCGGCCATGAATTGCCAGGATTCCAGCTGCTATGCGAGACGCGCCGACACACCCCGAACTCATGGGCGGGGTCAGCAGGACAATGCCGCTGCCCCGGCCCAAGGGCCATGATCGGCCAGAAGGAAGCGGACGATCCGCGTCGCCATACCCCGCAGGCGTCACTCCGCGAGTGGTCCGGGCTGGGGTGGGGCAGCAGCCTCAACGCCTGGAACAGTCGATCGCTGTAGGGGTTCGACTCCCCGGACTTCGAGGCTTTTTCAGATGCGAATCACGCGCGGCAACCTCACGGGCGGACGAGGGTCCGGCGCACTACTGTCGGTGGATGCGTAACTTCACCGTGACTGACGAAGTCCGTGACTACGCCGCGGGCCACGGCAGCTGGCCCGTGGACGAAGTTGTTCAGCGGCTGCACTCCAAGACCCTCGCTCTCGGCGGGGTGGCCGGGATGCAGATCGGCGATGACCAGGGGCAGCTGCTGACCATGATGGCCCGGCTCGTCGGCGCCCGTCGCGCAGTGGAGGTCGGCACCTTCACCGGATACTCCAGCCTGTGCATCGCCCGCGGCCTGGCCGAGGGCGGCTCCCTGCTGTGCTGCGACATCAGCGCCGAGTGGACGGCCATCGGCGTCGGTGCCTGGGA